>CAVAPC010000016.1:0-47981 GCA_963590505.1 uncultured Alistipes sp. | reverse complement strand
TCTTTTTAGACTGTCCAAGATTTTTGCCTAATCCACACGTTTTTGCAAGTGACCCCTTTTTTGAATATTGCTGTCCTGTTTAAAGGCTTCCTAAAGAAGACTCAGAAAATTCAAGAACTGGAAACCGTTGTGAAAAGATTAGCAGGGTTTGCAAAAAAACTGTGTCAAGTTACAAAAAGTAGGTTGACACAGTTTAAGGGTTTGTAATTTAAACGGGTGTGGGGCACGATTTTACTTCAGAATTTTCTCAAGAAGCACAAGCCGGATGCCTTGTATTCCGTTGAAGCTGCATGGCACAATACCTATTTCCGTATATCCGAGTTTTTTGTACAGTGTACGGGCGGTGGTGTTCTTTGCCTGTGTATCCATGCGGAGTGTCTTGCAGCCCTTTTCTTTGGCCATATGCTCATAGAAGGCGATGAATGCTGTTCCGATGCCTTTTCCTTTCTCTTGCGGATTGACCACTAGTGTGTGGAGCACCAGCACTTCGTTGCCGTCTGCCTTTACGGTCCATTCCCCCTTAGTATATGATTGGACTTGAACGTGATTGATTATTGCTGCCGCTGATATTTTGTGCGTGGCATTGTCTTCATATACAAACATGTCTTTGCGCAGAACGCCTTGTCGTGCAGTGTCTTTTGTTGGATAGACACCACGTTGCCAGCCTATTGAGGCCAGTCCCCGCTCTTCTTGTTCCAGCACGCGGTCGTAGATGTTTGCTATCTGTGCAATGTCGTTGAACGTTGCAAGCCTAATCATATTTATGACTGTTGTTTACATTTGTTTTTCTGCCTTTGGGGAAGTCTGGTCATCACCAAACAGTGGTTTTCCCGTATCCATGCCTCCAATCAGTTCTCCGGCTCGGAGACATGGCCAGCCATATCGCCCAAATGTTTAGTTTGCACTATCCGTTGCGGTGGGCTTGCGGCATGTATGTCAGTGAGCTTCAAGCCAGTTCGTTCCCCATCCGCTGTCGGCAAGGAGGGGGACTTGCATCGTGAAGGCGTTCTGCATCTCTTCCGTTACGATGCGCTCCACCTTGTCGTGCTCCTCGGGAACGACACTGAAGTTGAGTTCGTCGTGTACCTGGAGAATCATTTTCGAGCGTATGCCTTCCTGGCGGAAGCGGCGGAAGATGTTTATCATGGCTATTTTAATAATGTCGGCCGCCGTGCCCTGAATGGGGGCGTTTATGGCGTTGCGTTCGGCAAAGCCCCTCACCGTGGCGTTGCGCGAGTTTATGTCGGCAAGGTAGCGGCGGCGGTGGAAGAGCGTCTCCACATATCCGTTGGCGCGCGCCACCTGCTTGCTCTTTTCCATATACTCCTTGACCTTAGGGAAGGTTTCGAAATATCCCTCGATAAGGCGTTTGGCCTCGTCGCGGCTTATGTCAAGGCGCTCGGCAAGGCCGAACACCGTAATGCCGTAGATTATCCCGAAGTTGGCGCGCTTTGCCTTTGTGCGCTCGTCGCGTGTCACCTCGCCGATACCCTTCTTGTATATCTTTGCAGCCGTGGCGGCATGGATGTCGTAGCCCTCGCGGAAGGCTTCGATCATGTTTTCGTCGCCGCTCAGATGAGCCATCACGCGCAGCTCTATCTGGCTGTAGTCTGCCGAGAAGAACTCGCATCCGGGTTCGGGGATGAATGCTTTGCGTATCTCCTTGCCGTCTTCTCCGCGCACGGGGATGTTCTGCAGGTTGGGGTCGCTCGACGAGAGTCGCCCGGTGGCGGTAACGGTCTGGTTGAACGACGTGTGGATGTGTCCGGTGCGCGGGTTGATAAGTTTCGGCAGAGCGTCGACGTATGTGCCCAACAGTTTCTTCAATCCCCTGTGTTCCAGTATGTCGGCAACAATCTCGTGCTTGCCTTTCAGCTGCTGGAGCACTTCTTCGCTGGTAACATACTGTCCTGTTTTCGTCTTCTTTGCCTTCTCGACGATGCGCAACCTGTCGAAGAGAACCTCGCCCACTTGTTTTGGCGAGGCGATGTTGAACTCCGTGCCGGCAAGCTCGTAGATGCGCTTTTCGATTTCCTTCATCCTGCCGGTGAGCACAGTTGACGTTTCTTTCAGTGAAGCCGTGTCGAGACACACTCCGTTCATCTCCATTTCTGCCAGCACCGGCATCAGCGGCATCTCGATGTTCCGGAACAGATCCTCCGCACCGTACTTTTTCAGTTCCGGCTCAAGCTTGTTTTTCAGTCTGAGCGTGATGTCGGCATCTTCGGCGGCATATTCGTATACTTGTGCGGGCGTTAGGTCGCGCATGTTTTTTTGTCCTTTGCCCTTCGGCCCAATCAGTTCCTCTATGTGTATGGTCTGGTAGTCGAGGTATATCTCTGCCATGTAGTCCATGTTGTGCCTCAGTTCCGGTTGTATGAGGTAGTGGGCAATCATGGTGTCGAACATTTCGCCTTTCACCTCAATGCCGTAGTTGCGCAATACCTCTATGTCGTATTTCATGTTCTGGCCGATCTTCATGATTCCTGCGTTTTCGTAGACCGGTTTGAAAATGTCGACCGTTTTCTGTGCCTCGTCCCTTTCTTTCGGTACAGGCACATAGAAAGCCTCGCCTTCCTTGATGCTGAAGCTAAGTCCCACCAATTCTGCGTCAATGGCGCTTGTTGACGTGGTTTCTGTGTCAAAACACAAAAAACTGTTTGTAAGGAATAAATCACAAAGACGCTGCATATCGTCCACGTTTTCAACGAGTTCGTATTTGTGCGGTGTTGTCTTTATGCTTTGAGAAACTCCGTTTTTTTCTGTTTCCTTCCCGTCGGCCGTAAAATCGGCGAAGAGACTGAGTTCGTTTGAAACTTTTTTTGCTTGTTTTTTAGGTTTGTTAAGAAATCTCTCTGCGAAGGTCTTGAACTCCAGTTCGTGGAAAATTTCCGTCACTCGCTGCTCGTCGGGTTCAGAGACTTTCAGTTCTTCGAGATTCAGCTCTATGGGAACATCGGTTTTTATTGTGGCGAGGAATTGCGAGAATTTTATCTGTTCTGCATTGTCCTCAACTTTTTTCTTGAGTGCGCCTTTCAGCTCGCCGGTTCGGTGGAGTAGGGCGTCGATGCTGCCGTACTGCCTGATGAGTTTTGCGGCAGTCTTTTCTCCCACGCCTGGACATCCGGGAATATTGTCGGCTGCATCGCCCATCAGTCCAAGCAAGTCGATAACCTGTTCGGGCGAGTCAATGCCGTATTTTTCCTTTATCCCTTCGGTGTCGAGTGTTTCGTATCCACCGCCGTGGCGCGGACGGAACATCTTCACGTTTCCGCCCACCAGCTGGCCGTAGTCCTTGTCGGGCGTAAGCATATATGTGTCGATGCCCTCGGCGCCCGCCTTTTTTGCCAGCGTGCCTATAACGTCGTCGGCTTCATATCCCGCCACTTCGAGCACGGGTATGTGCATGGCCTCCAGTATGCTTTTTATCACCGGCACCGCCGCACGGATGTCTTCGGGAGTCTCCTCGCGCTGAGCCTTGTACTGCTTGTAGGCTTCGTTGCGGAAGGTTGGTCCGTGGGGGTCGAAAGCTACGCCCAGGTGGGTGGGCTGCTCCTTCTGCAAAACCTCGTGCAGAGTGTTGCAGAATCCCATTATTGCGCTCGTGTTCATGCCTTTTGAGTTGATCCGCGGATTCTTTATGAACGCATAGTATGAGCGGTATATCAGCGCGTAGGCGTCGATGAGGAAGAGCTTGTCCATAGCCGTAATGTGAATTTTTCTTGTGCTTATAATTTTATACAGATTTGTCTTTATTCAAATAGAATAACGTGTAAAGTTACGGTTTTTTTCTGATAAATCGGATAAAAGCACTAATTTTGTAGCAAATTTAAAACCGATGGATTATTTATCACGCATCAAACAACCGATAGAGAGTGAACTTGGCGATTTCAACTCGCTCTTCGCCGAATCGCTTTCCCACACCGACGGTTTGCTTTCGCAGGTTCTTGCCTACATACGTCAGCGCACGGGAAAACGCATGCGCCCAATGCTTATCCTGCTGATGGCGAAAAACTTCGGCAAGGTGACCGACGTTACGCAGAACGCTGCCGTCGGACTGGAGCTGCTGCATACGGCGAGCCTGGTGCACGACGATGTGGTTGACGAGAGCGACGAGCGTCGCGGACAGGCATCGGTCAATGCAGAATACGACAACAAGGTGGCTGTTCTCGTGGGCGACTATCTGCTGTCGACGGCACTGCTCAGAGTGGCGTTCACCAACAACACTAACATCGTGAAATATCTTGCTGAACTGGGTCGCACACTCGCTTCGGGAGAGATTCTCCAGCTCTCGAACATTGCCAACGAGAACATATCGGAAGACGTTTACTATCAGGTTATTAAACAAAAGACGGCGGCCCTCTTCGAGGCTTGCTGCGCCATCGGAGCACTGTCGGCAGGTGCATCGGAAGATGTCATTGAGAAGGCAAAGAAATTCGGACAGAATCTTGGAATTATCTTTCAGATTCGCGACGACATCTTCGACTATTACGACTCCACAGACATAGGCAAGCCGACAGGCAACGACATGGCGGAAGGGAAGCTCACGCTGCCCGTTATATACGCTCTGAACACTGTCAATGACGAGAGCATGACCAAACTTGCCTACAAGGTAAAGGAGCGCACCGCAACCGCTGACGAGATTTCTGTGCTGGTGGCTTTCGCCAAGGACAACGGAGGCATAGAATATGCTCGCAAGCGCATGGCGGATTTCCGCAACGAAGCACAGTCGTTCATAGACGCATACACGGTTGATGCCGGCGTGCGCGACAGTCTGAACGCATACCTTGAATTCGTCGCAAGGCGCGACATGTAACTCTCTCTCTGTCGAAACGCAAAGCCGTTCACATTACGGCTTATACATAAACAAAACGATGCGTCGCTGCAATTGCAAGGACGCATCGTTTTTTCTTTATATTCAGTTGTGGACTCTTATCTCTTCACAACCTTTATTGTCTTTCCGTCTTTCTTTTCGATATAAACGCCTTTCGGTAGGTTTGACAGGGATTTGCCCGTCAACGAGCCGTTAAGTCCGTAGAAACCGTTTGTAGTGCCTGTAGAAGTGCTTTCGGCAACGTTCTTTATTGCAGTTGTGCCCTTAGAGCAGTCGATGTAGTCTTCATACACAGTCTTTTCGGTTTCCTTCAGACTCTCTGACGATGAGTTCCTGGTGCTCACGACAACGGATTTCTTCAGGGCCGTGCCGTCGTCAAGAACGTTGTATTCGTAATTGTAGTTCTGTTCATACAGGCTGTCCGGTTCGTCTGACGTTTGCTCAACGCAGTTTGTCTTGTCGCCGTACTGGTTCAGTTTCACGGTCTTGCTCATTGTCGTTGTCTCTCCGTCAGCTGTAACCGTGGCGTTCACGGTATAGCTGCCGTAGTCGTCGGTCTTTGTCTTCTTGACGGTAGTGTTCATAACGGTCATGCCCATGGCTTTCATGCTCATCTTCAGTTCGCTTTCCGTGTCGGTATATGTAACGTTGATGTTTCCCGTCATGCTGACGCCATATGCCGAGATGCTTACCTTGCCCGACTTCAGGCGGAAACTGTCGTTGTTGAGCAGTCCAAGGTCGTCGGCATCGTTGTCGATGCTGAAGAAAGAAGACGTGTCGTAGGCGTCCCATACCAGGTTGGTGAAGGTTATCGGCACAAGCAGGCTGCCCTCGTCGTCGTCGCTCATATCAACTGTTGTAATGAGGCTGCTCATTCGGTCGTCGTCGCCGTAGGTGTAAACGTTGTTCTGCACCGTCTCCATTGTCTTGCCGTCTTCGTCAAGAGTGTTTATCTTGTCGTTGGTAACGCGGTTCTTTTCGTCCTTCAGCAGTTCGCGCGACATGGTGACGAGTGGGGTAGACCACTCTGCGGCAGACACGTCGTAGGTGCTTGCTGTTGTTTCTGTGGCTATGTTGCCGTACACCTCGTCATACTTTGTCTGCGTTCTCGTCTTTTCGGCGTTGCTCTCTGTGGTTGTCGTCTGCGTGTTGTAGCCGGAGGTGTTCCACTCCAGTTCCTGGCTGTTGTCGAGCACCCACTGGCTTTCGCTCATGGTATAGTTGTAAGCCTTTGAAGGCCTCATTACCTTTGTTTCGCTGCTCTCTTCAGGCCTTGCTGCAAGGTGTTTCTTTTGCGGCATGAAGATGCGGTTCAGAAGTCGTGTGGCCTTCTGGAGCGATGCGGTTTCTTGTGCGTTGGCATTCGTTGCGCCAAGTGCAAGAACCGCAGTCGAAAGGATTAGGATTCTTTTCATGTGATTGATTTTTTAATGTTTTGATAAATGTTATGTATGTATAAATGCAATGCTGACCGGAATGCGTTGGCGCTTTCCGGTCAGCGTAGTGCTCTATCAGAAGAATTTCGTTTCCTTGCCTTCAATCTCGCTCAGCAGCATGTTGGCAAGTCGGCTCGTTCCGAGGCGGAACCACTTGTTCGTAAGCCATTTCTCGCCCAGAACCTCTTTTACTATGGTGTAGTAGATGAGTGCGTCCATTACGCTGTTTATGCCTCCGGCAGGCTTGAAGCCAATCTGAATGCCCGTCTCGTCGTAGTATTCCTTTATAGCCTGGCACATCACGTAGGCTGCTTCGGGCGTTGCCGCAGGCTCCAGCTTTCCGGTGGAGGTCTTTATGTAGTCGGCACCGGCGTACATTGCTATGATGGAAGCTTTCTTTATGTTCTGTGCTGTCTTCAGACATCCCGTTTCAAGTATCACCTTCATGGCCTTGTCGCCGCATGTCTGCTTCAGCTCGCTTATGTCGTCGGCCACACCCTCGTAGTCGCCGCTGAGGAACTTGCCAACCGGCATGACGATGTCTATCTCTGTTGCTCCGTCCTTAATAGCGAGAGCAGTCTCGGCAACCTTCACCTCGATGAGGGCCTGCGATGACGGGAAGCTGCCCGACACGCACGCGATCTCTACGCCGTCTATCTCCAGCGTCTCGCTCACTACCTTGGCGAAGCAAGGATACACGCATATCGTTGCAACGTGGGGCAGGTCGCCGTAAACCTCGTCAAACTGGTTTACCTTTTCGGTGAAGGCGAGCACGCTTTCCTCTGAGTCGGTTGTCTTCAGAGTGGTAAGCTCGATGCTTCCCATAAGGAATTTCTTCACTTCAAGGTTGTCGTTCTCGTGAACCTTCTCTGCAATGATTTTCTTCACAGCCTCGCGCACTTCGTTGTCGTCGAGATTGGTGTCGTACTTCGCCAAAGCGGCTTCGTATTTGCTTTGCTGCTCTTTCTTGGCTTCTTGGCCGGCAGCCGAAATGTTTTCTGTTGTCATATTGTTTTAGTTTGTTTGTATGATGTTTTCCTTGGCATTTGTTCTTGGGGTAGGGGCAAAGCCCGTGTTTCGCAGTGCTGTCAGCCTTTCAGCTTGCTGTTGTTCAAGTGCCTTTCGGCGTCGCGCCGTGTCTTCTTGGCGAAGCTGCGCTCAAGCTCTGCGGTGAGGTCAACGCCAGTCTGGTTGGCTATGCAGATAAGCACCCACAGAACGTCGGCAATCTCCTCTCCAAGGTCGGCTTTCTCGCCCTGCTTGAAGCTCTGTTCGCCGTAGCGGCGGGCCATAATGCGTGCCAGTTCGCCCACTTCTTCGGTGAGGCATGCCATGTTGGTAAGTTCCGAGAAATATCTCACGCCGTAGGTCTTTATCCATTTGTCTACGGCTTTCTGTGCTTCTTCTATTGTCATCTGTTGCGAGTGTTCATTCTTTGTTTTTCGTGTCCATACAGATCGTCACCGGACCGTCGTTGAGCAGCTCCACTTTCATGTCGGCGCCGAACTCGCCCGTTGCCACTGGCTTGCCTATTGCAGCCGACATCTGTCGGCAGAACAACTCGTAGAGCGGCACGGATATGCTGTGGGGCGCTGCCTTTATCCACGATGGGCGGTTGCCTTTCTTGTATGACGCCATCAGTGTGAACTGGCTTACCACGAGGATGTCGCCCCCGCAGTCGATGATGGAGCGGTTCATCACGCCGTTCTCGTCGTCGAAGACCCTCAGGTTGGCTGTCTTCTTGACGAGCCACGCAACGTCTTCTTCCGTGTCTTCCGCGCAAACTCCGAGAAGGATGAGAAAACCCTTTCCAATGGCAGACTTGGTTTTTCCGTTTATCGTTACCGAGGCGTTGGACACGCGCTGTATAACAGTTCTCATTGTGGTTGTTTGTTGTAGTAATCAACTACAAAGGTAGCCATTTATTTATGCTTGCACACCTTTTTAGAGTTAATTTTATTTATACCGGCGTTAAAGATATTTCTTCCCGAAGTGTTCTCTCAGCAGCGTTGCCTTCTGTTCTCCCACGGCTTTGGCAAGTTCCTCTTTCGTGGCTTCGCGCATCTTCTTCACGCTTTTGAACGTCTTCAGCAGCGTTTCCTTGGTCTTCGGGCCAATGCCTTTAATGTCGTCCAGCTCGGAATGCAGCGCATGCTTTGAGCGCTTGTCGCGGTGGAACGTAATGGCAAAGCGGTGCACCTCGTCCTGTATGTGCGTGAGCAACCGGAAAAGCTCGCTGTCTGTCTTCATTCCCACCACAACGGGCGGGAAGCCGTAGAGCAGTTCGTTGGTGCGGTGGCGGTCGTCTTTGGCCAGTCCGGCAATGGGAATGTCGAGATGAAGCTCGTCCACGACCACGTCTCTCACCACATTCATCTGCCCCTTGCCGCCGTCGGTGATGATAAGGTCGGGCAGGGGCTGCTGTTCTTCCACAAGGCGTGTGTAGCGTCGCCTTACAACCTCTTTCATCGAGGCGTAGTCGTCGGGGCCCACAACGGTCTTTATGTTGTATCTCCTGTAGTCTTTCTTGCTTGGCTTCATCTTCTTGAACACCACGCAGGCAGCCACGGCGTCGGTACCGCTGATGTTTGAGTTGTCGAAACACTCTATCTGATAGGGCAGTTTTGGCAGTTTCAGCGCCTGCTGTATCTCTTTCATAAGACGCACGGCCTTCTGCTCGGGATTGAGCTTCTCTGCCTGTTTAAGACGGTCGAAACGGTACTGTTTGCCGTTCATCTCCGACAGTTCCAGCAGCGTTCTCTTGTCGCCCCTTTGCGGAACAGTAACCGTAATGCCCTCAAGCGGCAGTTCAAGCTCGTGTGGAAGCACGATTTCCTTGGAGTTGCTGCCCAGTTTTTCCCTTATCTGGACGATGGCAAGGGAGAGGATTTCGCTCTCGTCCTCGTGCAGCTTTTTCTTGAACTCAAAGGTGAAAGCCTGGTTTATGTTGCCGTTCGTAACGTGGATATAGTTCACGTAGGCAATGTTCTCGTCGTCGGTGACGGAAAAGACGTCCACGTTGTTTATCGTATGGCTCACCACCTCGCTCTTTGAACGGAAGTTGTCGAGCAGGATGTATTTTTGTTTAAGCTCCTCGGCTTCTTCGAAGCGCAGCTCTTCTGCCAACTTCTGCATCTCTTCGAACATGGTTTTCTGCACGTCGCGCGTGTTTCCCTTCAGAATCTCGCGTGCCTGGTTTATCGCCGCCATGTATTCCTCGTGCGTCTGCTTGCTGATGCACGCCCCGTTGCAGTTCTTTATGTGATAGTCGAGGCACGGGCGGAACTTGCCTTCCCTTACGGCTTCCTCGGTCAGGGCGAGACGGCACGTGCGCGGCTTGCAAAGCTTCTTTATTATATCTAGCAGCGCATACATAGTGCCCACGTGGCTGAACGGACCGTAGTACGTTCCGAATTTCTTGTTCACTACTCTTGTCTTGAAGATGCGCGGATAGTATTCCTTTGTAATGCAGATGGAAGGGTATGTCTTTCCGTCTTTAAGCAGAATGTTGTATTTCGGCTGGTATTTCTTTATGAGATTGTTTTCCAGCAGGAGGGCGTCTTCTTCTGTATTGACTACCGTATACGTAATGTCCCATATCTTGCTTACGAGCACCTTTGTCTTGAATCTGTCAACCTCTTTGTGAAAATACGACGACACGCGGTTCTTTAGGTTCTTAGCCTTGCCTACATATATTATAGTGCCCTCACGGTCGTAATACTGATAGCTCCCAGGCTTGCCCGGCAGGTTGCTTACAATGCCCCGCAGGTGCTCCAAACGCTTTTCGTTTTCTTCTTTCGTCATTTTCGCTAAGTGATTGTTTTACTGATAATTTGTTTTAAATTGTTTCACGTGAAACTTTAAATTAACTACGCCTTGCTTTTTGTCTGGAGGCGGCGCAACAAACTGCCGAAGCTTGGCAAAGTTAATAAAGAGAAAGCGTACGGGCAAACGATTTGCGCTCTTTGTTTTTTCTCCTCTGTGTGGTCTTCGTTTTTGTGGCGGCGGCTTCCTTGTCCGTAAGTCTGTTGACTTCTTTTTATGCGCATGTATGAGTCATGCCATTATGGTGCTGGGTGTTGTCGTTCGTGCTCTGCTTTGTTGCTTCGTATCGTGCTGCACATGATGATGTCAATGTATGAATGGTGTCGCCGTTGTTGTTTGCTTGTTGCAGTTGATGCAGTTTGTTTGTTGCAGTAGATACGTTTTTCTTGTTACATCAGATGCGTTTTGCTTGTTATAGCAGATACGTTTTTCTTGTTGCAGTTGGAGTGGTTTCGTTTTGTTGCTTGCACTTGGCTAAATTTAGTTTTATCGGATGCTGAATTTTTGAATGGCGTCTTTGTCTTGCTGTGGGGAAGTATGCTTTTCTGTATGTTGTGCTTCTTCTTGTTGAAGAGCGTTTGTCGTTCCAATTTTTATTGTAGCAAGTTTTGGATAGGATAGAAGGTGTTGCTCTGTTTTGAGCGGTTCGCGGAAATGCAAACAAAAAAGAGACGCAACGTGATGCTGCGCCTCTTTTTTGAAATTTATAGGTCTCTTGACGGTTGTCTATGCTTTGCCGATTTTCGTTTCCGCTTGGCTGTTGTCCGTTTTTTGTTTTGTATAGATCGGTTCTATACTTTAAGCAGTGATGTTATTTCAGTACCTTTCTCGAAACTCTCGCGTCCGTTCAGTCCTTCGTTCACAAGTTCGATGATGAAGTTCATGTAGATTCCTTTCGGATTGAACTTCTTCACCAAATTGTATGCAGCTCGCATCGTGCCGCCCGTTGCGAGCAAGTCGTCGTGAAGAAGAACCACGTCGTTTTCGTCGATAGCGTCCTTGTGTATTTCGATAGTGTCTTCGCCGTATTCTTTGGTGTAACTCTCCTGAACCGTTTCTGCGGGAAGTTTGCCGGGCTTGCGGCACAGAACGACACCAGCGCCAAGTCTGATTGCAAGTGCAGACGAAAGTACGAAGCCGCGGCTTTCAATTCCTACGATTTTCGTTATACCCTTGTCTTTGTATATTTCGTAAAGTTCGTCCACCATAATCTTCAGACATTCGGCGTTTTTGAATAGGGTGGTGACGTCCCTGAAATTTATTCCCTTCTGAGGGAAGTCGGGGATACATCTTAGGTTCTCTAAAAGTTTTTCGTTGTTCATCTTTATTTTGTTTTTATATAATTCCGTTTTTGTCCGTATTCGGCTTTCATGTTTTTTGTCCGAGTTCAAGTTTTGCAGTTTTGCGTTCCTTTTCCTTCTTTTGTCTTTTCGATATTTCTCCTTCGAGGTATATTCGAAAGTTGTCGTCCGTGTCGGATTGCTGTTGTTATAACGAAGGCGGATTTTCAACAAAGAACCGTTTTGTTTTTAACCTGTAGTCCACTCCTTTTTGTTATAGGGCGGTTTTCTTTAAAAGACTGCTTGCATCGAACAAAATTGTTTTACCGTTTTTCGTAAGTTATTCAAACTTAACCTTTTTTGCGTGCTTTGTTTCACGTGAAACATGAAGTCCTATCTTCCAAGGAGAACGAGCATCACGTTTATGTCGCTTGGTGAAACTCCGGGAATACGGCTTGCCTGTGCGAGCGTTTCGGGATTGATTTTTTCGAGCTTCTGTCTAGCCTCTGTCGAGAGCTGGTGCATTTCGCTGTAGTTGAAACGGTCTTTTATTTTTATGTCTTCAAGACGGTGCATCTTGTCGGCAATGATTCGCTCGCGCTCTATGTAGCCTTTGTATTTCATCTTTATCTCTGCGGCTTCGCTTATCTCCTCTTTTCGGTTGTCTGGAGCGCAGAGAACTTCTTTCATTGCCGGGACAATTTCCGAAAGGTTCTGGAAATTTATCTGCGGACGTGCGATAAGGTCGCTCAGTTTGCATCCTTCTCTCAGTGGCGTCGTTCCCAATGCTTCAAGCTTGCTGTTCACGTCTTTCGGCTTTACCGATGTCTTGTTGCAGAAATCAATGATTCTTTCGATTGCTTCCTCTTTCTCTTTCCACCAGTCGTAGCGCTCCCTTGTGGCCATGCCTATGGAATATGCTTTTTCCGTAAGGCGTGCGTCGGCGTCGTCCTGGCGCAACAGTATGCGGTATTCGGCGCGACTCGTGAACATGCGGTAAGGTTCGTCAACGCCCTTCGTCACGAGGTCGTCGATGAGAACGCCGATGTAAGCCTCGTCGCGGTGAAGGATGAACGGCTCGCTGCCTGCACATTTCAGTGCGGCGTTTATTCCCGCCATCGTTCCCTGTCCGCCGGCTTCCTCGTATCCCGTCGTTCCGTTCACCTGTCCGGCGAAGAAAAGTCCGCTTACAATCTTCGACTCTAGCGAGTGATAAAGCTGCGTTGGGTCGAAGAAATCGTATTCTATTGCATATCCCGGGCGGTACACCTTGACGTCGCGCAGGGCAGGAATCTTTCTCAGCGCTGCAAGCTGCACTTCCATGGGCATGCTCGACGAGAAACCGTTAAGATACATCTCGTTGGTAGTTTCGCCTTCCGGCTCCAGGAAGAGCGGGTGCTGCTCCTTGTCGGGGAAAGTGACGAGCTTCGTTTCTATCGACGGACAGTATCGCGGTCCGATGCTCTTTATCTGTCCGTTGTAGAGAGGCGAGTCGGGCAGTCCTTCCATAAGCGTGGCGTGCACGTCCCTGTTTGTGTAGCAGGTCCAGCACGGCAGTTGTTCCAGGACTTTGTGGCTTCCCATGAAGCTGAACTGATGGAAGTCCGTTTCTCCATTCTGTATCTCCATGTCCTCGAAATGCACCGAGCGCTTGTCTATGCGCACAGGGGTGCCTGTCTTCATCCTGTCGGAGCGTATGCCGTGGCGTGTAATGCTCTCGGTGAAATTCTCCACCGCAGGTTCGGCAATGCGTCCGCCTGCCAGTTTCCTGCGCCCGATGTGCATCAGACCGTTAAGGAACGTGCCGGCAGTGACGACAACGCAACGTGCCCTCAGTTCCACGCCCCACACCGTTTTAACGCCGGCGGCGCAGCCGTTTTCCACAATGAGTTCTGAAGCCTGGTCCTGCCATATGTCGAGGTTCGGCGTATTGTCAAGCACCGTGCGCCACTGCCATATGAATTTCCCGCGGTCGCACTGCGCCCTGGGGCTCCACACTGCGGGACCCTTCGAACGGTTGAGCATGCGGAACTGTATTGCCGTGGCGTCGGTAACGCGCGCCATCTCTCCGCCCAGGGCGTCGATCTCGCGCACAATCTGCCCTTTGGCAATTCCGCCGACGGCGGGGTTGCAACTCATCTGTGCAATCTTGTTCATGTCCATCGTCACAAGGCATGTGCGTGCTCCCATGCGTGCCGATGCGACAGAAGCTTCGCATCCGGCGTGCCCTCCGCCGATGACCAAAACGTCGTAGTGTAATGTCATTGAAATAAAAAATAACTTGTTTTGTTACCTCCGTTTGGCAACAATTATCAAACGGGCGCAAATTTAAGAATTAAAAATGAAAATTTACATGGAATTTTTGATTTATCGCTAATTTGGAGTATATTTGCATGCAACTTGGTCGCCTGTAATACCTATTATGCGGTATTGCAGACGGGCACGCCTGTTGCGTCATGGCGTTGGCGTGAAAATGTTGTGGATAGCATTACCGATGAACATCAATTAATTAAAACTTTAATATTTAAATTTCATTCAATTTATGTGGTTATGTAATTCATCTATTGGAAGGAAAGTCGTGATGTCAGTAACAGGTATCGCGCTTATCCTGTTCTTGACGTTCCACATGTCAATGAACATTGCAGCCCTCTTCTCGGGAGAGGCCTACAACATGATTTGTGAGTTCCTCGGCGCCAACTGGTATGCGCTGGTGGCAACCTGCGGTCTTGCAGCATTGGCAGTGCTTCACATCCTGTATGCTTTCTGGCTCACGATGCAGAACAGAAAAGCGCGTGGCGGCGAACGCTACGAAGTTACCACACGTCCGGCAGGCGTGGAGTGGGCTTCGCAGAACATGCTTGTTCTGGGCATCGTTATCGTGCTCGGACTGCTGCTTCACCTCTTCAACTTCTGGTACAACATGATGTTCGCAGAACTTACGGGCATTGCCGTAGCCCACAACCCAGCCGACGGCTTTGCATACATAAAGGACACCTTTGCATGCCCCGCCTATGTAGTGCTCTACATCGTATGGCTCGTGGCTCTTTGGTTCCATCTTTCCCACGGTTTCTGGAGTGCAATGCACACGCTGGGATGGAATGGAAAGACATGGTACTGCCGCTGGAAGGTTATCGGAATAGTTTATTCCACACTTCTCTGCCTCGGCTTCCTCGTAGTGGTGCTGGCATTCGCCTTCGGTTGCGCGCCAAGTCTCTGCTGCTAATACATCATTATATATAATACATAAATCATAATTCAAAAACGATTATGGCTAAGACTATAGATTCAAGAATTCCAGAAGGCCCAGTGGCCGAGAAATGGACCAACTATAAAGCTCACCAGCGCCTGGTGAACCCGAAGAACAAACTGAAGCTCGATGTCATCGTTGTAGGTACAGGTCTGGCCGGAGCCAGCGCCGCTGCCAGCCTTGGCGAAATGGGCTTCAACGTTCTCAACTTCTGCATACAGGACTCTCCGCGCCGCGCACACTCAATTGCGGCACAGGGCGGTATCAACGCAGCAAAGAACTACCAGAACGACGGCGACTCCGTTTACCGCCTGTTCTACGACACGGTGAAGGGCGGTGACTACCGCGCTCGCGAGGCAAACGTTTACCGCCTTGCAGAGGTGTCGAACAACATCATCGACCAGTGCGTCGCACAGGGCGTACCTTTCGCACGCGAATACGGCGGCATGCTGGCAAACCGTTCTTTCGGCGGCGCGCAGGTTTCACGCACGTTCTACGCCAAGGGACAGACCGGACAGCAACTCCTGCTCGGCGCATACTCTTCGCTCAGCGCACAGGTTCACGCCGGAAGCGTGAAACTCTACACCCGCTACGAGATGGAAGACGTGGTGCTCGTTGACGGACGCGCACGCGGTATCATCGCAAAGAACCTCATAACCGGCAAGCTGGAGCGCTTCTCTGCAAATGCAGTGGTTATAGCAACCGGCGGATACGGAAACACATACTTCCTTTCCACCAACGCAATGGGATGCAACTGCACGGCAGCAATGCAGTGCTACCGCAAGGGAGCATATTTCGCTAACCCTTCTTACGTGCAGATCCACCCAACATGTATTCCTGTGCATGGCGACAAGCAATCAAAGCTCACCCTCATGTCGGAGTCTCTCCGTAACGACGGACGCATCTGGGTTCCAAAGAAGCTTGAAGACGCGAAGGCTCTGCAGGCAGGAACAAAGAAAGGCTCAGACATTCCGGAGGAAGACCGCGACTACTATCTGGAGCGCCGCTATCCGGCTTTCGGTAACCTCGTTCCGCGCGACGTGGCTTCACGTGCTGCAAAAGAGCGCTGCGACAAGGGCTACGGCGTGAACAACACCGGTCTTGCCGTGTTCCTCGATTTCTCTGAGAGCATAGAGCGTCTCGGTCTCGACGTTGTACGCCAGCGCTACGGCAACCTCTTCGACATGTATGAGGAGATAACCGACGTAAACCCCGGCGAACTGGCAAATGAAATCAACGGCGTGAAATACTACAACCCGATGATGATATACCCCGCCATCCACTACACCATGGGCGGTATTTGGGTTGACTACGAACTGATGACCTCGGTAACAGGACTTTTCGCAATCGGAGAGTGCAACTTCTCCGACCACGGAGCAAACCGCTTGGGTGCTTCCGCACTGATGCAGGGCTTGGCCGACGGATATTTCGTTCTGCCTTACACCATTCAGAACTATCTTGCCGACCAGGCAATATGGCCGCGTCTCTCAACCGACATGCCTGAGTTCGAGGAGGCAGAAAAGGGCGTACAGGCAGAAATAGACCGCCTGATGAACATCCACGGCAAGCGTTCCGTTGACTCTATACACAAGGAGCTCGGCCACATCATGTGGGAACACGTAGGCATGGGCCGCACGGCAGAAGGTCTCAAGGAAGGTCTGGAGCAGATAAAGAAGATACGCAAGGAGTTCAACACCAACCTGTTCATCCCAGGCACAAAGGAAGGTCTGAACGTAGAGCTTGACAAGGCAATCCACCTGCGCGACTTCATCATTATGGGTGAGCTTATCGCCTACGACGCACTCTCGCGCAACGAGTCTTGCGGCGGACACTTCCGTGAGGAATACCAGACAGAGGAAGGCGAGGCAAAGCGCGACGACGAGAACTTCTTCTATGTTGGCTGCTGGGAATACCAGGGCAACGACGAAGCAGCTCCAGAACTCATCAAAGAGCCGCTCAACTACGAGATTATCAAGGTACAGACACGTAACTACAAGAACTAAGAAATCGTAGTCGGATTTATCAAACCAAATTTTAAAAGGAAAAAACAATGGACAACAATATTAGTTTCACACTGAAATTCTGGCGTCAGAACGGTCCTCAGGCAGAGGGACATTTCGACACCCGTGAGATGAAAGACATCCCAACCGACACTTCGTTCCTTGAAATGCTCGACATTCTCAACGAGCAGCTCATTGAAGAAGGACAGGAGCCTTTCGTATTCGACCACGACTGCCGTGAGGGTATCTGCGGTATGTGTTCCCTCTATGTGAACGGACATCCGCACGGACCAAACACCGGTGCTACCACTTGCCAGCTCTACATGCGCAAGTTCAAGGACGGCGACGTTATCACCGTTGAACCTTGGCGCTCTGCCGCTTTCCCAATCATCAAGGACTGCATGGTTGACCGCGGTGCTTTCGACAAGATTATACAGGCAGGAGGATATGTCAGCGTGCGCACAGGACAGGCACAGGACGCAAATGCAATACTTATCCCCAAGGAAGCTGCCGACGAAGCTATGGACTGCGCTACATGCATTGGCTGCGGCGCTTGTGTTGCAGCCTGCAAAAACGGCTCTGCCATGCTTTTCGTAAGTTCCAAGGTAAGCCAGTTCGCACTGTTGCCGCAAGGCCGTCCAGAGGCCGCAAAACGCGCCAAGGCGATGATTATGAAGATGGAGGAGCTTGGCTTCGGAAACTGTACAAACACCCGCGCATGCGAGGCAGAGTGCCCGAAACATGAGTCTATCTCAAATATAGCACGTCTGAACCGCGAGTTCATAAAGGCAAAATTGGCAGACTAAGCATATCCTGCAACTCAAAGTTTATATATCGGAACTGTTGTAACATTCTTGTGCAGCAGTTCCGGTTTTTTTATATAATGTTCTGTCAAACAAAGTATTATAAAAATTCAACAATTATTCAACAACAAAAACATTGTTTCGGATTCTGTTGCATCTATCTTTGCGGTCAAAAAGATAATATTATGAAAAAGAATGTATTTGTTTTATTCGCAGCTTTGTTCCATGTGGCCGTTGTCAATGCCGTGTCTTTTAATGTCTCATTGGTTGAGGTAGACCACATTATTCCAAACAATAATGGGCCGCGTAATGAAGTTCCACATGTTGATGTTACCGATGAAGGCATAACGCTGACGTCAGACACGCTGCTTACAGATGTAATGGTGATAGTGAAAGACCAATGCGGCAATATCATCTACGCTTCAAGCGAGACGGTAGACAGTATGGGCACTACAATAAGAGTTCCCTCTTTGGCAGTTTCGGAGAAATCAACAATCGACCTTTATTACGATGACCGTCATCTCTACGGAGATATAGTTCAATAACATTATTAACATAAAATGAGAATAATACTATGAAGAATTTGTTGCTTTTTGCGGTTGTAGCCATAGGATTGGCGACACTGCATTCCTGTGCTCAGGATGGAAGTGAGGCTGATTTCTCGGTTGTAAACAAGACAAGGCATGTGCATAACATGCGTGAACTCACGGAGCAACTGAAGGCGTATGATGCTCGTTTCATACGTGTAGAACAGATGCCGGCACGTCTTCCGGGAGGCGTAACCTTCTCGAAAGTAGACTATGCAATATTGGCTATGACAGACGTGTGTGGTGGTATAAGGGGCGCAAGCGGAGGCTTTGTAGGCATTATCGGCGGCGCTGTCGGTTCTTCGTTATGGAAAGGTTGCAAGATGTATGCTTTCAAATATCTGACGATACAATTGAAAAACCAGATAAGGAAAAGTCCTATAGCGACATTCGACGGAAACGTAAATTATCAGGACAGCGTAGGCTTTTTCCACAATACGATAGAATACGAATTGTATCAACAGAACAACAACAGCCATTTGCTTCCCCTGTCGGATATAGTAAGTGCTACAAACGAGAGGATGATGGAAATGTCTTCAAACTATCGTAATAGCGGAGGAATGACGCAGGAGCAGATAAATTCGTTGGCAAATGATTTGGATGCAATAAAGGATGTAGACACTTCACTATCATACAAGAATTATTTTGCAAAACTGAAGGAACTGTATCCCGATGATGCCGATGTAATTGACTTCTGTGCCGAGTATGTATATACCATGTTGTTTGCCAACGTGGATGCCGACAGTTATACGAAGGAAGTTCTTTATATGATAAAAAAATCAAACTTGGATATTTCTGACAGTGAAATTGCTTACCGCGGAATACAGATTGCATACGCAAGTATTCTTTTCTCGCAAAGTATGACGTATATCAATACAAATGTACAGTAAAGTGTTTCTGTCTACAAAAACTTGGTTATAACAAAACATAAGGGAGTGATATTATGAAGAAAACGTTTTTGATTACCATTGCAATTCTTTTATCAACATTATCATTTGCTCAATGTATAAAACATGTAGAGGCAGAAGAAGGAGGAGGCTTCTATACAGGTTTGATTGATGATGACTGGGGCAAGGTCGATTCTCTTGTCGTGACAGGATTTATTGGTGGCGAGTATAATTGCTATTTTCCGCAAATGACAGATCTGTCGCAATTCTTTAATCTTACAGGCTTGGATTTAGAGAATTGTCAAATTGAAAACAATGAAATTAAAGACTGGGCATTTTCCCCAACAGGCATAAATAGCGCTCCCAAAGCAAACATGCCTAAAAAGGGATATACCCATATTAAAACAGAAGAACGCTATTTCCGAGTAAACTTAAAGTATATAACGTTTCCTAAGAATTTAAAATCAATAGGTGAAAAAGCATTCTTTAGATGCAATCTAAAGGAAATTGACATACCTGCAAGCGTTTCAAGAATTGAGAGCGGTGCCTTTGCGCAATGTGATTATCTCAAGAGTGTAAAAGTTAATGTTTATTCTCCTGATATGATAGATATAGATGGGGGATATGCTTTTTCACAGATACCGAAAGATGTCATTCTTTATGTTCCCAAAGGCACAAAAACAGTATTTGAGGCAGATGAAAAATGGAGCAAAACATTCAAGACGATAAAAGAATTTGACGATGTGTCTGGAATGGAACAAAATGTGATGGTTGGGTATAATAAGAAGAAAGAAAAAATCTTCTCCTTGAATGGTCTTTTTATGGGCACAAATTTATCACACTTATCCAATGGCTTCTATATGGTCGGAGGAAAGAAAATAATAAAATAATTATTTGTTATGATGTACAAGATTACGATATCCTTGTTTTTGTTATTCTCAAGTCTATATGGCTTTACCCAAAACGTAATTCATAAGATATCAAACACAGAGGCTATGATTATAGCTAAAAGTATTTGTTACAATGAAGA
Source organism: uncultured Alistipes sp. (assembly GCA_963590505.1). Lineage (GTDB taxonomy): Bacteria > Bacteroidota > Bacteroidia > Bacteroidales > Bacteroidaceae > Prevotella. The sequence goes on along the minus strand of CAVAPC010000016.1, from coordinate 28,052 downwards.
ATTCGACTATTATATTTGTGAAAATGTATATACGAATCCTATAGTCAACGGTATTGTGCGAAAAGGCGAATATATATTAGTCTGTGTGGATATGTTGCCTCTTGCGGGGTGGAATCATCCATGTAAATATATCTATATACAGAATTTGGAAAATGCTCAACGTAACATATATTGTCAAGATGCAGAAGAGCCGCCAACAGACAATAATTCTATAATACTAGGTAATAGTCGTCATCCGACAGGAAATAAAGAATTTAAAGTTGACTTTCCAAAGAAAAAACAACCATCTTTAGTTTCATCCCCACAACAAAGGGGAAATACTTTTGCCGTTATTTTAAATGGTGGAAAGGATCCATATAAAAACAACGAGAATTATTGGTATGATTGTTCCTTCTTGTATACAACATTGAGGAATGTGTATAATATACCTAAGAACAACATTAAAGTTATAATGTCTGATGGCACAGATCCTTCTTTGGATTTGAAACTATATGGAGCTGATAGTATTTTAGTGTCTTCTCCTTTGGATTTGGATGATGATGGTAAGGCAGACATTGAATATGCTGCGACAAAAGATAATTTGAGAAAAGTCTTGTCGGATTTGGCTGATGAGGTAACGGACAATGACCATCTTCTTTTCTTTGTGGTAGACCATGGGGGTAGAGATGAAACGACCTTGGCTTCCTATATATGCCTTTGGGGTGATAATGTCAGATTGTATCCACAAGAATTGGCTGATATGTTGAAGGATATAAATGCCGGTTACATGACATTTGTTCTAGGTCAATGCTATAGCGGGGGCTTTATAAAAGATCTGCAAGGCGACAACCGATTGATAATGACTGCTTGTAGAGAGAATGAATTGTCTTACTGTAGGCCTGTAGAACCATTCGATGAATTCGTATATCAATTGACATCGGCCCTCGCCGGATGCACGCCATATGGAGAGTCTGTAGATGCCGACTACGACAAAGACGGTATGGTGACACTGTTGGAGGCATACAGATATGCAGAGGAGAACGACGGTTATAACGACGGTGATTTCTCTTTCGGAGGCGTAAGGGAACATCCGCAGGTTTCTTACCTTGCAGGGAGCAATGCCGAAGACCTGTCGTTGTCGTGTGTCCCCAGTCCTGTGGAACTGGCATTTGCCGATGATACGCCACGCCAATCCGGAGTGTCATGGGATACGGAGGCAATAATATTAGGTCATGGTACGGAAGTTGCAGACTGGACCAACACAAACTCGGAATTCTCAGAAGGCAGCAGCAAGAAAGTGTCTGTCAAGATACGCAACCGCGGTGTAAAGCCATATGCGTCAGGCGACAAAAGCATTGCTCTAGGCTGGTCAGCAGCGAGCTATAATTTTGCAGACAGTGCGTACAACTGTGCCGGTGGTCTGTTCGGAGAGAAGATGCTACAGGAGACACTTCTTCCCGGACAAGGGAAAACAATATCATTTGAAAAAGAATTCTCAAGTGACGAGATACAATGCGTAAAGGAAAATGGTTTCGGCATGAACTATTGCGCCAAAATCCATAGCCCAGACGGCGAAAATGGCGAGAAAACATGTGCTCGGAAGCAAGTGCAGTCATTGTCTTACGGAAACGGGAGGAAAGTCAAACTAGAGAACGGCAGTAAAGAACTGCGGAGGTATGCCATTCATTTCTCGACAAAGAATGAGAAAGGCGAAGATCTTGTTGAAGCAGCCGAACTGTCATTCCGTTCTTCGGGAATATCAGCAGGCAAAAGGACGCTTTTGGGTATGACGGAAAATCCATATTGTTCAGACGCATTGCTGATAGAAGAGGACAAGGCCGAGATATCCGGCATAACGATGCAGTCAGGGGAGATACACGTTACCGGCTTGGAATGCTCTTTCTTTGCCGGCACAACAGTTTGCGACACAACAGAGTATGCCGTGGACGTGACAGTTGCGGATGAAGGAACAGGCGAGTTGGTAGGTGCAGAGCGTTTCGTTGCAAGACGCCTGCCGCGCAGTGCAATAAACGTAACTCCCGAGCGTTATATATACAACGGCAAGCAATACCTGGCATTGACAGACAGTTCAGAACCTGTGTCTTGCCGTTGGTTCTCTCCGGACGGTAGCTATATCGGTGACGGACTCTCTTGTGCCTTGGGCGAGGAACCGGTTCTTGGCGAATACAAGTTGCGTGCCCAATCCGCGGAAGACGGTGCTGTAGTGTACAAGGCCTTCAGCGTTGCCGGCGACGGCTTGCAGAAGCGCGTCAACCTCGACAAGGCAAGTTCCCGCATAACCGTTACGTTTAGGAATCCGTTGCAGGATGATGTAGACGTGATCGTTTCCACAGCCTCTTCCAAAGGTCAGACAACACGTTTGTCAAAAGGCCAGAGAGTTTATAACGTGCGTTACAGCAGCACAGGTGCATTGAACGGCATGTTGATGGTGACGTTTATTGTTAACGGAGTGAAAACAGAAACATATAAGCTGCAATAGAATAAGGAATTGTTCTCTCAAGGTTAGCACAAAATAGATATTAGGGAAAGGCCAGCTTAATTTTGCGGGCTTTCCCCTTTTGTGCTTGTTTTGTGACGTGTAAAAGTAATTGATTATGAAATTTTCGGTCAACATATTGAAGAGCCTCACAGGGAAACGGAAACACGTTGTCGCAGTCGTTTTGGCTGTGGCGGTATTGATAATAGTCTTTTATCCGAGCTCTGATACGGTAAAGTATAACAAAGAACTCATGGCAATTGATACATTAAGCGATGAACATCCGCAAAAAGCAATTGCCAGATTGCAGGAGTTTAAAAGGAAACATAAGATTCTGAAGATTTCGGACAGATGGTATCTTAGACTTTTGGAAATAAAGACAAACGACAAGCTCTTTGTCGTTCAGAAAAGTCCCGAAAGCGCATTGAAGATGGTGAGGCATTTTGAAAATGTTGGCGAAAGTGGGAAGATGCTTGCCCAGGCATACTATTATGCAGGTTGCGCTTATCGTGATGTCAATGACATGCCTATGGCACTGGAATATTATCACAAGGCAAAGAATGAGTATGGGGAACATGTGGACCGCTTTTCGAGCGCATTGGATTTCCAGATAGGTTATCTTTTGTTTGAACAGTCGTTTTACAATTCCTCATTGCCGTATTTCAGAGACGTTTTAAGAATGGATAGCCTCATGAAAGATACCACGATGATGGTCTATACGCTTCAGAAGATAGCCTATGCCTATCAAGGTATGGACAACGACAGCTGCTTGCACTATTATGGGCAAGCCTTGGATTTGTCTCGGCAGAAGGGGGAAAAGAATCTGTACAATGAGATGCTAAGTTCCATGGCAGCGTATTATCTGCAAAAGGGCATGTATGCCAAGGCAAAGGATATGGCTCTGCCCGTGCTGTTCACTGCCGGAGACGGCAATCCGAATTTGGATTCCTTTTACGATGTCCTTGCCTTGTCGTATTTCAGACTTGGTCAGAAGGATTCTGCCCGTTATTATTTTACAAAACTCTATTCATTGAATTCACTCGAGGCGCGGAAAGAAGCCTGCAAGTATTTGGCGAAGATATATTGTGAGGATGGTGAGATGGCAACGGCACAGAATTATATGGCGCAATATGGGTTATATGAAGATTCCTTGAAAAAGAGAAACGTGGAAACGTCTATTGCCAGGATGAATGCCTTGTATAACTATTCCAAGTATAAAGAGAGGAACATACAGCTTGAGGAAAAGGCGAGGAGAAATGCTATGCTTATATCTTTGTCGGCATTTGTCGCTGTGTTTTTTCTTTTTTTCGGTGCCTTGAGATACCGCAAACTTAAAAAAGTTGAGCAGGAACGCTCCATGCGCTTGCAGAAATTCAGAACGTTGCTTATGGAACACAGCGAGAAAAGCATACATGAGCGTGAAAACAAAATAGCTGAGCTGGAGGAAGAACTGTCGAAGACAAAGAGCCTTTATGCTGCCAAAGCCAGAGAAATGGAGCTCCTTATGGAAAACATGAAAAACAGGAGTAACATCGTCAGTAACGAACGGGCTTTGAGCGACAACGTAAAAGTCATGTTTATGGATACTGAAATCTACAGTATTATAGAAGCGAAGGCAAAGGTTCACCAACCGTTGAATGATAAAGAGGCAGAAATGTTGGTGAAAGAGACTGACAGACTGTTTCCGTCTTTCAAACTGGGCCTTTATTCCATTTGCTCATTGAGTTACCAAGACTATCTTCTGTGCATCCTGATAAAGGTGAGCAACTTGTCTTCGTCAACGATAGCTGTTCTTTTGGGTCGCGGCAGAAGTACAATATCCAAGGCTAAGGCAAAGCTGCAAAAGAAAATGCTCGGAAAGAATTGCTTGAATGAAGAGTTCGACCAATTTCTGAAATCCCTTTAAAACAGATTCTTTATTTTTAAAATTATAGCGTTATGGGAAATAAAAAGAAAAACATCATCGTGAGGATAATAGACTGGCTTACTGATTTTATCTTCGTATAGCAATCGCTTGCTTGCCTTTATCCTTCCCGGGTGGCAGACGTGAACGCCTCTGCCACCTCTTCCAGTTCCTTGTACCATTCCTCGCCGAAGCGCCGCACAAGCGGGCCGCGCAGGAACTTGTAAACGGGCAGTCCAATCTCCCGTCCTTTCCTTACGGCATCGCGGCAAACGTCCCAGCGGTTGTAGTTCAGTCCTGTAAGTCCGTTGCCGAGTTGCTTTTCGCGTATAGGGTAGAGTGCGCAGCTGACGGGCTTGCAGAAGTCCTTCAGCTTGCCTGCGCGCCATGCGCGTTCAAGTGCGCATAGGCAGCAATTGCCGTCGTAGCAGGTGAAGACGCAGTCCTTCCCGTTCACGATGCTCGTTACAAGGTCGCCGTCGCGGTCGGCGTAAGCCACGCCCTGCTTGTCGATAACGGCCTGCGCCTGAGCCGAGAGGTCGTTCCACACCGTGTCGAGCGAGTCTTCAATCTGTGATATCTCGTCAAGAGTGACCGGTGCGCCAGCATCTCCCTCCACGCAGCATATGCCGTGGCATGCGTCAAGGTCGCAGCAGAACTGCTCCGTTATTATGTCGGGCGAGAGCAGCACGTCTCCCACCTGAAGGATTGGAATATATTTGTTGTCCATTGGCTTCTTTTTCTTGTTGTGTTACCATTTAATCGGTTCTATGCCGTGTTGCTTTAGATATTCGTTGCAACGCGAGAAATGGCGGTTGCCGAACCATCCGCCCCTGTTGGCCGAGAGCGGCGACGGATGCACCGACTGTAGGATAAGATGGCGTGAAGTGTCGATAAGCGGTGCTTTGCTGCGTGCGTATCCGCCCCAGAGTATGAACACTATGTTCTCCCTTTCTTTGCTGAGAGCTCTTATTGCAGCATCGGTGAACGTTTCCCATCCCTTGCGTTGGTGTGAAGCCGCCTGGTGCGCCCTCACTGTAAGCGTGGCGTTCAGCAGCAGCACGCCCTGTTCTGCCCAGCGCGTAAGGTTGCCCGACTTTGGCATTTCCGCTCCGGTGTCCATGCTTATCTCCTTGAATATGTTCTGTAGCGATGGCGGAAACGGCACGCCGTCGGCAACAGAGAAACTCAGTCCGTGTGCCTGTCCCGGCTCGTGATACGGGTCTTGTCCGATGATAACAACCTTTACCTTGTCGAACGGACAAAGGTTGAAGGCGTTGAATATAAGGTTTCCCGGCGGAAAGCATTGCGTGTGGAGATATTCCGAACGCACAAAGGCCGTAAGGTCTGTGAAATACTGCTTGTTGAATTCCTCGCCGAGGTGTTCTTTCCACGACTGTTCAATCTTTACGTCCATAATGTCTGTCGTATACTTGCATTTATGTTCAGCAAATTTACGGATAATAATCCGTATGCGCAAGCCGGCGGCTTTGGTGAGTACAGACGGAAAGGAAAATTCATAAAAAATTAGAAATTTAATACCTTATATAATGCGTTATGGAAAAGTTTTTCTTACTTTTGCCGCCAAAACAAAAGAGGAAATGCCATTAGGGCATGCTTCGGAAAACAAAATTTACAGGAGATATGCAAGAAAATCTGGTAATAGTAGAGAGCCCCGCAAAGGCAAAGACAATAGAGAAATTTCTTGGCAAGGACTTCAAGGTAATGTCGAGCTACGGCCACATCCGTGACCTGAAGAAAAAAGAGATAAGCATCGACCTTGATACCCTGCAGCCCAATTACGAGATACCCGAAGAAAAGAAAAAACTTGTGTCGGAACTGAAGGCGGCAGCCAAGAACGCCACCAAGGTTTGGCTGGCTTCCGATGAGGACCGCGAGGGTGAGGCCATATCATGGCATTTGTGCGAAGTGCTCGGACTTGACGAACAGAACACCAACCGCATCGTTTTCCATGAGATTACGAAGCCGGCCATACTGGAAGCAATAGAGCACCCGCGCTATCTGAACATGAACCTTGTGAACGCCCAGCAGGCGCGCCGTGTGCTCGACCGTCTCGTCGGTTTCAAGCTTTCGCCCATACTGTGGCGCAAGGTAAAGCCCGCCCTCTCGGCAGGACGCGTGCAGAGCGTGGCTGTAAGGCTTATCGTGGAGCGCGAGCGCGAGATAAAGGCATTCGTCTCAGAGCCGTATTACCGCATCAGCGCATTGTTCACTTTCACGGACGCCGACGGGAAGAAGTCGGAACTAAAGGCAGAACTCGACAAGCGCTTCAAGACGCACGAGGAGGCAACCGCTTTCCTTGAGCGCTGCAACCAGGCGAAATTCGCAGTGAGCGACGTTCAGAAGAAACCGGTGAAACGCACTCCGGCACCGCCTTTCACAACATCAACCCTTCAGCAGGAGGCAGCCCGCAAACTGGGTTTCACCGTGTCGCAGACAATGATGCTGGCACAGCATCTGTACGAGAACGGAAAGATAACATACATGCGTACCGACTCGGTAAACCTTTCTTCCTTCTGCATCAACGCCTGCAAGGACGAGATAACGGCAACGTGGGGAGAAAAATACCACAAGACACGCCAGTACCACACCCACTCGAAGGGAGCGCAGGAAGCCCACGAGGCAATACGCCCAACCTATATGGACGCAAAGACCATAGAGGGCACGGCACAGGAACGCCGCCTCTACGACCTGATATGGAAGCGCACCGCGGCATGCCAGATGGCCGATGCGCAGATAGAGAAGACCACAGTCAGCATCAACATAATGCAGGCCGACAATACTCTTGCGGAAGAACATTTCGTGATAAACGGCGAGGTAGTGACGTTCGACGGCTTCCTCAAGGTATACCGCGAATCGTCGGAAGACGACAACCAGCAAGACGGCGAATACACCACCAACCAACTTCCGCCGCTTGCCCAGGGCGACCAGCTGCAACGCAGCGAAATAACCAGCGTGGAACGCTTCAGCCAAGGGCCGCAGCGCTATACCGAAGCAAGCCTGGTGCACAAGATGGAAGAGCTTGGCATAGGACGCCCGTCAACATACGCCCCTACAATCAGCACGATACAGCAGCGCGGTTATGTGCAGAAAGGCGACCGTAAGGGCGAAGACCGCTCCTTTGCGGTAGACACGCTCAAGGGCAACACCATAAGCCGCACAGAAAAGGTTGAAACGGTGGGGAGCGACAAGGGAAAGCTGCTGCCCACTGACATCGGCATGGTGGTAAACGATTTCCTTCTGGAGCATTTCCCCAACGTGCTCGACTACAACTTCACGGCAAACGTGGAGCAGGAGTTCGATACCATTGCCGAAGGCAAGGAGCAGTGGACCGACATGCTCAAGGATTTCTATTCGCACTTCGAGCCGAAAGTGGAAGAAACGATGAACAGCAGGCAGCAGCACAAGGCGGGCGAACGCCAGCTTGGCGTCGACGCAAAGAGCGGCAAGCCTGTGTTCGTGAAGATAGGTCGCTTCGGTCCTGTTATACAGATAGGCACGGCGGAAGACGAAGAGAAGCCGCGCTTCGCACAGTTGCCAAAAGACAAGAGCATGGAAACGATAACGCTCGACGAGGCACTCGAACTGTTCAAGCTGCCGCGCACCGTGGGCGAGTTTGAAGGCTCGCCGGTCGTGATTGGCTCAGGCCGCTTCGGTCCTTATATCCTGCACAACAAGAAATACGTTTCCCTGCCCGCCGGCGAAGACCCGCTGACGATAAAGCTCTCCACGGCCGTGGCCCTTATAGAGCGCCGCCGCATAGAGGAAAACATGCGCCATCTGAAGAAGTTCAGCGAAGATCCCAAGCTGGAGGTGATGAAAGGCAAATACGGACCTTACCTGGCCTACGACGGCAAGAACTACCGTCTGCCCAAAGCCTTGCACGAGCGCATTGACGACCTTTCTTACGAGGAGTGCATGGAGATAATAAACAACACCGTAAAGAAATAACCTTACAGCGGCAACATCGCTTATGCAGAGAATAATCCTCATCGGTTACATGGGAGCCGGCAAGACAACACTGGGGCGCCAGATAGCAAAGGACACGGGACTCATGTTCTATGACCTTGACTGGTATATACAGAACCGCATGCACAGGACCGTGCAGCAGATATTTGCCGAAAGCGGCGAGAGCGGGTTCAGAACCATAGAGCGCAACATGCTGCACGAAGTGGCTGAGTTCGAAAATGTCGTGATAAGCTGTGGCGGCGGCACGCCGTGCTTCTTCGACAATATGGACTATCTCAACGCTCAGGGCGACACTGTTTACCTGAAAGCCGAACCGGAAGTGCTGTGCGCCCACCTGAAAATGGGGAAAGGCGTGCGCCCGCTGCTCCTGAACAAGACGCCCGAAGAAGTGGAATGCTTCGTCAAGGCGCAGCTGAAGGAGCGTGAGGCGTTCTATTCAAAGGCAAAGTATACGTTTGACATCACAGTGCTCGACACGCTGCACAAGATAGACGTTGCGGCGCACGAACTGCTTTGCATGCTGAAACATGGCTGAACGGGGCCGGCCGCAAGCAGAAAAAAAGAAAAACCGTTAGTAATGCAATTGTGGCGGCAACTGGCATTGCCGCCAAAAAGGAAAGGAAGTGTAGAAAAACATATAACCGACGATAAATGAAGAAATGGACAGTTGAAGACTCCAAGGAGCTGTATAACATGGTAGGGTGGGGCACATCCTATTTCGGAATAAACGAAAAGGGCGATGTCTACGTTACGCCGTGTAAGGACAACACGCAGATAGACCTGCGCGACGTTATGGACGAGCTCGCCCTGCGCGACATTACGCCGCCCGTGCTCTTGCGTTTTCCCGACATACTTGACAACCGCATCGAGAAGACGTCCAGCTGCTTCGAAAAGGCAGCCAAGGAATACGGCTACAAGGGCAAGTGCTTCGTCATATACCCCATAAAGGTGAACCAGATGCAGCCCGTGGTGGAAGAGATAATAAGCCACGGACGCAAGTTCAACCTTGGCCTTGAGGCAGGATCGAAGCCCGAGTTGCATGCTGTCATAGCGGTGCAGTGCCAGAGCGACTCGCTCATCATCTGCAACGGATACAAAGACCAGAACTACATAGAGCTGGCCCTGCTTGCCCAGAAGATGGGAAAGCGGATTTTCATTGTCGTCGAGAAACTCAACGAGATTGACATCATTGCCAAGGCGGCAAAGAAACTTGGCGTGAAGCCCAATCTCGGCGTGCGCATAAAGCTCGCTTCGTCGGGCAGCGGCAAGTGGGAAGAGAGCGGCGGCGACGCTAGCAAGTTCGGACTGACCAGCTCCGAGCTGCTTGCAGCCCTGGAAACGCTCGAGAAGCGCGGCATGAAAGACTGTCTGCGGCTGATACATTTCCACATCGGAAGCCAGATAACAAAGATACGGCGCATACAGACAGCCCTGCGCGAGGCTTCGCAATTCTATATCCAGCTCCACAAGATGGGGTACAACGTGGACTTCGTGGACTGCGGAGGCGGACTGGGAGTGGACTACGACGGCACGCGCTCGGCAAACAGCGAGAGCAGCGTGAACTACTCCATACAGGAATATGTGAACGACTGTCTGTATACATTCATTGAGGCTGCCGACGCAAACGGAATACAGCATCCGAACCTTATAACCGAAAGCGGACGCTCGCTCTCGGCACACCACTCGGTGCTCGTCATCGACGTGCTTGAAACGGCATCGCTGCCTGAAATGAACGAGGAATACGAGCCGGACAATGATTCGCACAAGCTCGTGAAAGACCTGTATGAGATATGGGACAACCTAAACCCGCGCTCGATGCTAGAAGACTGGCACGACGCTGAACAGATACGCGAGGAGGCACTCGACCTGTTCAGCCACGGAATGGTTGACCTGCAAACGCGCGCGGAAATAGAACGGATGTACTGGAGCGTTTGCCGCGAGGTGAACAGCATGGCGAAGACGCTTAAACACCTGCCCGAAGAGCTAAAAGGACTGGAGAAGCTGCTTGCCGACAAATATTTCTGCAATTTCTCGCTCTTCCAGTCACTGCCAGACAGCTGGGCAATAGACCAGCTCTTCCCCATAGTTCCCATACAACGGCTCAACGAGCGCCCCACACGCAGCGCTACGATACAGGACATAACTTGCGACAGCGACGGAAAAATTGCCAACTTCGTGACAAACCGGAACCTGTCGCACATACTTCCCGTACACACCATACGCAAGGCGGAACCATACTACCTTGGAGTGTTCCTCGTCGGAGCCTACCAGGAAATACTTGGCGACATGCACAATCTCTTCGGCGACACAAACGCCGTGCACATATCGGTGAAAGACGGCAAATACCACATTGACCAGATTTTCGACGGCGAGACGGTGGAGGAGGTTCTCAGCTACGTGCAGTACAAACCGAAGGAACTTGTGCGCCAGCTTGAACGGTGGGTTACAAAGAGCGTGCGCGAAGGCAAGCTCTCGCTCGAAGAAGGAAAGGAATTCCTCTCCAACTACCGTTCGGGACTCTACGGATACACGTATCTGGAATAACGGAGAAAAGTTTTCATTGAAGTTTGCCCGCGAATCTTTCTCCGCTTGGAAATCCACACAACGAACTTCCCTGCAATGGCGGACAGACAACCCCGCAAATATAAAGAAAGCATAAGAATGGAAAGACCCGATATAACAATAGTGAAAGTGGGCGGTGCCGTGGTTGAAGACGAGGCTCGCCTTGAAGCTCTGCTCGACAGTTTCTGCCGCATCAAGGGCAGCAAGATTCTCGTTCACGGCGGCGGACGCAGTGCAACGAAGATTGCGGCCAGTCTGGGCATAGAGAGCAAGATGGTGAACGGACGGCGCATCACCGACGGAAACATGCTCCGTGTGGTTACGATGGTATACGGCGGACTTGTAAACAAGAACATCGTGGCCAAGCTGCAGTCGCGCGGAGAAAACGCTCTCGGGCTGACAGGAGCCGACATGGACGTTGTCCGCTCGCACAAACGCCCGGTGAAAGACGTAGACTACGGTTTCGTAGGCGACGTGGACAAGGTTGACGCCGCATGCCTCTTCCACCTTCTCGCAAGCGGCGTAACGCCAGTGATGTCGCCCCTGACGCACGACGGCAAGGGAACGATGCTCAACACCAATGCCGACACAATAGCCTCGGAAACGGCAAAGGCGCTTGCCCCGATGGCAAACGTAACACTGGTTTACGCCTTTGAGAAAAGCGGAGTGCTCTCAAACCCCGACGACGAGAGCAGCGTGATACGCAGCATCAACGGCAAGAACTATGAAACGCTGAAAGCCGATGGCACCGTTGCCGGCGGAATGCTGCCGAAACTCGACAACGCCTTCGCTGCAATAGAAGCCGGAGTGGCAACGGTGGCAATAACAAAGGAGACAGACCTGAAGGCGGAAAACGGCACCCTTATATCGAAATAAACGTTAAAAAGCAAAGAAATCCGCTTCCTCCTGTAACTTATCCGCAAACCAATCGTCTTAACAATAGAGGCAAATGAAAGAAATCAGTTTCCGAAACGACGTCTTGCCGTTGAAAAACCTGTTGTACCGCCTTGCCTTACGCATCACAATGAACAGGGAAGAGGCGGAAGACGTGGTTCAGGACACACTCCTGAAGGTGTGGAACAGGCGCGACACGCTGCCGGAACTCGATTCCATAGAGGCTTATAGCATGACAGTGTGCCGGAACATTGCCTTGGACAAGACCAAACGCATGGCGTGGCACGAGGATTCGCTCGACGACGGGCAAGGCTTTGAACAGAAAAGCTCCTCTTCCTCAAATCCCTATGAAAGGGCTGAACAGCGCGACATGCTTGACACGGTGAGGAAAATCGTTGACAGTCTGCCCGAAAAACAGAAGACATGCATGCAACTGCGCGACTTCGAGGGCAAACAGTACAAGGAGATTGCCGCCGCTCTCGGCATAACCGAAGAACAGGTAAAGGTGAACATCTACAGAGCAAGGCAAACCGTGAAACAAAAGTTTAACGAAAAACAGGAATATGGACTATAAGTATATCGAACAACTGATGGAACGCTATTGGGAGTGCAAGACCACTCTTGAGGAGGAGGCAATACTCCGCATGTTCTTCAGTCAGGACAATGTGCCGGCCAGCCTTTCAGCATACAAGCCGCTGTTCGCATATGCCAATGAACAGAAGGCAGACACGCTGGGAAGCGACTTCGACGAGCGCATGGAAGCCCTTGTAGGGCAGCCGCAAAGGGTAAAGGCGCGCATCGTTCCATTGCGCCAGCGTATGGCTCCGCTGTTCAAGGCCGCTGCCGTGATAGCTATAATCCTCACTCTTGGCAACGCCTCGCAAAGGGCATTCATGCAGCCGGAAGACACAGTTCCCGCATCAGCGGCAATGCAGCCAAAGGTGCAGAACGGACCGTCTGTAGCCATGGGCGACACGGTGAGAATGGACACGCTGAAAAAGGCGGAAGCCATATCAACCGTATTGAAGTAACGACAAATTTCTATGCTTTCTCAAAATAATCATTTTTAAGTAAAACAACTCTGAAGCTGTGAAGCTTCATTCTCTCAAATTTTTCATAACATACAAATGTAAGCGGTCGCCGGACGATGGTCAGGGCGACCGTTTTTCGATAGCAGGACATTGGATGTTCCTTCCAAAAGCAACGGATTGGACAGAAAGTGCCTGTTGCCGTTTGACAAGACAAACGTTGCCGCGGAATAAAAAAACAGATGGATTTGTTTTATTCTTAGTCGGGTTTGCATTACCTTTGCGTGTTTCTTCAATACAGAGAAAGACAAAAAGAGAAATGAACTACAATACAGCAACGCTTCAGAACGGACTGCGCATAATACATCTGCCTTCCGCTTCGCCGGTGGTATACTGCGGCTACGGCGTGTGTGCCGGAACGCGCGACGAAGGGCCAGGCGAGGAAGGCATGGCGCATTTCTGCGAGCACACCACGTTCAAGGGTACATCGTCGCGCTCGGCAATGCAGATCCTGAACCGTTTGGAGAGCGTAGGCGGCGATCTCAACGCGTTCACCAACAAGGAAGACACGTTTTTCTATTCAGCCATACTGAGAGAGCATTTCCCGCGAGCAGCGGAACTCCTTTCCGACATCGTGTTCCGTAGCGTTTATCCGCAGAACGAGATAGCAAAGGAAGTGGAAGTGATATGCGACGAGATTGAAAGCTACAACGACTCGCCGTCGGAACTGATCTACGACGATTTCGAGAGTGCCGTATTCGAGGGGCATCCTTTGGGCAACAACATACTGGGACATGCAGATGTGCTGCGCACATATACCACAGACAGTGCATTCAGCTTCGTAAGGCGCATGTACGTTCCGTCAAATTGCGTGTTCTTCGTTTACGGCAACGTTGAATTCAAAAGCATCGTGCGCCTTCTCGAACGTTACACCGAAGATATTGCGTCAGTCCGCCTGCACGCAGTGGAGAAACCAACTGTTTCGCTCCCGCCTTACGGGCCGAAGCAGATACACCACCGGCGCGGTACACACCAGGCCCACGTGATGTTGGGCAACAGGGCGTTCAGTGCTCACGACGACAGGCGCATCGCCTTGTTCCTTCTCAACAACATCCTTGGCGGACCGGGCATGAACGCCCGTCTGAACGTGTCGCTGCGCGAAAGGAACGCACTTGTATATACAGTTGAAAGCAACGTGGTAAGCTATACCGATACGGGTCTTTGGTCCGCGTATTTCGGCTGCGACCCTGGCGATGTGAAGCGCTGCCTAAAACTTGTAAGGCGCGAGCTTGACCGGCTTATGCTTCGTCCGCTCACCGAGAGCCAGCTCAGGGCAGCCAAACGGCAGATAAAGGGGCAGCTTTGCGTTGCGTCTGACAACCGCGAGAACTTTGCCCTTGGCTTTGCCAAGACGTATCTGCACTACGGACGGCTGAAAGACATGCAGAAGCTCCTTTCCGCGATAGACAACGTAACGCCCCAAGACCTTCAACAGGTTGCACAAGAGGTGTTTGCCGCCGACAGACTGACAATACTAATCTATGAATAACCGCATGCCGCTTATGTTGCAAATTGATGTAAAAGGAAAGGCAGAAGCAACTTTTTCATAAAAAAAACAAGATAATTGAAAAAGATGCTTTATTTTTGCATGAGCATAGAAAAGACTTGGCAAGAGGCGTATAATCTGAAATGGAAGTAACCGAGAAAACAATAGACATAGACAGGATTCTGGCTGACAAGATGGGCCGGAAGGCTCGCTATGTGCCTCGTCTGCTTTGCCAGTGGCTTAAGCATATCGTTCATCAGGACGAGGTTAACGCCTTTCTTTGGGAACATCGAGGGCATACGGGAGTGGAATGGCTCGAAGACTGCGTGAAGTATCTTGACATGACGCTCCACGTGAAGGGAAAAGAAAACCTGCCTCCTGTTGATGACGGACGGCTGTACACCTTTGTAAGCAACCATCCGCTTGGCGGCATCGACGGTGTAGCCCTCGGAGCAGTAATAGGACGCCACTACGAAGGCCGTTTCCGCTATCTTGTGAACGATTTGCTCATGAATCTTCCGGGGCTTGCCCCTTTGTGCATTCCCATCAACAAGACAGGCAAGCAGAGCCGCAGCTTCCCCGCAATGGTTGAAGCGGGGTTCAGCAGCGACAACCACATGCTTATGTTCCCCGCCGGACTTTGCTCACGCCGGATAAACGGCGAAATACACGACTTGCCGTGGACAAAGACGTTTATTGCCAAAAGCGTGGAATACCGCCGCGATGTTGTGCCGATACACTTTGGCGGGCACAACAGCGACTTCTTCTACAATCTGGCAAACCTGTGCAAGCGTCTTGGCGTGAAGTTCAACATTGCCATGCTGTTTCTTGTGGACGAGATGTACAAGAACGTGCACAAGGAATTCACCATAACCATAGGCAAGCCGATACCTTGGCAAAGCTTCGACAAGAGCCGCTCGCCGAAGCAGTGGGCGCAATATGTGGAAGACAAGGTGTACGAACTGTAAACAACAGAAACATAAGAAGCGCAGTCCATTAGACTGCCTACAAGCAATATACAAATCACGAAATGGAACAAGAGATAATCCAGCCCATCGACAAGAATCTGCTCAAACGTGAGCTTACCCCCGAGCGCCAGCTGCGCATGACAAACAAGAGCAACAACGAGATATACGTTGTTACGGCCCACAATGCCCCCGAGGTGATGAAGGAAATAGGACGCTTGCGCGAGATTGCTTTCCGCGAGGCCGGTGGCGGAACGGGAAAGAGCATGGATATCGACGAGTTTGACACAATGGACAATTGCTACAAGCAGCTCATCGTGTGGAACCCCGAAGCTGAAGAGATAATTGGCGGATACAGATATATCCTCGGAACAGACGTCGACATCGACGCCAAGGGACAGCCCATTCTCGCCACAAGCCACATGTTCCATTTCTCTGACAAGTTCATGACGGACTACATGCCTTGCACGATTGAGCTTGGACGTTCGTTCGTGTCGCTGCCTTACCAAAGTTCGCGCATGGGCGCAAAAAGCCTTTTCGCCCTCGACAATCTGTGGGACGGGTTGGGCGCACTCACTGTCATAATGCCAAACGTGAAGTATTTCTTCGGCAAGATGACGATGTACCCTTCGTATATACGCAAGGGACGCGACATGATACTCTATTTCCTGAAGAAACATTTCGACGACAAGGAGAATCTTGTGATACCGATGGAACCGTTGACTTTGGAAACAGACCCCGCAGAACTCGATGCGCTCTTCTGTGAAGACGATTTCCGCTCGGACTACCGCATACTGAACCGCGAGATACGCAAGATGGGCTACAACATCCCGCCGCTCGTAAACGCTTACATGAATCTAAGTCCCACAATGAAACTGTTCGGCACGGCCATAAACGACGGGTTCGGCGATGTGGAGGAAACCGGTATCCTTATTGCTGTCGACGAGATTCTTGAAGAAAAGCGCATGCGCCACATTGATTCCTATATAAAGGAACATCCCGAGGCTCTTGCCCTTACCAGCGGTGCAAACCCGATAATATACAAAGAGAAGTAGGTTGCGGCGGTTGCCCTATGTCTTCTTCCTTCTTTTATAGCATTTGGCATAGTCGCAAAGCCCGCAAGTGTATTCCAGCTTCTTCACGTTTGCGCCAAGTCCTATTATTCCGCTGACGCTCTTTATAGGCACCATAAGCGACGAGTCGGACAGTTTTATGCCACACGGATTCCGTTCGCCAAGCATGGGGAACAGTAGCTGCTGCTGCGACACGTGCCATCCGCAGTAGCCGGGACTGAAGCGGTTGGTGTGTTTCCATCCGCGCGAGTTTATGAATATCTGCAACCAGCGTTCCATCACGTTGGCCGTCTTTTCGGCAATCACGCTTCCCATGGCGTCTGCTATGAAAACGCGCACCATGTCGCCCTCTGTCTCAAGCCTGCGCTGGAACTGTTCAAATGCCGTTCCGCTCGTGGCCACGAAAAGGGCGTAGCCTTCCGCACCGCGAAGCTGCGACGTTATGATGCGGCCCACGTTGAAAAGCGTGCCGTCAATGAGCAGCGTCTTGTTCGCCGTGTCCAGTTCGCCGCCGTCGAGCGTGACGAATCCGAAGCGCGGCTTCAGAAAGGCCCTTATCTCGCTCTTCAGTCTGTCAATCTCGTGCATGATGTCGGCGTCGGGCAAAGACTCGCCGTAGCCCATCTGCACAAAGAGCTCGCGGTCGGCAATGTCAAGATCGTCGTATGTAAGTTGCTTTTCAAACATCGTATACCGATTGTTCCTGTTTAGTGGTTGATAATACTTATAGGCATTCTACTGTTGCAAAAGTACAAATAATCGGCATATAAATATACGTGAGTTTTCTTTTTTGCCACTATATTTGTTTAAAAAGCTTTAAATATTACCTTTGGGACATGTATTTTCTATAAAAGATAATTGTCAATAAGTATAAAATCATTACCTTTGCCGCCGAAAAACGCAGCTCCGCAAGAGCGAGACCCCATGCGAGGGTTGTTTTCTCTCTCTTCAATGAAAATTTATGGCAAGGGGCAGGCGTATCACCTGTGATTTAAAACGAATATTAACTGCGTGGAATTTAAACGCGCTAAAACGAATACTTACTTATGGCAGAAGAGCTCAACGTAGACATTGACTTTCTTGTAGACAACGGACTGGTTAAATATTCCGACGGCGACATCGTCATCATGGACAGTTTCCACCATCCTCAGGTTGAAGAAACGGTGCGCCTTGACATGTTGACCATTGTCGACGTGGTAAAAGGGCAGAGCAAGTCAAACCTCAACGGTGTTGATGTTGAGGCAAAGGCAGGCGACATCGTGGTGTGTCTGCCCAACTCGTACATTTGCAACAGCATTACCTCTTCAGACTACGAAGCAAAGGTGATAGGCTTGTCATACGAGGCAATGCAGAACAACATGCTCGTAAGCAAAGACATGTGGAATGTGATATCTTTCATTGCCCGCAACCCCGTAATCCATCTCTCCGAAGAGAACCGCGTGTTTGTGGAGTCTTTCCACGGTCTTGTAAAATACAAGCTCGCACATCCGCACGGCTTCTACGACAAGGAAATCATGCAGTCGTTGTTCCAGTGCGCCTTCTACGAGCTGGCTGCCCTCATAGCGCCCCTCATCTACGAGCAGCGCGGCACAGGACCTTTCCGCCAGGGAGAAGTTCTCTTCAAGCGCTTCATCGAGATGCTCGTTGAAAACAAGAGCAACGACCGCTCGGTGAAATACTTTGCCGAGTGTCTCTGTGTAACGCCGAAATACCTCTCCACCGTGTGCAAGTCGGTAAGCGGCAAGACGGCGCTGGAATGGATACACGATTTCATAGCCGAAGGCATCACCCGAAAGCTGAAATACACCGACATGTCGATAAAGGAGATTGCCGACGAAATGGGATTCCCCAACATATCCTTCTTCGGCAAGTTCGTGAAGAACCGCTTCGGCGCATCACCAAAGGAATACCGCAAGCGTCTTCAGGCGCGCGACTGACGGGCAACACTGTTTGTTATAATAATGCCGGTCGTTGGAAACAGCTTAGACAGCCGTTCCCGACGGCCGTTTTTTCGTGTGTTCAGGTTGCAGTCTTTGCAGAAACCGTTTCCTGCCGAACTGATTCCCGTGTTATGCCATAGCGCAAAGCCGACGGAGTTTCAGTTATGACAGGACACGGAGCAAGCGTCGACAGAATGAAAAGCAACGTGCCTTACGGCAAAAAGGCTTCGTCGTTACCTTATTTTATGCTTGCGGTTATAAGTACAATGCACGTCCTTTTTACGTCCTTAATAAAGAATTTTTCATCTTGACAAACTTTAAATCTCTCCTTATGCGGAAAGCAACGACATTTATCATAGCCTTCATTGCAGCCTGTGTGACGACAGCCAAGGCAGGCGACATCTATGTGGCGACAAACGGAAACGATGGCGCGGCAGGAACGCAGCTCTCCCCGTTGCGAACTCCCGCCGCTGCGCTGAAGATGGCGCGCGAGTGGCGGAGGCTGAACCGTAAAGAGGCTGAAGGCGGCATAACGGTGCATGTGGCCGCCGGCTGCTATCGGCTGGAAAAGCCCCTGTTCCTGCGCCCCGAAGACTCGGGAACGAGATTGTCTCCAACTGTGATAGAGGGAGAACCGGGCGGCGGTACGGTTTTTAGCGGCGGAGTCAGTCTGAAGAACTGGCGCAAAGGATGCGCTGACGCCCGTTTGCCAGAGAGCGTGCGCAGCAAAGTGTGGGTGGCCGACGCTCCGATGCAAGGCAACAGGATAGTGTGGTGCCGTCAGCTGTGGGTTGACGGAAAGAAAGCCCAACGTGCGCAGCAAGGCAGTCAGGGCGAGATGACGCGCATGACGGACTTCAACGCTCAGCGCCGAACAATAACCATACCCACGCCGAAAGAAAGGTTCGACGGAGCCGGAGAGCTGGAAATGACCGTTCACCAGCGCTGGGCCATTGCCATACTGCGCGTTAAGGAAATGAAGAACCTTGGAAACGGGCAGACGGAAGTGTCTTTCCACGACCCCGAAAGCCAGCTGGAGTTTGCCCATCCGTGGCCGCAGCCCGTGATAGGCGGCGAGAAGGGAAATTCTTCCTTCTTCCTGTCCAACGCTCCGCAGTTGCTCGATGCTCCGGGAGAATGGTTTCAGGACTATCCTTCGGGAAAGATATATTATTTGCCGGCAGAAGGCGAGGACATGAAGCGGACGGAGGCCATAGTGCCAGTGTTGCGCAATCTTGTTGAAGTGGACGGATGGCGCGAGCGCAGTGTTCACGACATACGGTTCAGCAACGTTACCTTTGCCCATTCGGCGTGGACGCGCCCGCTTGAAGAAGGACACGTGACGCTTCAGGGCGGTTTCCGCATGATAGACGCCTACAAGCTTGCCGAACCAGGCTTGCCCGAAAAGGCTAGCCTTGAAAACCAGGCATGGATAGCCCGGCCGGAAGCGGCGGTCAGCGTGCGCCATGCACGAGGGATAAACTTCGACAATTGCCGTTTCGAGCATCTTGCAGCAACGGCTCTTGACTATGAGAAGGCTGTCTCCGCATCCGCGGTCAGAGGATGCCGCTTCGCCGACATCGGCGGCAACGCCATACTGATGGGGGCTTTCCCCGACGGCGGCTTCGAAACGCACGTTCCTTACATTCCCGCCGTGAAGGGAGATTTCTGCGACTCCATAACAGTGGTCAACAACGAAGTGTGCGATGCCACCAACGAAGATTGGGGCTGCGTAGGCATAGGGGCAGGCTATGTGAGCAACACCGACATCTGTCACAACGAGGTGCATCACGTCAACTATTCCGGCATTTGTGTAGGGTGGGGATGGACCCCGCTGCAGAGCGGAATGCGCAACAACAGGATAAACGGCAACTATGTTCACGACTTCGGGCGCCAGCTTTACGACGTTGGCGGCATATACACCCTCTCGAACCAGCCGGGTTCAGAGATAAAATACAACAGGATTGAGGACCTGTGCAATGCGCCGTACGCCACAAACGAGCGGGCGTTCTACATTTATTTCGACGAAGCCACCGACGGTTTCGACGTGTCTTCAAACTGGTGCCCCTCAGAACTCTTCGGATACAACCAGCCCGGTCCGCAGCTGAAGCTCAGCAACAACGGTCCGAAAGTGGGAAAGGCAGTGAAAGACAATGCCGGTATAGAAAAGAAAAACCTAAATAACGAAAAAAGACAATAATACACTATGAGACCAACCAATTACCATCTGTTCGACTTCATGGACTTCGACACCGAACTTGGGCGCGACGAGTCGCTGTGGAAGGCCTACAAGCCTACATCCGTAGCCGAGAAAGACGGCGATATCCTTGTGAGCGTTCCCTTCCAGAAGCAGAAACTCTCCAACGACATGGCGCCGGACACGGAAGCCGCACAGGAAACGCATACGCTGGTGATACGCCAATACGAGCCAGGCATACTGCGCTTGTTTATGAGCACCGGCGATGAAAAGCCCTCAGACACTTCGGAAATGCTGCAGATGAGCAGCCGCGTGAAGCGCTTGCCGCTGAAAGCTGAACTGAAGGACGACCAGTGGATAATAACCGACGGCGGCGGAACGATGCGTGCACTGATAAACATGCAGGAGCCGGAGCTTGACCGCTGGAGTTCGTTGCAGCCGGACCCGCAGGAAACGCTTGACATGCGATTCTGGCCAGACGGGAAACACGAGGTAAGGTTGGCGGCTTACGACCATTTCTCGCCTCCACGCTACGACGCACTGCCTTTGGCTTACTGCAAGTGCGACGGCAAGTACGAGCGTGCCACGCTGTCGTTTGAATGCAAGCTGAACGAATGTTTTGCCGGAACAGGCGAACGCTTCGGCAAGATGGACCTCAGCGGACAAACTTTCTTCCTCAAAAACCAGGACGGACAGGGCGTGAACAACCGGCGGACGTACAAGAACATTCCTTTCTACGTGTCCAGCCGCATGTACGGAGTGTTCTATCACACCACGGCACACAGCAAACTCTCGCTCGCCGGAGTGTCGAGCCGATCGGTAGAGTTCCTCAGCGACCAGCCGCTCGTAGATGCCTTCTTGATAGGAGGAAACACCGTTGAAGAAATAATACGCGGATACCGCGACCTGACAGGCTATCCTTCGATGCCGCCACTGTGGAGCTTCGGAATATGGATGAGCCGCATGACATATTTCAGCGCCGACGAAGTGAACGGAATATGCGACCGTCTGAGAGAGGAACACTATCCTTGCGACGTTATCCATCTCGACACGGGGTGGTTCAAGACCGACTGGCTTTGCGAGTGGAAGTTCAACAAGGAGCGTTTCCCCGATCCCACGGCATTCGTGCAGGGGCTGCTCAAGAAAGGATTCAAGGTCTCTCTGTGGCAGTTGCCGTATGTGGCTGAAAACGCCGAGCAGATTGACGAGGCGCGACAGAACAACTATATATGCAAGATCACGAAGAAACAGGAGTCGGAAGGCTCAAACTTCTCGGCTCTCGACTATGCCGGAACAATCGACTTCACTAGCAAGAAGGCAACAGAATGGTACAAGCGTCTGCTGAAACGCCTGCTCGATATGGGAGTGAAGTGCATAAAGACAGACTTCGGCGAGAACATCCACATGGATGCAATATACGAAAACATGTCGCCCGAACTGCTCAACAACCTCTACGCCCTTCTCTATCAGAAGGCCGCCTATGAGATAACGAAAGAAGTAACCGGTGACGGAATAGTATGGGCGCGTTCTGCATGGGCCGGATGCCAGAGATACCCGCTGCATTGGGGCGGCGACTCGTGCAGCTCGTGGGAAGGAATGGCAGGTTCGCTGCGCGGAGGGCTTCACTTCGGGCTTTCCGGCTTCGCCTTCTGGAGCCACGACGTGCCGGGATTCCATACGTTGCCGAACTTTATGAACTCCATCGTGCAGGACGACGTGTACATACGCTGGACGCAGTTCGGCGTATTCTCGTCGCATATACGTTACCACGGCAC
This sequence comes from uncultured Alistipes sp., assembly GCA_963590505.1. GTDB lineage: Bacteria > Bacteroidota > Bacteroidia > Bacteroidales > Bacteroidaceae > Prevotella. The sequence goes on along the minus strand of CAVAPC010000016.1, from coordinate 5,703 downwards.
AAACAAGCGCGAGCCTTGGTTCTATCCGAACATCGCTCCGCTCGTGAAACGCTGGTGGAACCTGCGCTACAAACTCATTCCGTATATACTCAAAGAGAGCAGGAAAGCCACGGAAAGCGGTTCTACTATCGTACAGGCGCTGATATTCCACCATCCGGAAGACAACACCTGCTGGCATATAGACGATGAATATTACTTTGGCGACGACTTCCTCGTAGCTCCCGTTATGAACAGCGACAACGTGCGCGACATTTATCTGCCGGAAGGCGAGTGGACAGATTTCTTTACAGGTGAGAAATACAGCGTAGAAGGCGGCGGAAAATGGCTGAAGAACGTTGAAGTGCCCCTTGAGAGAATGCCGGTATTCGTGCGCTGCGGCGCAAAGATACCTGTATATCCCGAACTTGTAGACTCCACCGACGACATGGATATGTCGAAGGTAGTGGAAGTGACCGTTGACGACACTTTCAAAGGGATGGAATTCTGAGAAAACACAGCGTAAAACTTACCGCAGGGAGCGGCAATGGTGCTGCCCCTTGCGGATAGACAAGATAAAACATATGTGGAAACCTAATCTAGAAGAAACAAAAAAACATTATATCAACTGGTGGAACCACAAGGGCATTGTGCTGAACATGTGGGAACACTTCCAGGAGGGCGTGGTGCCGCATGCCGACGTACCCATGCCGCCGCAGCCAAAGAGCCTCGACCAGAAATGGTTTGACCCCGAATGGCGTGCAGAATATCTCGACTGGTATGTGGCCCACAGTTCGATGAAGGCAGACATGCTGCCCGTTGCAAACACACAGTTGGGCCCGGGCTCGCTTGCCGCAATACTGGGCGGAGTGTTTGAAGGGGGAGAAGACACTATATGGATACATCCGAACCCGAACTACACAGACGAGATAAAGTTCGACATAAACGACAAGGCCAACAAGAACTGGCAGTTGCACAAAGACTTGCTGCGTGCGTGCAAGAAGAAGGCAAACGGAAACTATTTCGTTGGAATGCCCGACCTTATGGAAGGTCTCGACGTGCTTGCCGCAATGAAGGGCACAGACAAGGTGTTGCTCGATACGGTGATGCAGCCCGACGTGCTGGAACGCCAGATGCAGCAGATAAACGACATTTACTTCCAGGTGTTCGACGAACTGTATGACATTATCCGCGAGGGCGACGAAATGGCGTTCTGCTACTTCTCGTCGTGGGCTCCCGGCAAGATGTCGAAGCTGCAGAGCGACATTTCAACCATGATAAGCGTGGAAGACTACAGGAGATTCGTGCAACCCTTCATACGCCAACAGTGCCAGAAGATAGACTATACGCTTTACCACCTTGACGGCGTTGGGGCGATGCATCATCTGCCCGCATTGCTTGAGATAGAGGAGCTAAATGCAATTCAGTGGACGCCGGGAGTGGGCGAGCCGCAGGGCGGATCGCCCAAGTGGTATGATCTGTACAAGAAGATTCTGAATGGCGGAAAGAGCATAATGGCATGCTGGGTAACGCTCGACGAACTGCGCCCGTTGCTCGACAATATCGGAGGCAACGGCGTGCACATCGAGATGGACTTCCACAACGAAGACGAGGTGGAGAAAGCCATCCGCATTGTAGAGGAATACCAGGAAGACAACCCTGAGCCAGCTGCCGACGACAACGTGATACGCATTGCCAAAAAGGGAGCTGATGCTGAGGTTGACGCCATTATTGAAAAAGTTGAGGCAGAAAAGACACTAACTCCCGACGAGGAGGTGATGGATATAATTGAAAAGATAGAGAATCCCTCTGCCGCAGTTTCGGCAACAGACGATAAGATTGCCTCCCTGCCATGGACGGCAACAACACTTGGCCGTCCTTCGTTGTTTGAGGAAGCGGAAGAAAAGATTTTCGTGCTCGACGGAGCTACTGGAACAACAATACAGCAATACAAACTGGGCGAAAACGAGTTCCGCGGAGAGCGTTTCAAGGATTACCAGTATGACATAAAGGGCGCAAACGACGTTTTGTGCATTACTCGCCCCGATATCGTGGCAGCGGTGCACCGTCGGTTCCTTGATGCAGGAGCCGATCTTATAACCACCGACACGTTCAACGCACAGCGAATAAGCCTTGCCGATTATCATCTCGACGCCTATGTCAGGGAGATCAACCTTGCCGCATGCCGCATAGCGCGAGAGGAAGCCGACAAGGCAACGCTGCTCAACCCGCGGAAGCCACGCTATGTGCTCGGTGGGGTAGGTCCTACAAGCAAGACCCTAAGCGTGGGCGAAGACGACAGCTTCAACAAAGACATTCTGCATGCCGCATACAGCGAACAGATAGAAGCTCTGTTCGACGCTGGAGTGGACGCCATATTGATAGAAACGATATTCGACATCGAGAACGCAAAGGTTGCACTTCAATGCTGCAAGGAGGAAATGGTTAAGAGAGGACGCCGTTTGCCGGTTATGATGAGTTTCACCGTGGCTGGCGACAACGGATACAACATGCTCGGACAGTCTGTTCCCGATTACGTCAAGTCGCTAAAAGACCCAAGCGTGTTCTCCGTCGGGCTCAACTGCTCGCTCAATGCAGCACGCATGGCCCCCATCATTCAGCGCATGGCCGAAGAGACTGACTTCTATATAAGCATGTTCCCGAATGCCGGCTTGCCTGATGCGCACGGCCACTACAAAGACACTCCGAAGATGATGCAGGCGGAAGTATGGCCCATTGTTGAGGCTCATCTGCTTAACGTCGTGGGAGGATGCTGCGGAACCGACGATACGCACATAAGGGAAATAGCCAAGCTCGTGGAACCGTTGGAGGGACTGATAATAACACCCCACCGTCCGGGAGCGGGAAGCGGATATGAACTGAAGGTGAAGAGCCTTGCCGAACCGGCAGCGCAAGCATCGTCGGAACCGGCAGCAAAAGACAACGGCAAGACAGTCGCTTCTGCGCACGGCCACTCTGAGAAATGTTCCTGCGGAATAGACCACGATGCCGCTTCGCCAAAGCAGGAAGAAAAATCTTCTGCAAACGATGTGTTCGAGGCCATTCTCGGCGGAAAGACCGACAAGGCGGCTGATGCGACAAAACGTGCCGTTGACGAAGGCATAGCGCCGCAGGACATCATCAACGGACAGATGATTCGAGCCATGAGCGAGGTGGGGCAGCGCTTCCAGGACGGAAAGGCTTTCGTCCCGCAGTTGCTTATGGCAGGAAGAGCCATGAAGGCTGCGCTTGAAATACTGAAACCGATGCTTGCAGGACAGGCGTCAAACTCTTTGGGACGTGTGGTTATTGGCACGGTGAAGGGCGACTTGCACGATATCGGGAAGAATCTTGTGGCTTCAATGCTTGAAGGCTGCGGATTCGAGGTGAAGAACATCGGAATCGACGTGCCGAGCGAGAAATTCGTTGAGGCAGTGAAGGATTACCATGCCGATATCCTGTGCATGAGCGCGCTGCTTACAACAACCATGACTTACATGAAAGACGTAATACAGGCTCTTGAGGATGCCGGCATACGCAAAGACGTGAAGGTTATGGTTGGAGGAGCTCCCGTGACACAGACCTTCGCTGACGAGATTGGGGCCGATGGATACAGCGACAACGCCAACTCGGCTGTGGCTAAGGCAAAAGAACTGATGGGAAAATAACTTGTAATAAAGGCGTGGCGGTTTTTCCGCCATGCCTCTGAAACCTTAAAAACAACAAAATCTAAAGCAATGAACACACAAAACCTTGATATCCTCGATTGGCTGATTCTTGCAGCCTATTTCATCATCCTAATAATTATTGGAATGTGGGCTAGCGTAAAGGCAAAGAAAAGCGGAAACATGTTTCTTGCAGAGCGGTCTCTGCGCTGGCACCACATCGGTTTCTCAATGTGGGGCACAAACGTCGGCCCGTCGATGCTTATAGCTTCGGCCAGTGCCGGCTTCTCTACTGGCATCGTGTCGGGCAACTTCGCATGGTATGCCTTCGTCTTCATCGCTCTGCTTGCATTTGTGTTCGCCCCGCGCTATCTCGGAACGGGAATATCCACGCTTCCCGAATTCATGGGCCTGCGTTTCGGCGATTCCACGCGCAATATCCTTGCGTGGTATACCATCGTCACGATTCTTATCTCATGGCTTGCACTCACGCTCTTTGCCGGCGGAATAATAATACGCCAGGTGTTTGGCATACCGATGTGGCTTTCGGCGCTTCTGCTGCTTGCCATTTCGGCGTTCTTCACTATTCTTGGCGGACTGAAGGCCGTTGCCTATACAAACGTGTATCAGATGATTCTGCTTATTGTTGTTTCGGCCACTCTCACCGTTGTGGGAATATGGCGTTTGGGCGGTGACAGTTTCTCGCAGGGCTTGGCCACGCTTGCCAACCCCGACATCGTTCCTTCAAACTACTGGAATCTGTTCCAGCCTAACAGCGACAAGGATTTTCCGTGGCTTCCAATTCTTCTTGGCTACCCTATAATGGGCGTGTGGTTCTGGTGCACAGACCAGTCTATGGTGCAGCCTGTGCTTGCAGCACGCAATCTTGCGGAAGGGCAGAAGGGGGCTAACTTCACGGGGTGGCTGAAAATTCTTGACGTGGCCATATACATCATTCCTGGTGTAGTGTGCTATGCCATGGTTAAGACGGGATACTTCGGCGGTGTGCAGGTGAATGCCGACGATGCTTACCTGAAACTTGTTTACGAACTGTTCCCCGCAGGCATGGTAGGACTTGTGCTTGCCGTGCTGACGGCGGCTCTCGTGAGCACTATCGGTTCGGCGTTGAATGCACTTAGCACGGTGTTCACAATGGACATCTACGTGAAGAATATCCGTCCGCAGGCTACACAGGACGAAATACGCCGTACCGGACGTATCGTTACCGTTATTGGAGCACTCGTTTCAATCATTATCACTGTGGCGGTTGACGGCATAAAAGGAATGAATCTCTTCAATGTGTTCCAGTCGGTGCTCAGTTTCATTGCTCCGCCAATGGCAGCCGTGTTCCTTATGGGCGTGTTCTGGAAACGGTGCACCACTCTTGCCGCCAACATGACACTGACTTTCGGTACGGTGTTCAGCATCGGTGCCGGCATCCTTTACCTTTGGGTAATACCAGACATGGCAGAGAATGTGCATTTCATGCTCCTTTCGTTCTATATCTTCGTTGTGCTGGTGGTAATGATGTTCCTCGTGAGCATATTCGACAAGAAGGCAAACCAGCAACACGGAGAGATTGTTGCCGTCAACGAGAAAACAGAGCGCAGCGTTGTCGTTGCGTGGGTGGCTTTGGCTGTTGTCATGGTTGCTCTATACCTGTTCTTCAACGGCAACTGATCCGTTATGCTTTGATAGAGCAAGAGTGTTGAAATTATAGGCCTGTGCAGCGTGTTTGGTATCTCACGTTGTACAGGTTTTTCGTTTATCGTTGATTTCTCCTAGTGAAAGGCTTTGTTGTAAAAGATAGTATACGGAATGTGATAAGTTTCTCTAATAATATGGCTACCTTTGTCAAACATCAGATACTTCTTATCGGAGTTAGGGACAGCTCCAAGGTAAGTAAATTTTCTGATATGAACATCACTTAGATAATCTTTTATTGTACATTTCCTTAACGTTATAAAACTTAATTAAGTAACTGTTGAACCTAAAACTGTCAAGTAAAAACGGACCACCTGCAAAAACGTGTGGCAATCAAAACACAATAAAATTCCCAGTT
>CAVAPC010000015.1:0-50467 GCA_963590505.1 uncultured Alistipes sp. | reverse complement strand
GGGCATAGTCATAGCGAAACTGAAGGGAATGTCGCTTCGCAAACATTTCCTTCAGTAAAACCTTCTCCCTGTCGAGGGCTCTCACCAATTCATCTATCGATCGGAACGTTCCCATTCTTTATTGTCATTTGCAGAATATGCACAAAGATAGTGGGAATGAATGAAAACGCTGAAACTTTTCGAAATAAAAAAATATTTTTTTTAACGCACCATGTCCTCGTAAATCTCCCTCAGCTGATTTCGGATATTTTTTACACTCAAGATCCAGTTACGGAAGAAGCGAACGAGATAGAATTAACAAAATCCATTTATGCCAAAACAACAAACAGCAAGCTTTTAATGAACTGATTGATAAAGATGTAAGCTAAAATTAAAGACGAAAAGTCCTTCAAACCGTCCACCAACAAAGATACACAAGTATTTATAGTATCTATTTTCTTGATAAAAAAGCCGTATGTCATACTCATCAAAACTATTATGAAGCTAAACGAGGGGATAATGCAGACACTGAAACTGCTTGGAAATAAATTTCCTGTGGAACTTAGTAGAACAGCATGCGATGTAAAAGCGAGCAAACACATTATGAGTAAATACACGGCGAACTCTACAAAAATCGTAACAAGTGCCATTCCGTCACAATAGTTGAAGCTTTCTTTATGCCGCAGCATATTCTTTATACGTGATACTATACCACTCCCTTTTACCGCACCATACGCCATTGCCACAGTAATGATTGAGACTAATGCATGCACGTTTTGATTGTCAGTGAAATGTCCAAACAACCACCTCACACCTTCTTCACTAAGCAAAGACCTAAACGGAAGTTCCGGAACAACTGTACATACTATCCAAGACATGAATATCAGCGCTAACTCCCCCAGAAAAGAGAACGCTATAATGAGATAGATGGAATGTTTGGCTTTTTGCTTATTCATCGTCAGGCTGAAGATTGTCAATATCAAGTATTCTAAGTTCCAAAGCTCTTACGACGAGCCGTGTTGCATTTATATTCTGCTTGCCATTAGCATTACCGAAAAGCTTTTGCACAAGTTCGTTCTGCCTTTTTTCCAAACTCTTAACTCCGAAGGGAATACCACGCAGGCAAGTAATCTGCTCTTTGGTATAACCTAAAGCTAGATGACGGAGAAAACGCTCGTCATATTCATCAATTTCGTAAGCTATCTGAGCTTCCTGTCGCATAATTGTAGATTTCACATCATGTCTGAAATGTTCGAGAATCTTGTTCATTATAGGCTGATTGAAAACATTTTTCTTTCCAGACATTATACTTTCAACATCAGTTCTTGTCAACATTTCGCCCGTTTTCAGTATTATGCCGTTGCAGCCTGCATCCAAGACATCAAGCCAAAGTTTTTCGTTCAGAATTTCACCTGTAAATATCAGCACTTTCACGTCTGGATATTTGGCTCTTGTTTCTCTACATAGCTCAACACCAATAGTGGTTGAGCCACCTAGACCAAGGTCAAGCAGCACCAAATCAGGAATCCTTTCCTTCATCAATTTCCAGTACTGGTGTTCGTTTTCGGCGGTTCCAATTATATTTGCCTCAGGAATATCCGACTTGAGTATTCCTTCCGTACCTTTCAGTTCCAGTGGTACGTCTTCGACTATTATAATATCAAAGTTTTTCATTATCTGGACGGTTATTTTTCTTGTTTAAGCTTATTAGGTAAAGTTATTGTAAAAACTATATTGCATTTTTCATCCGTTGACACAGATATTCCACCGCCGCACAAATTAACGGCAGAGTTGGTTTCTCGCACTATCTGACGCATGATCATAAAAGGAATATTGTCTTGTTGGGGAGTGAATAGGCTTTGTTTCTCTGCTTTGCCATCATAAAGATTGCTTTTAGCCATTATGTAAAGGTATGTATCGTCAAAGGAAGCAGAATAAACAGGTTTTTCGCCTGCATTTACCTGCTTCAGTAATTTGAAAAGATATGAAATAAGCGTCGCATCACCTATCGTATATAAATTTTCGCACTCTGAATCTACAGGAATCAAAATCTGTCTACGTTCGAAGTTCAAATCTGATATCTGATTGTTGGCTTGTTCAAGAAGAATAGCGTAAAGATCTTTATAATATGACACAAGGTTTTTCAATATACCTATATCATAACCTTGCGGATTATTCTCACAAGAACTTATATAATTGTATATTCTGGACGGATAATACATCGTCTCGTGTTTTATAGTACTCAAACAGTTTTCAGTTATATTGTTGCTAACGTAAAATCTGTCATTCTCATAAGATGTTTTCTTTATAAATTCCTGTTTTGAAAGGATATCATTTTTAAGAGTCACCTCTTTTTCGCTTTCTGAATGCAATTCGTCAATAATGTCATTCAGAATGGATTCATTTTTAGCAAGAGCTGTCTCAACAGAAAGTTTTTCTACTTCAACAGCCATTGCAGATGTATCTTCTTCGGAAAGCAATATTCTCTCAAGCTCGCGTGAAAGTTCTTTTAAAGAATTCTGCTTTGTCACTCGACGATAATACATAAGATATGTAATAAGCGAAAGAAAAACGCATGAAATCACCAAAAGAACAATTGCTATGTTTTTATCAGTTTCAGATCGCTGCATTATACGGCAATAATGAGCAATGGAACTGTCAGTTGAAACATCCTTGAAGAGTTTTGTATATATGGAATTGTTGTATTTGTATAAAGCCCATTCATGAAGTGCCAAAGCAGCAATTGCACTTTCATTTCTTATATCCAAAATAATGTTATAGTCAGTATTTAGTCCGGAACTGAACCATTTGATTTCAGGAGCAATGACATTGTCACCGTCAATTCTATGAAGAAAATCTTTCCCTTTGGGCCTTAGATGCGCATAATGTTTGTTAAGCCAAATGCGGGCAGAGTCGGCATATAAAAGTGCAGCCTTGTAGTCAGCCCGTACATTGGCAAAGTATGTAGAATCCGCAAATGCATCTGCCCTATTCAAGCATATGTCCGCTTTTGCATTAACATTAAGCTTTTCCTGGTTGTTCAAGGGCTGCGACCATACGGTTATTGAACAAAGAAACAATACAATAGCCGATGCAATACCTTTGGGCAGAGTGAAGAAGAAACGACTTCCGTTTTTTGAACTTTCAGCCGAAATACGGCATACATTGAAAATCTTGCTGTACTTGCGATACTTTTCGAGTATTCCTCTACAGTTTAAAAGGCCAAATCCGTGCCCATCGGTTATATTTCTGTTGAACAATCCACCAAGTTTGTTTTCTTCAATACCGATGCCGTTGTCTTTTATTGATATTTCCACGGAATCTTCTAATTCCGTAGCGTAGATTTCTATTTTACCGCCTTTCGGCGTGAATTTGCGTGCATTGTCCGTTAGGGTGTTTATCATGAATAGCGTCAACACCTTATCTGCCTTCACAACCTGTTTGGTATCATGTACATAGAGTTCCTTGCCTTGAATGTTGAACACTACCCTACTACGCTTCATTATATCAAAGAGATCCTGAAGAGAGAAGCTCTCGATAGTCATGCCAATGTCTCCCTTTCGCAATTGAATCCAATCGGTGATAGTATTGTTGTATTCGTTGATTTTTTCCGACAACTCAGTTATATAAGAAAGTCTCTCACTTTTCAGTTCTTCCGTTTCATTGCGTTGCTCCAATTTAGTGGTTTCGTTGACCATGCGGTCAATCAATGGCAGGATACTGTTAAGGAGAAATAATTTTGCACGATTGTCGATATTCCTTCTCTTGTTATTGTCCAAACTGAGAGAAAGCATACTTATTTTCTCGTCCAAATCTTCGTTTTGTTCCAGCAACTGATTCATTTTCTGAATGTGAAGGGAGAAAAATTTGTCTTTAAGGTCACTTAATTCTTGAACGAAGTTACTATTTCCAGATTGTATCCTTTTCAGTCTGAAAAGAATAACGACGAAAAGGGATATAATACATAGAATTGCCGCTATCATTCCGTTCAGAACAGTTGCCGTTTGCTCCAGTTGCGATGCTCGTGCATCAAGTTCCATATCCTGACGCGTCTTCTCTTGAAGGTCAAGATACAAGTTCCTGTTTATGTCGCTGTTGTGTTTGTCGTTAAGCGACGAGTAAACAATGCTCAACAGTTCACAAATGCTCGCAATCAAGTCGGGAGTCTGTTTTACCTGTTTGTTGTCTATCGCATTATTCAGATAATAAAGAGAACTTCTGTAATCACCTATACACCAGAAACATCTTGCAAGGGTACGCATTGAAGCTGATATTTGGTAAATATCACCATACGAACGAAATTCTTCAACAGATTTTTGCGCCAGATAACCTGCCAGTAAGGAATCCGGCATATTGTCGACATTAAGATATCCGAACGATACTTTGTTACTGTTCAAAAGGTAATCGCGGTTTGAACCGTTAATCAACAGTTCACTTATTGCCTGCATGGAATTGGCTTCCCAAAATCTGTAATTCATTCTTTTGGACATTAGATAACATTCCAAAAGTTTATCGTATTCTCTCTGTACTGTTGCAGTTTGCGAATTTGCCCTTATTACATATCCCGTGCCACATTGATAAAGATAATTCAAGTATTGTGCTGTATCTTTTTGCAAAAGCCCGTCGTAATTTATGCTCATCAACGCCTCTTGAGCAAGACTGTCCAATCCAACATAATAATAATACGTTGACAATACATAGAAATACTCTGTTTCCCCATAAAGAAATCGCTTTGTCTCCCGCTCTGTAAGTGTGCCTTCTTCTTCCTTTATTCTTTTAATGCGTTGTTGAGCTTTGACTTTATAATCATAGAAATCCTTGTTCTGCGATTTCCTTTGGCAAAGTCTCATGTTTTGGACATCAGCTATGAGAAGCTCCAACTGATTGTCCGTAAATGTATAAATGCTGTCCAACTGCTTGCGAGCCAGCGAGAAATTCATCTTGGCTATATTAACAAAAGCAATGTTGTTCATTGCTTCAGCCTTTCCGGAACTATAACTGCCAGAAAGATTAAGTGCCTTTGTAGCGTATGTACAAACCGAATCCAGGTTTTTATAATGAAAGGCATACGCATTACTGTTCAGCTTGTCAACGGTCTTTGAAGATGGCCGAGAACACGCGAACAACACAAAAAGACTCCAAAGGCAAAGAATGCCAATGAAGTCTTTATAAAATATCTTTTTAACCGCGAGCCTTAGCAATGTATCCTAAAGCTTCTGCACATTTGTCTGAAACAGTTTTCCAGTCCTTTGCTGCAACCACGTCCTTCGGAAACAACTTAGAACCCATACCAACGCAGTATACACCAGCCTTTATCCATGAAGTGAGGTTTTCCTCATCAGGAGAAACGCCGCCAGTTACCATCAGTTTAGACCAAGGCATTGGAGCTTTGAGACCTTTAACCAACTTAGGACCAAGCACATCTCCAGGGAATATCTTGCAAAGATCGCATCCTACCTCTTGAGCTGCTCCTACTTCTGAAACGCTTCCGCATCCTGGAGTATAAGGAACAAGACGACGATTGCATACCTTTGCAACTTCCGGGTTGAACAACGGGCCTACAACGAAGCAAGCTCCAAGCTGAATATAAAGTGCAGCTGTTGCAGGATCAACAACAGAACCAACGCCGAGAGCCATTTCCGGACATTCTACTGCTGCAAACTTAACTACTTCCTCGAATACTTCATGTGCGAAATCACCGCGGTTAGTAAATTCGAATGCACGAACACCGCCATCATAGCAAGCTTTTACTACGTTTTTAGCCACCTCTGCGTCCTTGTCATAAAAAACAGGAACCATACCGGTTTCACCTATTTTTTTTAGGACTGCCAATTTATCAAATTTTGCCATTGTGTTTTTTTATTCTATGTTGTCTGCACCTCAAGATGCAAGACATACTGTTTGTTTAATTTGGAATATAAATAAAACCAATGGTTGATTGAGAACTTTAAAGTCACAACCAACCATTTTGGGTTTATCTTTTAACGCTGAACACGGCCAGAAGCATCACCACCAGCCAAGTTTTCAACTTCTTCCTTGCTCATAAGGTTAAAGTCACCAGGGATAGTATGCTTCAATGCAGAAGCCGCAACTGCAAATTCAAGAGCCTTGCCCTGATCCTCAGGCCATGTAAGCAAGCCATGGATAAGACCACCTGCGAAGCTGTCGCCACCACCTACACGGTCAATAATAGGCATAATGTCATAGTGCTTGCTCTGATAGAAGTCCTTACCATTATATATAAGTGCCTTCCAGCCATTGTGTGTTGCTGAATAAGACTCACGGAGTGTGGATACAACAAACTTGAAGCCGAATTCTTCCATCATACCCTTGAATATTCCATAGTATCCTTCTGCATCTGTCTTTCCACCTTCAACGTCAGCATCCGGTTTGAAACCAAGACACAACTGTGCATCCTCTTCATTGCCAATGCATACGTCAACATATTTCATAAGAGGCTTCATAATGCTCTGAGCCTTTTCTGAAGTCCACAGTTTCTTACGGAAATTAAGGTCGCAGCTTACTGTTACGCCATGGCGCTTTGCGGCTTCGCAAGCAAGTTTTGTCAACTCAGCAGCCTTGTCGCTGATTGCAGGAGTAATGCCACTCCAGTGGAACCACTGAGCACCTTCCATAATAGCATCGAAATCGAAATCATTTGGATCTGCCTCAGCAATAGAACTGCCTGCACGGTCGTAAACGACCTTCGAAGGACGCATAGACGCACCTGTTTCAAGGAAATATATACCAAGACGATTGCCACCACGTGCAATAAAGTCTGTGTGAACGCCATAACGACGCAAAGCGTTAACTGCGCACTGCCCGATTTCGTGTGTAGGAACTTTTGTCACGAAATAAGCTTCGTGGCCATAGTTTGCTGCACTAACAGCCACATTTGCCTCACCGCCACCGTAAACCACGTCGAATGAATCACTTTGTATGAATCTCTTCTGACCAGGAGAAGAAAGGCGAAGCATAATTTCGCCTAATGTTACTACTTTAGCCATTTGTTATTTTTAATAAATTAATTGTTTAAGATATTATTTGCTTTTCAGTTCACAAAGTTAAAGTTTTATATTCAACCACACAAATAAATAATGAAAAAAAAAGGATTTAGGGAAAAATGACCTGCGCAGTGCATTTGTTTCGATTTTTATTCTTATTTTTGCAAAACTACTGAAAAATATTTTTATAAACATAAAACGATTTCAAGCCCATTCTATGACAGAAAAAGTTAGGATAAAGGATATTGCGGAAAAATCAGGTGTTTCTGTTGGAACAGTAGACCGAGTTTTGCACAACCGTCCCAACGTTTCTAAAGAGGCGAGGGAAAAAGTAGAGAAAGTCCTGAAGGAAATAAACTACCAACCGAACATGTATGCCAGCGCATTGGCATACAACAAATCATACAAGTTTTACTGCATCATCCCGGAGCATGACTCCGAAGCGTATTGGGAAGAAATCGAAGACGGCACTGCAAAGGCCTGCGAAACGCGCAGGGACTTTCACATCAGCACTGAAATATTGTACTACAAGCGTTATGACGCAAAATCTTTCACACAAACAGCAAAAGAATGTTTGGAGAAAAAGCCCAACGGTGTAATTGTTGTGCCCGGAGACACACAGTCAACCAAGCGATTCTGTGAAATAATGCATGAAAGGAACATACCTTTCATTTTGCTCGACTCCTACATACCAGATGTCAATCCACTTACTTTCTTTGGACAAGACTCTTTCGCTAGTGGAATCTTTGCAGCAAAGATCCTGATGCTCATAGCTGGCAACGACAAGGAAATAATGCTGCTCAAGCAAATGAAAAACGGCAAGGTGGCAAGTCGCCAGCAAGAGAACCGCGAACAGGGCTTCAGACACTATATGAATGAGCATTTCCCGAAAATCAAAATCATTGAACTGGACATAGCTGCAGAAAGCGGCAACGACAGCTTTGACAAGAAACTTGAGGAGTTCTTTACCGCTCATCCAGAAATAAGGAATTGCATAACACTTGGTTCAAAGGCTCACATCGTTGGTGATTTCCTGCTGAAGACAAATCGTCGCAACGTACAGATTATGGGATATGACATGGTGGAAAAGAATGCAGAATGCCTTCGCAAAGGTTCCGTATCATTTCTCATTGCACAACATGCTTACATGCAAGGATACCACTGTGTCGATTCTTTGTTCAAGGCAATAGTGCTTCACAAGAAAGTCGACCCGACAAACTTCATGCCCATTGAGCTTTTGTCGAAAGAAAACGTGGATTTTTACCGTCGCACGCAACTTTAAATGTTTTTACTCCAATTAGAAAAGGAAACGAAAAGAAAGTGAATATATATAATCCAAAACAACTATGAATATTTCATCATTTATCAAAATCAACCCAGCCGACTCTGTGGTTGTTTGCCTGCGTCCTTTCAGCAAAGGCGAAAAGGTTACTGTGGACGGAAAGGAAATAGAAGTGCTTCAAGACACTCCTGCCGGACATAAGGTTCTTATCAAAGATGCTACCAAAGGGACAGACATTATAAAATACGGTTATCCTATCGGGCACGCAAAAGAAGATCTCGTTGCAGGACAATGGGTAAACGAAAACAACCTAAAGACAAACCTTGAAGGTACACTAAGTTACGAATATCATCCCGTTAACGAAAAGCTAAACATCAAAAAGGACAACCGCACATTTAAGGGTTACGTACGTAAGAACGGTGAGGTTGGCGTAAGAAATGAAATTTGGGTCGTTCCGACAGTGGGATGCGTAAATGGAATTTCCGACAGACTCGCAACCATGCTCGAAAAAGAAACAGGACTTGAGGGCATTGACGCAGTACATTCATGGCACCACAACTACGGATGTTCACAGTTGAGCGAAGACCATGAGAACACCCGCAAGGTGCTGCGCGACATTGTCCTCCATCCAAATGCAGGCGCCGTTCTTGTTGTTGGCCTAGGATGCGAGAACAACCAACCCGACAAATTCGAGGAATTGCTGGGCGATTATGACAAAGACCGCATAAAGTTTATGGTCGTTCAGAAAGTGGAAGGGGACGAAATTGAAGAAGGAATGAAAATTCTTCGTTCACTCTATGCACTGGCTAAGGAAGACAAACGTGTGGAGTGTCCTGTAAGCGAACTGCGTATCGGCTTGAAGTGCGGCGGTAGCGACGGATTCAGCGGAATAACCGGCAATCCTCTTGTTGGCGAGTTCTCCGACTATGTTGTTGCACAAGGCGGAACATCCATTCTTACTGAAGTTCCAGAAATGTTCGGAGCGGAAACTATACTTATGAACCGCTGCGAAACACCCGAACTCTTCCAGGAAACAGTTAAGCTTGTGAATGACTTTAAGGAATATTTCCTCAGTCACGGAGAGCCCGTTGGCGAGAATCCTTCTCCAGGCAACAAGGCTGGAGGAATATCAACCCTTGAAGACAAGGCTTTGGGTTGCACACAAAAATGCGGACGCGCTCCCGTTAGCGGTGTTTTGGGCTATGGCGACAGACTTAAAGTTAAGGGACTAAACCTATTGTCGGCTCCAGGCAACGACCTCGTAGCCTCAACAGCCCTAGCAGCTGCCGGTTGTCAGATTGTTCTCTTCACCACTGGCCGTGGAACTCCATTCGGAACATTTATCCCGACAATGAAGATTTCCACAAACAGCAACCTTTATAAAAACAAGCCAAACTGGATTGACTTCAATGCAGGAGAACTTGTTGAAGGTACAGATATGCCAACACTTGTAGATAAGTTCATTGACAAAGTCCTTGCCGTTGCAAGTGGAGAAAAGGCAAACAACGAAAAGAACGGTTATCGCGAGATTTCAATCTTTAAGAATGGAGTAACACTGTAATCCACAGTTCTTGAAGAACCAAATGAAGGGTTTCAAATTTCACTCACACGTGAGGAGATACTGAACCTACATGTATTTTACAAAAGAAGGAGTTATATGGCTATCAAGCCATAAACTCCTTCCATGTATTTTGAGGGACTGTGCGATGTGAAACCAGCAACAATAAAAAGATTCAAAATTACAGGCAGAACTTACAAGTTAAGGTACATAACATTTCACATACAAGGAAAAACAAATACAACCGCCAACGCCTTGTATTACTTGTCAAAGTAAATTGGCATAATAGCATGAATACAAAACAGATAAACCACAAAAAAGGACTATTCGCTTTATCACCATTGATATTGTTCATTATGCTTTACGTCGTGACATCAGTCATTGCCGGCGACTTCTACAGCATGCCAATAACAATAGCGTTTCTTATGGCCTGCATGTATGCCATCGCTACATTCCGTGGAAAATCGCTTCAAGAAAGACTTGACGTGTTTTGCAGGGGAGCAGGCGACAAGGACATCATGCAGATGCTTTGTATTTTTGTTCTTGCCGGGGCTTTTGCAAATTCCGCAAAGGTTGCGGGATGTGTTGACGACACGGTAAATTTCACACTTAACGTTCTTCCCGACAATATGGTCATGGCTGGACTTTTCCTTGCTTCATGCTTCATATCCCTATCCATTGGAACAAGTGTAGGAACGATTGTTGCTCTTGTACCCATTGCTGCCGGACTGGCACATTCAACTGGATTCGACGTTGCAACGTTGGTGGCAATAATCGTGGGAGGATCATTTTTCGGAGACAATCTGTCATTTATTTCCGATACCACAATCGTTGCCACAAATACACAGAAATGCAAGATGAGCGACAAGTTTCTTGTCAACTCATACACAACAATCCCCGTAGCCTTTATAGTTCTAATTATATACGTCTTTCTGGGACATGGAATGCAAGCCACAAGAACAATCGAAGATGTCAATTACCTTAACATGCTGCCCTACATAATAGTCATATCAACGGCATTATGCGGCCTGAACGTAATGGCTGTTCTTGCATTGGGGATAATCTCCACCGGTGTTATCGGCATTGCTTATTCGCATTATGATTTCTTTGGATGGTGTCATGCCATGGGCGACGGTATAACTTCCATGGGCGACCTAATCGTTGTTTCGGTTTTGGCAGGTGGGTTGCTGCGCGTTCTCTCAGAAAACGGTGCTTTGGATTATATTATCCGTCTAATCACCTTCCGTATAAGAGGACGAAGAAGCTGCGAAATGACTATTGCAACGCTGGTCAGTTTGGTTAATGTATGCACGGCAAACAATACTGTGGCAATTCTCACAGTAGGCTCAATTTCAAAGGAAATTGCCGAACGTTACGGCGTCGACAACAGGAAAGCAGCAAGTTTGCTTGACACTTTCTCCTGTTGCATACAAGGAATACTGCCCTATGGTGCACAAATTCTTATGGCCACCGGTTTGGCGGCAGTCAGTCCCATTGAAATCATAGGCAAGCTGTATTACCCCTTTATTCTGTTTGCAGTATCAGTAATGGCAATATTCTTCCGCTATCCAAAAAAATTCAGTTAACAATGAACGTTATTCTCTCCAATATGCTTAAGTTGGCAAGCGACGGTGCCTTCAACACACAGAACCAAGTGCAGCCTATGTCGCATTTCAAATGGCGCACCCTCTACAGGCTATCGCTCAAGCAAGACATAGCACCTTATGTTGCAAAAGGAATTGAGATTCATAAGGACGATGCATTATGCAATATCAGCGAAGAAGACAAAGAACTTTTCAAATCAGCATCATTTACGGATATTGATGACGTTTCCGATAAATTCATCCTCTCCGATATTGAAAGCGTTAACCTGTCAAATCCGTTCAAGCGTTTTGTTTTAAAGGATATAGTTGAAAAAGAGAGACACGCAATAGACACATCAATTGTCTCGTTGGACATGCTGTCTGTTATTCTTCAGAACATAAACCTTACGCTACGGTACGGCGTAAGACTACGCCCGATAATCACTTTGGGGCATTTCTTAAGGACGAGAGGACAAAGCGTCGACTTTGTAAAGATTGACGGATGGTTAAGAAGAATGAAGTTTCACCGTATGGCGCGTTTTCAAGCCAGCATACTGAACAGTTTTTTCGGTTTTGAAAAAAACGAATTCCCTTACTTAAAAAAGTGCGGGGATGCGGACGCCATTGTTTCCAGAAGTCTCATGAGAGATTACACGGCAAACAAATACGGAAGGACCTATGACAGGAATTCAATATCGAACTGTCTGAGATTTTACCGATATACAAGATCGGAGAGTTTCTTCAAAATGTCAGCCAACATCAAGCGCAGTCTTTCAGAAATTGAGGAATAACTAATTATGTTTAATTTTTTTTGAAGTCTATACATAATAACCTACCTTTGCATTTATGAAACTACGCAAAATCCTTAATATATTTATTTTTGGTACAATTCTCCTAAGCACATCACACATAAGTGCCCAAGAAACGGATTCATATGTACAATGCGAAGATACATGCAGGCATATACACGGAATAGACTTAAGCCATTATCAAGGGGATGTCTTTTGGGAAGCAGTCGGCGACAACAGCAAAATGGCATATGTCTACCTGAAAGCGACTGAAGGCGGAACACGCATTGATCCAATGTACCAAAAGAATATTGAACTTGCACACCACTACGGTTTGAAAGTAGGTTCATATCATTTTTTTCGCCCTAAGATAGAACTAAAACTACAGTTGGAAAATTTCAAATCGCAGTGTCGTCCGGGAGACCAGGACCTTATTCCGATGATTGACGTCGAAACAAACAGCGGATTGTCGAAAGAAGAATTTTGTGATTCCCTTGTAAAGTTCATAAACCTGGTTGAAACAGAGTACAAACAGAAGCCTTTGATATACACCGGTACAAATTTCTACAACAAATACCTTACCGGAGTAATCGACGGATATAAGCTAATGATTGCACAGTACTCTTCTAGAGAACCGAAGCTGCAAGACAACCGCGATTTCGACATGTGGCAATACACGGCGAAAGGAAGGATAAACGGAATAAACAGTTACGTTGACAAAAGCCGTTTTATGGGGCGGCACAGTATGCGTGAAATACGCTTTAGACACCATTGAAAGTATCAGAATACAAAACATCATAATAATATAATCGACAATAATGGCTATAATAAAATGTCCTGAGTGCGGCCATCAGATAAGTGATATGGCTGGAACATGCCCAAATTGCGGAGTTGCAATAAACGGCAATATAACAAAGTGTCCGAAATGCGGTAACATATATCTGAAAAGTCACGCCTTTTGTCCTGTATGCAACACAGGCGCTCCTGCCTCTGCGGTTGTCAACAATAACAATGTGCCGTCCGGCAATGTAAATGGCAACAATGTTTCTACTGAAGCACGAATCCCAAACCAGCCACCCAAGAAGAACAACAAAGGCCTCATCGCTTCCATAATAATTGCTCTTGCTGTCATAATAGGAGGCGGAATATGGTATGTCAGTTCGGCAAACGGTCCTCGCGGCAATGAGGAAGACGCATATCTTAATGCCATGGAAAGTTCTGACATTTCAGTATTGCAGGACTATTTGGAAAACTACAAGGACGCCCCACAAGAACACATCGACTCAATCCAGGCCCACATAAAGATTCTTCAGTTGAACGACACAGAATGGACGAATGTTCTTTTGAGCAATTCAAAATCCATGCTGAAGGAATATCTTGAAAAGCATCCTGAATCAATTCACAAAATGGAAGCTGAGCATAAAATAGATTCTTTGGACTGGGTTTATGCCGTTAGCCAAAATACAGAAGATGCTTTCGAGACATACTTGGCAGAACATGCCGAAGGAGAATATGCGGTGCAAGCACAGGAAAACCTAAAGAAGATAGGGGCAACAACCGTAAACAGCGAAGACAAGGCTCTTGTAAACAGTATCTTCAAACAATTTTTCGATGGCATCAATGAAAAGAGCGAAGACAAAATAACATCCATTGTCAGCAGCACGCTTAACTTCTTGACTAACGCCAATGCTACAAAGCAAGACGTCATTACCTTCCTGCACAAACTGTATAAGGAGGACATAAACGGAATGACATGGCGTCCAAACGGTGACTACAAGATTTCAAAGAAAGACACCGGTGACGGAACATTCGAATTTGACGTTGAATTCACTGTTGACGAATCTGTAAGCAACATTGACCCTAACAAAGACAAGTTCATCCAATACAAAGTTAAAGGACATGTTGATGAATACGGGAAAATTTCAAACTTACAGTTAATGAAAATAAACTGATTCACGGTATAATACGCTGTAGGAAAAATTGTTTCCTCGCTGCATTCCTATGGATTTGAAAATCATTTTCACTTCTGACATACACGGTTGCTTCTTTCCTTATGATTTCATTCATGCGAAAGAAACAACCGTTTCTTTATCGCAGGTGGCAACGTATGTAAATAAACTAAGAAAAGAAGATCCCGACACCGTGGTTCTTCTCGACGGCGGAGACATCCTACAAGGACAGCCAACGTGCTATCTTTCCAACATTCATTATTACAAGGAAACAAACCTTGCTGCAAGAGTATACAACTATCTGAATTACGATGCAGTCTGCTTGGGTAATCACGACATAGAAACCGGCCATCCTGTTTACGACAAATGGGCAAGAGAAATGGATTGTCCTGTCTTATGCGCCAATTTAATAGTGAAGGGAACAGGTGAAACGTATTTCAAGCCATATACCATCATAAAGAAAAAAGGCATCAGAATTGCCGTGCTGGGATTGACAACGACGGCTGTCCCCTATTGGTTGTCCAACCGTTTATGGAAAGGTCTGGAATTTTCAAATCCTATAGAAAGCTCCCAACGATGGTTGGAATATCTGAATGAAAACGAAAGCCCAGACTTTATTATCGGACTTTTCCATTCTGGGATGTCCGGCGGCATAGATTGCGGCGACTACATAGAGAACTTCACTGCAAGAGTGGCAGAAAAAATTGACGGTTTCGACTTGATTCTTTTCGGGCATGACCACAAATCGTTTTGCGGAACAATTACAAACGATGCAGGCAATGATGTTGTCTGTGTTAATCCCTCTTCAAATTCTTACTGTTTCGGCGAAATAGACATAAATATCGAAGCACATCATTACGCTGAAACTAAAGGCAAGAAAAAACGGACAAAGGAAATCATATCTGCACGGCTCAATGATGTTTCAAAGTTTGCGGTCGACAAGAACTTCATTTCGCTCTTACAGGATGACTTCAATAAAATAAAGAAATTCATTGAAACACCTGTCGGACTTCTTACGGAAGATGTGTCAACAAACGAAAGCTGCTTCCGATGTGCACCCGTAGATTATTTGATACATAAAGTACAACAACATGTTACCGGTGCGCAGATATCATTTGCAGCCCCGTTGTGCTTTGACGAAATTTTGCGTAAGGGCGAAGTTCATGTTTCCGATATATTCAAACTTTACCAATACGAAAACACAATATGTTCACTTTGGTTGACAGGAAAGGAAATCAAGGATTATCTTGAATTCTGCTACGATTTATGGATTTGCACAATGCATGATTCCACCGACCACATTATGCAAATCCTCAGTTACCGACATAACGATAAAGAATATGCCTTTTTCAAGAATCTCGTATTCAATTTCGACACTGCATACGGCATACATTACACCGTTGATGCAACGAAGGAATGCGGTAAAAGAATTTTCATAAGCAGACTAGAAGACGGAAGTCCGTTCTCTCTCAATGAAAAATATCAAGTAGCCATGCATAGCTACCGTGCGTGCGGAGGGAACGAATTTCTAACAAAAGGATGCGGAATTTCCCATGAAGAATTGCCAAGCAGAATTGCTTTTGAGAGCAAACAAAGCGAGCGCTATTACATTTATAAATATATAAAACAAAATGGAGTTCTAAAAGCAAAACGCGCCAGCAACTGGCATTTTGTACCGGAACATCTTGTAGATACTGCACTTCAGCGTGACAAAAAATTGCTTTTCCCCTAAAACAAAAATGAACAAGAATGACTTACGAGTTCTTGTTTAAATATTTTCCATCCATGCAGTTTTCATTATTATATAAAACAAGAGAAAATTTGCGTATATTTGTATATATGATATTTTCCAACTGAACAAAACAGATGCGATGCCTTTGAAAGAAAACTAGGATTGACAAAAACTTTCACTCTACTGACGAACGTACAGCATTTCAAGGTAATAGCGCCATTTCAATAATCTATCATTTTCTTCAATTCCGCCCGAGCTATTTTGCCGTTGCCGGTTAGTGGGATGGAACGAAAGAAGAGGTAATGACGCGGTTTCCAATACTTGGGAAGAACGACGTTTATCTTTTCCTTTAAAAGGGAGAATTTTTCCCAAAAGCCATCCTGCCACGGGTTACATTGTAAAACAATTACCAGTGCCTCACCTAATTTCGGGTCTGCTTCCGAGGTAGCAGCAATGGGAAATGGAGATAGAGGACTGACAATCCGTTCCACCTCTTCCGCTTGAATCTTTATTCCACCACTGTTTATTACATTGTCTATACGTCCTTTTATGCGGAAACGGCTGCCGCTGGAGTCGAACTCCGCCACATCATTGGTTTCAAGACAACCTTCTACAATTTGAGGTGCCTCGATGCATAGACAAGTCGATGCATTGAGCCAAACCTTAACGCCAGGCAACGGAGAATAGAAATCGTCAGCATCGGTACCGTTTAAACGTCTCATGGCAATATGCGACAAGGTTTCAGTCATTCCGTAAGTGCTCCACACGGCATTTGGAAAATCACGAAGTTCGAGTGCAAGCCTCTCGTCTATGGCACCTCCACCAATTATCAGATTTTTTATGCTGCGAAGCTTCTCCCGTTCGGCTGCATTTTCAAGGCTGTTCGCCACCTGAAGCGGAACCATAGCTGCAAAAGAGGGTATACTCTGCAACGATGACAACGGATGAGAAGACGGCTTCACATTTATCAGCTTCATTCCGGCAACAACACTTCTTACAACCATCATCTTTCCCGCAATATATTGCAGCGGCATGCAGAGCAAAGCACTGTCATCTGAAGAGAGGCCGAGAAAGTCGCACGTCTTCCTTGCACTAGCCTCCATACGACGTTTTTCCACTCTCATCGATTTAGGTTTCCCCGTAGAGCCGCTCGTATGTACAGTAACGCAGTTGTCGGCAGAATGCCATTCCTCAAGAAAGCGTTTAAGCTCTTCGTCTTCATTATAATCAGTTGTCATAGCTTATAAAGTTTGGTAAAACATCATCTGTTTCGACTGCAATGCTATAATGTTTCAGCAGGAGTACAGATTCTGTGAATTCTGTTCTTTCTGACTTCTGTGCATGGCGGTAGGTTATCAGCATATAGCGTACCCGTTCCTAGCCCCTGGGCCATGCAAGACGAAACGGCTTCAACATCGGGCATGAACTCGTGAGCTGCCAGTTGTGCTACGGCATCGAGGCCAATGCTTCCCTCAAGAGCACTGGTAATCCAGCATCCTGCACCATATTCTTTTGCAAGTTGTATCCATTCATGCGTGCCGCAAATACCGCCATGCAGAGACGGTTTAAGAACAATATACTGTGGACGGATTGTTTCCATCAGTTCACGTTTCATATCACATATATTAACGCCGATTAGTTCTTCGTCAAGGGCTATAGGCAACGGTGTGTTTGCACAAAGGCGGGCCATTGCACGCCAGTTACGCTGACGGATTGGTTGTTCTATCGAATGTATGCCATAATGCGACAGTTGTTCCAGGCGCAAAGGGGCATCTGCTTCTGAGAAGCCGCCGTTTGCATCAACACGCAGCTCCACTGTCTCTGGTGAAAACCGTTTTCGGATGCTCTTTACGAGCGCTAGTTCCGAGTCGAAGTCTATTGCCCCTATTTTCAGTTTTATGCAGTTTAAACCTGCTTCAAGCTTTTCCTCCATACGGCGGTTCATCTCGTCGAAAGACCCCATCCACACGAGCCCGTTTATCGGAATACCTACTTCTCCACGCGTAAATGGCGTATCGAATAGGATTTCCCCCTGACGAAGTCGCATGATTGCAGTCTCAAGAGCAAAAAGCATCGAGGGATACGGACGTAGAAGGGGATTGTCTATATCACCTTTAAGTTCGACGACATCACAAAGCGCACGCAGTCTTTCTCCATAGTCTTCTGTCCAATCACAACTGAGGTCTGGTAACGGGGCTGCCTCCCCCACTCCAACACGTCCGGGAAAGTCATCACACGTTGCCTTTACAAGCCATATATTGCGCAATGTATATATTCCGCGCGATGTTCCTGCTGGTTGAAGAAAATGCAGAACATGCGGTTCAATTGATATTTTCAAGTTTTTCATCTTATCGCAATTGTAATGTCAAGGCAATTTGGGATATTTGCCAAAGTCAGGCTTCCGTTTCTCCAAAAATGCCTTGCCGCCTTCCTGTGCTTCATCCAGGAAATAATACAGCATTGTAGCATCGCCGGCAAGTTCCTGTATGCCAGCCTGACCGTCAAGTTCGGCATTAAGACCAGCTTTTATCATGCGAAGTGCGAGCGGGCTGCGTTCCATCATAACATGAGCCCATTCCATACATTCGTCTTCAAGCTTGTCGAACGGCACGACCTTGTTAACCATTCCCATGCGTTCAGCCTCTTGTGCCGAATACTGACGGCACAGGAACCAGATCTCCCTGGCTTTTTTCTGCCCTACGATGCGAGCGAGATAGGAGGCTCCGAATCCTGCATCGAAAGAACCGACCTTTGGACCCGTCTGACCGAATATGGCATTTTCACTGGCTATAGTCAGGTCGCACATCAAGTGAAGAACGTGACCTCCTCCTATGGCATATCCGTTTACCATAGCGATGACAGGCTTGGGCAATGAACGGATCTGTTTTTGAACATCCAGAACATTAAGACGCGGAACTCCGTCCTGTCCGACATAACCGCCACGTCCTTTTACATGCATGTCGCCTCCGGAACAAAACGCCTTGTCGCCTGCACCTGTCAGAATAACGACACTGATGTTTTGCGCCTCCCGGCAATATGAGAATGCCACACTCATTTCGTGAGTAGTGAGCGGTGTGAATGCATTGCGGTAACGTTCGCGGTTTATCGTTATCTTTGCTACTCCCTCGCACTCTTCGAAAAGGATTTCCTTAAAGTCAAAACCTTCTATAGTCTTCCATAATCTATTTGCCATAATATATTGATATATCTTTATTTATGATTACACATTCATTTGTTTCTCAACCAAGGCTAAAAACTCTTGTCTGTCAATGTCGGCATTAGTAAATACTTCAAGTACAACCGGACGAGTTGTTTCTTCAGTCATAAACAGAGCAAGGGAACTACGCAGTTCATCAGCATCTCGTGCATGCAGATAACCTATGTCGTTTTGTTCACAAATTCCTCTTGCCGAAAGATGATGAGCCCCATCGACAAAACGCATCGTCTCGGGAGGTAGTTCAAGTCCTCGCAGTTGTGAAAATATTCCGCCACGGGAATTGTTAATTAGCAGAATACGCAAGTTGCCTTTAAGTTCGCTGTTCCATAAAGCATTCTGGTCATAGAAGAAACTTAGGTCTCCCGTAATGCAAAACACTTTGTCGTCTGTGGCCAGCGAGAAGCCTGCCGCTGTAGACAAACTGCCCTCTATGCCATTTACGCCGCGGTTGCACCATACATAATGAGCGGCGTAGAGGCTACCCACCCGAACAGCCATACTGTTTGCATAGTGGACATGACTGCCGTAATACATATCCTCAAGTGAATTTTCAAACTCTCTTATTGCCATAAGTTGCGAGAATTGCGCTTCATATTCCTCTATGGCCTTGCACGTTTGCTCTTTTGCCTTTTGCCACAACTCCAGCAAGGGACAATGTACGGCATGTTCCTCTGCAACACCAAGCAATGCTTCGAGAAAGGATTTCTCGTCAGCTTGAACAATGCCAGTCTGCTTTCCGAACGTATCGTGCGGTATGCCGTCGGCATTCACTTCCCAATGTTCCTTAACAGTATGTGAGCGCAGAAATTTCTTCACATTCTTTCCAATAAAATTGCCGCCCAAGGAAATGAGTGCATCAATACAAGTTGTATTGTCATCGCGAAGGAAAAGCGGCATAATGCGGTCAGCAGGATCGCATGATGAAGTTGAGAGACATTCGCATATAACAAGACAATGTTTCCTTAGCCTGCTTATTATTCTGTCGAATTCTATGTCTTCGAAAGTCATTTGCCCTACAACCAGCATTCTGTTTGGTTCGTTCATAAAAAGGCGAGCAACATTTAAAAAATCTTCTGTATGACCTTGATTTGTAGAAACTATTTGAATGTTTCTTGCTTGCGGGAGTTTTGTCGTGGTGAACGAGAAAAACGGTTCGGAAATTTGCATATTGATATGCACCGGACCTTTCCCGCCTGTCAAAGCAGCATTGATTGTCTCGTTGAGTTTCAAGATTTGCATTCCGCAAATGTCAGTTTCATTTTCTTTTGCATCTGCGATATCAACTTGTGCGCGAACGAAATTCCGTAACGCGCCGTATTGTCGCATTGTCTGACCGTCATTTCGTCCTATCCAAGAAGAGGGTCTGTCTGCCGAAACGACAATAAGCGGAACATGTCTGTAATAGGCTTCACAAATAGCTGGCGCTGCATTTAGCACGGCTGAACCGCTCGTTACGCAAAGCACAACAGGTTGTTGTGTTGAAAGAGCTATGCCGAGAGCATAAAATCCCGCAGACCGCTCGTCCGTGACGGCATGACATTCTATACACCCTGCGGCAAATAAATCCGCAACGATGGGTATGTTCCTCGAACCAGGACACAAAACCGCATGTTTTACGCCTTTGGCTATAAGTAGCGACGTAAATATGTTTACTGTATACTTATCGGAAAACATTTGCTTGTATTACTTTTGCTTATTGGGCATGCCGGTTCTCGATAACCTTTAGCATTGCCTGCATTTTGTTGTTCGTTTCAACCCATTCGCTTTCCTCTTCGCTTTCCGGCAGCAATCCGCCTCCTGCATAAAGCGTAAACGAAGCTTTGGCTATATTCATGCAGCGGAGAGTTACGAAGAGCTTTGTTTCTTTCGCTTGAGTGCTGACGGTTCCGCAATATCCGCTGTAATATTGTCTGTCTATATGCTCGTTATACATAATGAATTGCCTTGCCTCTTCGGCAGGCAAACCACATACGGCAGGCGTTGGATGAAGCTTTGATGCAACATGCAAAGGCGAAAGACTATTGCCGGAAGCATCACTAAAAACAAAGTCGCTCATAATGTGTGCCAACATTCCGGCCTTTACGCTTACGGGCTGACTCTCTTTGTAATCAACACCCATGCCATGCAGCCGTTTTCGTATATAGTCAGCAACGCATGCCTGCTCCCTACGATTCTTATCGTCCCATTCAAGTTTCTCAAGTGTGGTAATTCCATCCTTGAAATTTAATGTTTGTGTTCCGGCCAAAGCCATAGTTCTGAAAGTATCACCCTTCTGTTCCAGCAATATCTCTGGTGTTGCAGTAAGCCATGTGCCGGAAAGCGGTGTACTTACAAGCGCTACGAAACAATTGGGGTTCTGCCGTGCGGCTTTCTTGAAAAGTTGAACGCAATCGGGCGTGGAGGATATTTTGACTTGATGACTGCGTGAAAGTACGAGTTTACCATATTTTCCTGTTTCCAGTGCATCATGGAAAATTTTGAAGTCCGTTGCATACAATCCACGTTCATCAGAAACACTGTTTTCATCTTTAATGCTTTCGGGCAAGTTGAAACTCATGTCGGGCAAGTCATCAATGTCAAGCGTTTTAGCATCTGTTGCATCAAGTTCAACCGCCGGCGTTAGGTTGTCTGACTGAAAAGGAGCAAACAGAAAACTGCTGGAGTTGTGAAGAGTATAAGTATTATCCAGTTTGCCTAGTTTATTGTCATCATTCTCAATGCAGTGGCACTTGTTGCCCTCTTGCGGATACCGGTATAAAGCTATGCTGCTCACGCCCTGCCCTCCTTCGGCTGAGGATTCTTGACATAATTTGTTACATGAACCGTTGATATTAGTTCGCCGGAAGAATCTGTTATGTCAACTTGCCACACATGCAGCTTCCGTCCTTTGCTCACAAGTTGGGCAAATGCCGTTACGGTATCACCTTCACGCACGGCCTTTACGTGTTGGCCGCTTACGCTTACACCAACGCAAACCTTGTTAGGACAAATGGCGCATGAGCCAACACCAGCTACATTCTCTGCCAATGCGAGCGATGCTCCACCACTAAGAAATCCGAACGGCTGGCGGTTGCGTTCGTCAACAGTCATTGTTGCCATACATGTGTCTTGATCTGCAGTGGAAATGAAATGCATGCCAAGCGCAGTTGAGAGGTTGGGCTGGCTTTCTATTATCTCGTTGATTTTTTCTACATTCATTGGTGTTTCAGTTTGATGCAAAGATAATAAATTCGAATTATAAGTCAATAGCCACAATACAGAAAACCGGCAGGACTATGCCTTTTGGCAATGTCCCGCCGGATAAATTTATAATATTTTTTTAGCATTACAGGTTGAGGGATTTCTTTATAGCCTCAATCTTCTCGTCAGCGGCTTTAGTGCAACGCTCGTAACAACCCGCACATTTCATCGTATCTTTCACCTCGATATAGAACTTGATCTTAGGTTCTGTACCTGAAGGACGAACGCTCACCTTCGTTTTGTCGTCGCAGAACCACTGCAGAACATTGCTTGTTGTAGGCATGTCAAGCGGTTTCTTTGTACCGTCGGCAAAAGTCTGCTCCAGTGTCTTGTAGTCTTTCCATACTACAACCTTGCTTCCGCCAAGCTCTTTTGGAGGATTGCTGCGGAAGTTCTCCATCATCTGCTTTATCTCGTCGGCACCAGTCTTTCCCGGGCGAACTACATTTACTGTCGTTTCCTTAGAGAAGCCGTACTCCTGATAGATCTGCATCAGCAAGTCGTAGAGAGTCTTGCCTTGGTCTTTTGCCCATGCAGCAATCTCGCAGATAAGGCAAATAGATGCAGGAGCATCCTTGTCGCGAACTTTATCATAAGGCAGGAAGCCGAAACTTTCCTCTCCGCCGCCGATGTAGTCCTGTTTGCCTTCCGATAGTGCAATCTCGCGTGCTATCCACTTGAATCCGGTGTAGCAGTCGCGCAATTCCACGTTGTTCTTCTTGGCAATCTCTGCGATAACCTCTGTTGTGACGATAGTCTTGACAAGATAATCTGTCGGTTTAAGCTTACCCAGCTTTTTCTTGTTCTCTATGATGTAATAGCAGAACATCATGCAGGTCTGGTTTCCGTTGATTATTACCCATTCACCTTTGTCGTCGCGGCAAACTATTGCAAGACGGTCTGCGTCAGGGTCTGTTGCAACAACCAGGTCGGCATTGAGCTTTGTACCCAATTTCATTCCAAGAGTCATTGCCTCTGCGTTTTCAGGATTTGGAGAAACAACGGTTGGGAAATTGCCGTCTATAACCATCTGTTCTGGCACTACATTTATATTCTGGAATCCCCATGAACGCAGACAAAGAGGAACAATCACGCGACCTGTTCCGTGCATTGGCGTATAAACGATGTTGAGATCTTTCTGACGCAGGATTACGTCCTGGTCTATCATTGCCTCGTGAACAGCATTGACATAGTCGCAGTCCATCTCGCCGCCGATAATTTTAATCTTGTCCCAGTCAGCCTCAAACTTCACGTCTTCGATAGCAACTTTGTTGACTTCTTCAATGATGCCTGTATCGTGAGGTGCCAACACCTGTGCGCCGTCACTCCAGTAAGCCTTATAGCCGTTGTATTCCTTCGGGTTGTGAGAAGCTGTTACGTTAACGCCCGCCTTTGCTCCGAGCTGACGGATAGCGAAAGATATTTCCGGCGTTGGTCGCAGACTCTCGAAGAGATATGCCTTGATGCCGTTGGCTGAGAAGATGGCTGCCACCGTTTCTGCAAAAAGACGTGAGTTGTTGCGGCAGTCGTGGCCTACAACAACACTTAGGTTCTCTTCGCCAGGGAAAGCCTTAAGAATATAGTTGGCAAAACCTTGCGTTGCCATACCTACAATATATTTGTTCATGCGGTTTGTGCCGGCACCCATAATGCCACGCAAACCACCTGTTCCGAATTCAAGATTCTGGTAGAAGGCATCAACGAGGGCTGTCTTGTCCTCTGCCTCAAGCATGGCCTTAACTTCGTTGCGTGTTTGCTCGTCAAACGATGGAGAGAGCCATGACTGCGCCTTTTTCTCACACTCTTCTATGAGTTGCTTGTTATTTTCCATAATAATTTGTGTTTAGATTGATTACTTTCTTTTCGTTTTTCTGATTAGATTTCAAGCCGTTGTCCAGCTACTTGCAAAGATAATTCTTTTTTTTGCTTAGCACAATGTTTTGGGTCTGTTTTTCAATATTATACTTTGCAGCAAATTTCTCGTGTTACATTCCCATTAAAGAATGGTTTCGTTGTCTGCTCGTGCTAATCGGCTGACCGGTTCTTTAAAGTGAATGTAGTTTGTCCGTCAGCAGCTTCTTGAATGTATATTTCTTCTTGCAGCCACTCAGTAAAGGGCAACTCTTCCGTAAGCGGGTAATAGTCGGTCACCTGCTTACCGCAAACTTCCACTACGTACCGGCCTAACAACCGGTTTGCGAGGTATACCCTGTTGCACGCTATTCTGCGTATTTTCATTGTTGATCGGTTTTGTTTCTGTTGGCAATGTATCTGCTTTTACGCCAACTTCTTCTTTTGCAGGCATTGCCGGTTGCTCTTTCTGATGACACCGTATCAAACGGATGTTCTGAAGGAAAAGCAACTTGAGAGTTGTCTGCGTCTCTTCTCTTCTGTTTTGGAGTGATATGAAGCCTTTAATTCCTTTAATTCCTATTCTGTCATCGTCGCTTATTGAGAGACTGTAATTCTCAGAAGACTGCATATGTACAACTCTCGTAGCTACACTGTCGTTTTGGAATGTAACGGCCAGCATGGCAACCGCATCTTTTGTTCCGTCCTGAATAATAAACTGTGTGTCGAAACTTAACATCAGCTTGTCACCTTTATGGTAAGCGGTGTCTGCCTTGATGGAAAATGACAGGACATTGGATATTGCAGTAGTGGTCAACACTTTTGATGGCATTTCTTTCCATACGTTTGCCGTATCTACACTACTGAAGTTCTCTCCAAGATTGCTTATGTCACTTGCAGAAGCGCCCAAAGCCATTGCCTCGTCAGAAAGGCGCTTGGAGATATTTTCGTATATTTGCTGGAAACGGTCGGAATGACGGGTGTAATACACGACAGAAGAATCGAACTCAGCCTCGCTTACGCCATGATTCTTCAACACGGCAGCTTCGAGCAGCCTACTGCGATAGCCGTCAACATCAGATCCTACGGGCGAAAAATCTCCAAATTCGTTTGCCAACGGGTCGTTGCCTTGTCCACTGTCTGCACCGCTGCCTCTGCCCTGCTCCATTGCAAGTGCCAAATGAAAGTCAAAGAGAATGTCTTCCATTTCATCAGGCTGAAGATATTTCGACGGCACTTGAGGCTTGCACGAAAACAGCAGCCAAAGTGCAGCGAAGACAAATAATGCAGATATTTTTGTTACGGATTGCTTCATGCTTTATTCTCCTGCATTTACGTCGCTGATTCCGTTGCAGTTGTTTGCCTTGGTTTTACCCTTTGTCTCAAACGACAGTTCCTGTAGTTCCCTGCGGCAGAAAAGCAATAGCATGACAAATCCAACGCTTATGCATGCGTCTGCAAAATTGAACACCGGACTGAAGAACACGTATTCCTGTCCTCCCCAAATCGGCATCCAGTCTGGCCACGTTGTACGGATAATGGGGAAATAGAACATGTCGACTACTTTTCCTGTCAGGAAAGTGGAATATCCTTCACCGAAAGGAACGGCATATGACACGTAGAAGGGTGACGAACCGGAAAAAATCAGTCCATAGAACATACAATCCAAAAGGTTTCCTGCGGCACCGGCAAAGATTAGACTGAGCGTAAACACATAAAAAATGCGTGCACCTTTCTTTATCTGACGACACGTATACCATCCTAACAAAGATATCAGCACTATACGGAAAACGGACAACACCGGCTTGTTGATGAATGTCATGCCGTATGCCATTCCGTTGTTCTCGATGAACTTTATGTAGAACCAGTCTGCTATACGTATCTCGCCGCCAAGTGGCAAGCCTGTCTTTACTTCAAACTTTATCCATTGGTCAATGACGAGCGCAAGCGTCACTGTCAGTGCCGCAAGCAACCATTTCCTGCTCTTTATGTTTGGTGTCATTATTTCTTTCTTGCGTTTTTTGATGCTACGCTTAACGTAGCGTGGGGCACGACACGCAGGCGCTCTTTCGGTATGAGTTCACCCGTTATGCGGTCGATGCCGTATGTCTTGTTCTCTATACGAACGAGGGCTGCTTCAAGACCTTGTATGAACTTTTGCTGACGTACCGCCAACTGCATCATCTCTTCCTTCGACTGTGTTGCGCTTCCTTCTTCCAGAACCTTGTAAGTTGGTGATGTGTCGTCAACATCGTTGCCGTCGGCATTCATCAACGTGCGCATCATTTTCGTGTAGTCTTTTCTGGCTAGAACGAGCTTCTCGTTAATAATCTCACGGAACTCCTCAAGTTCCTCATCGCTGTAACGTGTTTTTTCTGTAGCCATAACATTAAAGGTTTTAAGTTTCAGCACATTCCGCAAAACGCACTGAGGTTTAGTTGATTAGTTTGGTATATTCATTATTTGCTTGAAAGGACGGAACGGAAGATATTTCCCCGTCCCGCCCTTCTTGTTGTATCAGGCTTTTGTTACCTTGATGTTCAGTTTCAATTCATCTATGACAGTCTCAGTACCGTCATTGTCTTGGAGTTCGATGCTGTCGGCAAGAACTTGCGTCTTGATGTAATCAGCATATCCGGCAAGCGAAGCTTCTACACTCTTGTCTGGAGTAACGACAACATTGATACGGTCGGTAATCTCCAGCCCTGTCTCTTTGCGCAGATTCTGTATGCGGTTGATGAGTTCGCGTGCCATACCCTCGTTGCGCAGTTCGTCGTTTAGCTCCACTTCTAAAGCCACTGTCAAATTACCCTCGTTGCTTACGAGCCATCCGGGGATGTCTTCGCTGATTATCTCGACATCAGTTGCTTCTACGAGCACTTCCAGTCCGTCAACTGCAACGTTTATCTTGCCTTCTGCCTGCAATCTGGATATTTCATCTTGAGAAAGAGCGTCCATTGCTGCGGCAATACCTTTCATGAGTTTGCCGAATTTCTTTCCCATGGTGCGGAAATTGCACTTCACCTTCTTTACCAGCACGCCGGAACCTTCTACAAAGCGAAGTTCCTTGACGTTTACCTCACCCTTGATGAGTTCCTCCACTGCGGCTATGCGCTGTTTCTGGAGTTCGTCTACTGCGGGTATCATAATTGCCTGCAGCGGCTGACGCACCTTGATGTTAACTTTACGTCGCAGAGCAAGAACCATTGAGGTTATCTTCTGCGCCATGCTCATGCGTGCTTCAAGGTCGGCGTCAATAACACTCTCGTCTGCCTCGGGGAACTTTGCCAGATGAACAGAGCATTCCCCGCCACGGCCAGTAGCAGTTGTCAGGTCGAGATAAAGTCTGTCTGCATAGAACGGGGCGAACGGAGCCAACAGTTTTGCCACTGTTTCAAGACAAGTGTAAAGTGTCTGGTATGCAGAAAGCTTGTCCTGACTCATTTCCTTGCCCCAGAAACGTTTGCGGTTCAGACGTACATACCAGTTGCTCAGATCGTCGTTCACGAAGTTGTCTATCAGTCGTCCGGCACGTGTCGGGTCGTAGTTGCTCAGTTCGCGGTCTACACCTTTCACGAGCGTATGCAGAACGGAGAGTATCCAACGGTCTATCTCGGGGCGCTCTGCTAGCGGAACTTCCGGTTGAGAACAGTCGAAGCCGTCTACATTGGCATACAAGCTGAAGAATGAGTAAGTATTATATAATGTACCGAAGAACTTGCGACGGACCTCGTCAACTCCATTGGCATCAAACTTCAAGTTGTCCCAAGGCTCGGAATTTGTCATCATGTAGAAGCGTACAGGGTCTGCTCCGTATTTGTCTATCATCTCAAACGGATTGACCACGTTTCCTACGTGTTTTGACATCTTGTTGCCTTTCGCGTCGAGCACCAGTCCGCTGGAAATGACGTTCTTGAACGCTACACTGTCGAACACCATTGTTGCGATGGCATGCAGAGTGAAGAACCATCCGCGCGTCTGGTCCACTCCCTCGTTGATGAAGTCAGCAGGGAAAGCAAGGCGGTTGTCTATCAGTTCACGGTTTTCAAACGGATAGTGCACCTGTGCATACGGCATCGAACCGGAGTCGAACCATACGTCTATAAGGTCGGTCTCGCGTTTCATTGCCTTTCCTGTGGGACTGACAAGCACAATGTTGTCTACGTACGGACGGTGAAGATCAATCTTGTCGTAGTTCTCCTGTGAGTAGTCGCCCGGCACGAAGCCTTTGCCCTTCATCGGATTCGATTGCATGATACCAGCTTCAACGCTCTTTTCTATCTCTGCGTAGAGTTCTTCAAGCGAACCGATGCACAGTTCCTCGCCGTCTTCGTCGCGCCATATCGGAAGTGGTGTTCCCCAGAAGCGTGAACGTGAAAGGTTCCAGTCGTTCAGGTTCTCAAGCCAGTTGCCGAAGCGTCCAGTACCTGTTGATTCCGGTTGCCAGTTGATTGTCTTGTTGAGTTCCACCATGCGGTCTTTCTTCGCTGTGGAACGAATGAACCAGCTGTCGAGCGGATAATAGAGTATCGGTTTGTCGGTACGCCAGCAATGAGGATAGTTGTGCACGTGCTTTTCTATCTTGAACACAGTGCCTTCCTGCTTCATCTCCATGCAAATCACGATGTTCAGGTCTTCTGCCTTCTGCGCAGCCTTCTCGTCATACTTTCCGTCTTTGTTGAACTCCGGCGCATAAGCGTTCTTTACATAGTCGCCTGCATGGTGTAAGTATGCTTTCTCGTCAACACAAGCCTTCACGAAGTTTGCGTCGAGCTCTGCCATCGTGTAGTATTTTCCCTCCAAGTCGACCATTGGGCGTGTCTCACCCTTCTTGTTGATGAGGAAAAGCGACGGGATATGTGCGTCTTTTGCAACTTTAGCGTCGTCCGCGCCGAAAGTCGGAGCAATGTGCACGATACCCGTACCGTCGTCTATCGTTACATAGTCACCAAGGATTACGCGGAACGCCATTTCTTCCATTTCTACAAAGGTATCCTTGCCGTTCTCGCCGTCGAACACTTTTTCGGGATGTGCCTGTACATATTCCTTAACGAAGTCTGCCGAGTTTTTGTCAAGCTTTGCCGTTGGCTTTATCCAAGGCATTAGCTGACGGTAGCGCATTCCTTCGAGGTCGCGGCCTGTATATTCACCTACGATGCGGTATGGCACAACCTTGTCGCCGTGTTTGTAATCCTCCATCGGGACGTCTTTCCCTTCGGGTTTCAGGTATGCGCCAACCAGCGCTTCTGCCATGACTACCGTTATCGGCGCGTCGTTGTAAGGATTGTATGTCTGAACAGCCACATACTTGAACGACGGTCCTACACACAGTGCCGTATTCGAGGGCAATGTCCACGGTGTTGTTGTCCATGCCATGAAGTAAGGCTTGCCCCACGCAGTCCATTCTTCTTTTGGTTGCAGCACTTCAAAGAGGGCGGTGCATGTGGTATCCTTCACATCACGGTAGCATCCCGGCTGGTTCAGCTCGTGCGAGCTAAGACCGGTGCCTGCTCCAGGACTGTATGGCTGTATGGTGTATCCCTTATAGAGAAGGTCTTTCTGGTAGAGTTGCTTCAACAGCCACCACAATGTCTCGATATATTTGTTGTCGTAAGTAATGTAAGGATGGTCAAGGTCGACGAAATAGCCCATTTCTTCGGTGAGTTTGCGCCATTCGGCCGTGTACATCATTACATTCTCGCGACATGCTTTATTGTATTCTTCAACAGATACACATCTCGGCGAATTTGGATTATCTATATCAGCCTTGGTTATATGGAGATCCTTTTCAACGCCGAGTTCTACGGGCAGTCCGTGTGTGTCCCAGCCTGCCTTGCGGTGCACCTGCATCCCTTTCATCGTCTTGTATCTGTTGAATGTGTCCTTTATGGAACGCGCCAACACGTGATGAATGCCTGGATGTCCGTTGGCCGATGGCGGACCTTCGAAGAAAACGAATTGCGGACAGCCTTCACGCTCGTCCACCGACTTGTGGAACACGTCCTCACGGTTCCACATCTCAAGTATCTCTTTGTTAACCTCTGTCAGGTTCAACCCTGAATGTTCGGCAAATTTCTTGGACATATTTCTTTTTGTTGTTATGTTTCTTATATTGAGCGGCAAAGATACATAAAAATTTCGTAATTTTGCAAAGCGCTCTTTAAAAGAAAGCGCAATTGTAACATAAAACATTAGGTATTTACATATTTATAAATTACAAGTCACAAGCTTTTCGTCCATCGACTACGCAACACAAATTATGGATACACCTTTGATCAGTTTCATTATAGTTAGCCACGACACTCCTGCCACGGCGCTGCAGAAATGCGTGGAGAGTATTCTCGCCCTGCAACTTACGGACGAGGAAAGGGAGATTATTGTTGTTGACGACGGCTCGTCTGTCGCATTCCTTGCCACGACAGAGAAATTTGCCGACAGTGTCCTGCTTGTGCGCCAGCCACAACGCGGAAAGGCTGCTGCACGCAATCTTGGAATGAGAATATCTAAAGGGAAATACATGCAGATTCTTGACGGCTCGTCGTATATTTTCCCCGACGCCTATGCGCACTGCCTTGACATGGCAAGGTATTACAGTCCTGAAATAATCGCATACCGCGCTACCGACAAGCCTGAGGGCGACACGGAATACGGCGACGGAACGACGATCGACGGCATACGCTTTATGAGGGAAACGGGAACATTCCTGCCCACCCCATGCAGCATGATTTTCTCAGCAAAGACAGCAAAGGGACTGATCTTCCGCACTGACGCCAACGAAAGCAGCTCCGACGAGGAGTTCGCCACCATGCTCATAGTAAGGGCCGATTCCATTACCGAGACGGACACCGTGGCTTGCCACATCGACGCAAGAGGCACACACAAGGGTGTGAACCGCAAAGACAAGAGACTGGTGGCAGAACGCCTTGACGATGACCTGGCACTCATCCTGCGGCTCGACGACATTGCCTTGCGCATGCCGCCGGCAACACAGAAAGTGATAAAGCGAAGAGTGTCGCTGCTCACGGCCGACTACCTTACCGACGTGATAAAACTTACACGCTCACGCCGGCAGATAAGGCAGCATGTTGAAACGCTGCGCCAGCATAACCTATTCCCCATCGCATACGCCGGGCGCTCGGCAAGATACTTCCTGCTGAACAAGCTATGCGCAATCGTTTAGCAAAAATCACTTAATATAAACTAAATTATAGCTTCAAAAGAATAATAAGGGAGTTACAAAAACCGTGAAAGGACGTTTAAACAAGAAACTCAAATTCAATCATGAAAGATAATCATCACTATTCCGGCTTGACCGACGCACAGGTCATTGAAAGCCGACAGAAGCACGGTGCGAACGTTTTGACACCGCCTGCCGAAGAGTCCCTATGGAAAAAAATAAAAGACTGCCTGCATTTCTGGTTGCTAAAGGTTGACATTGCCATCGTGGTTGTGGCTGTCCTAGCGGCAACGCTGCTTCCTGCTACGGGCACTTACGCTCACGACGGACTGTGGATTGCGCCGACACTGGCGCTTATCCTCTTCGTGCTGACATACTTTGTGGCTTACATGGGAGGAAAATGGGACGAGGATACACAAACGTTCAAGATGGACCCCCTGTTCACCATACTTCTTTTCGCACTTCTCCTCTCCGGCGGAATTTCCTTCTATGAGGGAGTATACGGACAAGACAAAGGGCTGCAGCCTTTTTTTGAGCCTATCGGCATAGCGCTTGCCGTACTGCTTGCCACAACTGTGGCTCACTTCCTTGAGGCGCAGAACGAAAAGACATTCAAGAGCCTCAACGAGGTGAACGACGACACGCCAGTCAGGGTTATAAGGAACAACAACGTGTGCCAGGTGCCAAGAAGAGATATCGTCGTCGGCGACATTGTTCTTCTGGCAGCGGGCGAAGAAGTTCCGGCTGACGCAGAGTTACGCGAATGCATGAACCTGACAATGAACGAATCATCGCTCACAGGTGAGCCTCAGTGCACCAAGACAACTGACCCTGCCCACTTCGACAAAGACGCCACCTACCCTTCCAACCACGTACTTAAAGGTTGCACGGTGATGGAAGGCGACTGCGTGGCAGAAGTGTTTGCCGTTGGAGACGCTACCGCTTGCGGCAAGGTGTTCGAGGCAGCACAGGTGAAAAACGGCGATGCCACTCCGCTCAGCAGGAAACTTGACCAGTTGGCAACTCTCGTCTCAAAGGCCAGCTACGGCATTGGGGCTCTGATAATAATAGGAAGGGTGCTGATGTATTGCATTCAAGACGGCTTCAACCTTGACAGTACAGAGGCGATAATGGCATTCGTGAGCTATCTGCTCAATTCGTTTATGATTGCAGTAACACTCGTCGTCGTTGCCGTGCCGGAGGGTCTGCCAATGGCGGTTACGCTAAGCCTTGCATTCAGCATGAAAAGACTGATGAAACAGAACACTCTGCCGCGCACCATGCACTCTTGCGAAACGATGGGTGCAGTGTCGGTAATTTGTTCCGACAAGACGGGCACGCTGACTTTCAACCAGATGAGCGTGGTTGACTCTCTTTTCCCCTGCATGCAGGAAGAATCGGCAGAGGCTGACAAGCAGAAGGAACTGCTGGAAGAATGCATCGCCGTGAACACAACGGCACACCTCGACTTCTCCGATGCCGAGAAGACGAAGGCCGTGGGCAACCCGACGGAAGGTGCTCTGCTGCTTTGGCTTCACTCAAAGGGCGTTGATTACCTGAAACTGAGAGAGGCGGCCGAAACGATAGACCGCTTGCAGTTCACAACGGAACTGAAATACATGGCTACGGTGGTAAAGTCTGCAAAAACGGGCAAGATTACCGTTTATGTAAAAGGTGCGCCGGACATCTTGATGAACAAGTGCACGCTCAGCGACGAACAGAGGAAGGCGTATGCCGACAAGCTCGCTGAATACCAGAGCCACGCCAACCGCACTCTTGCCTTCGCCTATAAAGAAACGGAATCTGCCGAAGGGGTGTTTGCCAACGGGAAACTTAACATAAAGGATTTCACGATGATGGGTATCGTGGGAATTGAAGACCCCGTGCGCAGCGATGTGCCGGCAGCTATAGAGGATTGTCTCAATGCCGGAATACAGGTGAAGATTGTTACCGGCGACGCTCCGGGCACGGCAAAGGAAATAGGCAGGCAACTGGGACTGTGGAAAGACACCGACACGGACGAGAACCTTCTGATTGGCACCGAACTGGCTGCACTCTCCGACCAGGAACTGAGGGAAAGGTTGCCCAAGGTGAAGATCATCTCGCGTGCGCGTCCCAACGACAAAGACCGTGCCGTGCGCACTCTGAAGGCTCTTGGATATGTGGTTGCCGTAACAGGTGACGGCACGAACGATGCTCCGGCACTGAACGCTGCCGACGTAGGCCTTTCGATGGGCGACGGAACGGCTGTGGCTAAGGAGGCAAGCGACATGACAATTCTCGACAACTCTTTTGCTACAATCGCCAACGCCGTTATGTGGGGGCGCTCTCTATACAAGAACATAAAGCGGTTCATCCTCTTCCAGCTTACCGTCAACGTAGTGGCGTGTCTCATCGTGGCTATAGGCGCATTCATCGGCACTGAGTCGCCGCTCACCGTAACGCAGATGTTGTGGGTCAACCTCATCATGGACACCTTTGCCGCACTTGCACTGGCATCATTGCCTCCGTCAAAGGTTGTAATGAAAGACAAGCCGCGCGCCATCGACGAGCATGTGCTCAAGGGCATGCCTAAAAACATTCTTGGCGTGGGCATACTGTTCACGGCCATTCTGCTGGCTATTCTCGTCTTCTTCCAGCACTCCGACGTTACGGCGCTCTCCGACCTGTTCTGTGGAACTGTGTCGTGGGGAGAATACAACGGACTGTCGACTTACGAGCTAAGCCTGTTCTTCACAATCTTCGTCATGCTGCAATTTTGGAATCTGTTCAACGCAAAGGCGTTCATGACCAACGATTCGGCTTTCAAGGGTTTGTCGTGGAAAGACACCAAGTGCTTCATCATCATCATACTGGTAATACTCGTCGGACAGATTCTGATGACCGAGACACCGGGACTTCAACAGATGTTCAACATTGCGGGTGGCGGACTGACTACCGTTGACTGGCTTCTGATCATCGCCTCAACATCGCTCGTGCTATGGGTTGGCGAGATTTCCAGACTTATAGCCAAGAAGAAAGAGAAATAACAGGAAAATACAAAAAGAAAAACCGCCCCTCTCGAAAAGTTACGGGGCGGTTTTGTTTTTCTATGCCTAACAAAATATGAGCGGCAGGATTATTTGTTATCTCTCTACCTTAATATTCGTGCCTGAAACCGTTACGGTTGTCTTGTCAAGACCTACATTCTCGAAACCTGTCACGCTGTTCTTGAAAGCATCCTCAAGTTCGTCGTAGGTTACTTTCTTGCAATTGTCAGCTGATGTATTGAACGGACTCTGCATGAGCATCTTCATATAATTGATCATTATAGTATTAGTGTTGTCAATAGGAGCAACAGAGGTGAACGTGTCGTTCCAGCCAAGTTGGTATGTGCTCTGCACGGGGATGTCTTTCTTGTCCTTCATCTTTATAGTCAGCTTATACACAAAGGTTGCCGGCAACTTGGGCTGATGTACCTTGCGCAATATCTGCTGCACCCGTTCGTTGGGGGAGTTTATCTTAAACTGTTCCACTTGCTCCTTGCCAAGCGAGTCGGTATAGGTAAACGTTACGTCGGCCACCTTAAGCATGTCGGTTGTAAAATTGAAATAATAGGCTATCATGGCTCCGGTTGCCACTGCCGGTTTGTCTGAACTTGACGTGCTTGTCGTATCGTCGTCATCATCCATGCACGATGTGAAAGATGCGGTAATAAATAATGCAGCTATGGCTATCATTGCCATTGCTGACAATTTCTTTAAAATCTTTTCCATAATAATTAAATAGCTTTATTTCAGAAATGCCCTTAAACGGGATGTTTTTAAAACTTGCGGTAGCCATAGATTCTGACTACCGCAAGGATATTGCCTCTATATAGAGTTATTGTTCATTTATTTCACAAAATTAATGCCTGTAGGATTAACTGTAACTTTTACCTTCGCAGTACCAGTATTTTCGAAACCGTCGGTCTTGTTCTTGAAAGCGTCCTCAAGAGCGTCATAAGTAACGGTCTTGCATTTTGCTCCTTCTATGTCAAACGGACTGTCGTTAAAACGAAGTTCCTGATTTTCCACTTTATTGTAGTTGTCGTCATAACCTGCAACAGCGCTGCCATTGTCTGTCCATCCAAGGCTATAGGTGCTCTTTTGTGGGATATCCTTCTTGTCCTTCATCTTGATTGTGAGCTTATAACGGAAGGTCATCGGCACTTTGACATAAGCAACACGGCGGTAATAACTCCATGCATAGCTATTGGGGTCTTTCATACGGATCGTGTCGGTGTGTTCAACGCCAAGTGAGTCAGTGTATGTGAACGATACGTCTGCCACCCTCAGGAAGTCACCGGTAAATTTGAAGTAATGTGCTGACATGGCTTTTGTGATTTTCGTCTTAGCCTGAAGTGTTGAAGTGGTTGTTTCATCGTCAGTGCATGAAGAAAAACCAGTTGTCATAACCAAAGCCGAAAGGGCTACCATTGAAAACGCTGCAATGTTTTTGATAATCTTTTTCATAATTCAAATAGCTTTAATGTAATTAATATTTTTATTGTTTGTCTGTATTTCTATCGTCAAGTATTCTTAACTGCTGCAAAGATACTACATTTTTCTTTTCCAAAGAATTTTTCGATATTTTTTTTCTCAAAAAATACAGTTTTTCTTTTATTTTCCCTGAAATTCTTGTTTCACCTCACCTTATACCTTATCATATATAAAGAAAAGGGCTTTTTTGTGTTTCTTGTTCTTTTTCACTTTCCGTTCTGAAGTAAAGTCTGCAAGGCGTCAACCTCCGTCATTCCCAGTCCACACTCCTGAAGATACTTTTTTGCAGCTGCCTGAAGATTTGCGCCCTGCAAAAGCTTTGTGCGGTAAAAACCGAGTGCATCCCAGTCTATGCGGCTCACGTCGATTGTGTTCCAGTCTATTGCAGTATAGTTGGCAAGGGCTTCCTCGTTGCACATAAGCCATATCATGCGGTCTACCGACAGCTCCTGGCGGAGTTTGTATGAAGCTCCGCCGTCTTCTATCTTGTAGAAGTTCAGCATCGTTACCATATAGTCGCGGCGCAGTTCGTCGACCGTTGCTCCTGCCAGTGCCTCAAACACCATTGTTACGAAGCCGCAGCGGTCTTTTCCTTCGTTGCAGTGGACGAGATACGGCGGACGGTTAGCAAGCATGAACCTGGCAGCATTCCCAAGCCTTTGCTTGAAGTCGTCGCAAAAGCTGTTTGCCATCATTCCGCAGGCTATGGTGCGGCCCTCACGGTAAAGCTGCGGACAATACGTCGAGGCGTATCCCTGTCGCGCCATGTAGGCTTCTACCTTCTGCGGCGTGTCGGCAAGGTCTATCTCTGTCTGTATGCCTACGGTGCGCGCCAGACTGTCAACGACTCCGTATCGCCCCGGGTTCTTGTCGGGATTCAAGGGGTTGCTGGAGCGGTATAGGACGCCTGGCTTTACGCCCGTTGTTGTAACCATGCGGAAGTTGGCGTACTCTGAAGCGGTCTCGCCTGCCTGCCGCTCTGTTGCATACACCGATTTCATCAACTCATAGGTTTCCTTGTATCCACCCTTTTTGCTGAGTTTCATCGTTATGGAGTCGCCCACGTTGCCACCAATGTAATAATGGAAGTCGCCGTTTAGCATGGCAAAGCCGTAGTCATCGCCGTGTGCGTTGTAGTCCACGTACGACGGACCAAGTATTGCCACTTCATTGAACGAACTTACGAAGGGCACGTTTGTCAGGTGCAGTGTGTCTCCGATGGTCACGTCAATCAAATCGGCATAGTCGAAGCCTGCCTCTTTCATCTGTGCGGGCGTAAAGCTGGGTATCGGCTGACCGTATTCGTTCACTTCCACAATAACACCTTTTATCACGCCTTGCGTCTGTGCGTTCTGCGTGAAACCGGTGTGTGTCTTTTCTTCGTTGAAATCGTCATCGCTGCTGCAAGCGGCGAATGTTGCTACTAGAAGTGCAGCAAACAGGAAAATCTTTTTCATTTCTTTTAGCGTTTTAATTAGTAAATGCTTTAGTTGCGGACAAAGATATATGTTTTTCACGATTATTACAAAGGAACGAACAGAAAAATATTCCGTTTTTCTTTTATACAGTCCGATACATCAACATTAACTGGCACAGAATTTTTTTTGCGGCATCAAATACAGGAGCTTTGTCTTGTCGTTGATTTTGTTTTCCCTATGCATCATCGCTTCACACGCCGTCATTTTTCGGTATTTTACTGAATTGCAGAGCACTTTTACCGAAAAAAGTTCTTTAATTATAAAATTAACACTATTTTTGCACTAGTTTTAAAACTTTATACTATCTTGGAATGACGTGCAACGGCACGCTGATATTGATTTAACGACCTATTTATAAATATAGGTAACGATCTTGCTATCTCTCCACACAATTTCTATTCTCTGGCTTTATTAAGAAAAGAGAAATTCTTGAAGACTTAAAATGCGTAAGATAACTTAGTTTGTCTATTTACGCCTTACAAACATGTTGAAACAATAAAAAACCGGAAAATTATATGGAGAAAAAGAAACACTACATCAAACCCGTTTCGAAGGTTATCCACATGGACAATCTGGCTTTGCTTGCCGGATCGCTGGATTGTGATGAGCGCCACTACGACGGAAAATTCGAGCCGACAGAATCGGAGTCTGTTACGAACATCTGGAACAAAGGCGACATCATCGAGGGCAACCCCGACGACATTGATGCAAAGAAGAACAAATGGAACAAAGGATTGTGGGATGACTAAAGTCTTCACAACGGGAGATTAACTTATGAGTAAACAAA
Source organism: uncultured Alistipes sp. (assembly GCA_963590505.1). GTDB lineage: Bacteria > Bacteroidota > Bacteroidia > Bacteroidales > Bacteroidaceae > Prevotella. Next base: position 12,322 of record CAVAPC010000015.1, on the reverse strand, counting down.
AAAAATCAAAACGACAATGAAGAGACTATTCACACTTACGCTTCTGATGCTCGGCCTCACGTCGGCTCTCGTGGCGCAGACCACCGAGCCGAGCGGCAGCCAGCCGGAAAGCGGCAAGACCTACTATCTCTACAACGTGGAGAAGGGGCAATATCTGAGTGCGGGCAGCGACAACACACTGACGTTGGGTTCGCCCTATCTCGAAGTGACCCTAAATCAGCCCACAACAACCACATCGTCCGATGCAGACTTCTACACCATCGAGGCCAACGGCAAGAAGGTTCTCGCCGCACTATGGGAAGCGCCCATTCTTGGCGACAACAAGCAGGGTTACTACGACCAGTGGCAGATTTCGGCAGTGAGCGGCAAGACCAATGTCTACACCCTTGCCTGCCGCAACCGCGAGTCGGGCTCACTTATGTACATGTACTGGAGAAACACTGTCGACCGTCTCTCCACAGTGTTTCTCAAGGTATGGGCCAGTTTCGTGAACGGACAGTGGAAACTCGTTGCCTCAGACGATTTGAAGGACAATGTTACGCTGCGCGAAACGGCAGAAAGCTATACTGTCCCGACATTGAGTTACAACAAGGCTGACGTCAAGCTCGTGCGCACGTTCACACTAAACAGCTGGAACTCGTTCTGTGTTCCGTTCGACATCGACAATGCGCAACTCAAGTCACAGTTCGGCAGCGATGTGCAGGTGGCTGAATTCTCGTCTCTCAGCGCTACATCCGTAAACTTCAAGTCGGTTACGGCAGTTGAGGCTGGCAAGCCGTATCTCATCAAGCCAACAAAAGAGGCACAGAACACATTGGATAATTCCACGGAGAAGTATTACACGTTCACCGACGTATCCGATTTCGCATCATCTCCGATGCAGTTGTCAAACACTTACACCGAAGACAACACCGTATACGGCATAACGTTCACCGGCAGCTTCTGCAAGACTACTGCTCCTAGCCGTGCCTTCGTGTTGAGAAACAACAAGGTTTACCACCTCACGAGCGATATGGCGATGAAGGGCTTCCGCGCTTACTTCCAGAACACCACAGGAACATCCGAAGCCTCAAGTGCAAAGGTTACAAGCTGGACACTTGACGAGACGACCGACGGCATAACATCCGTTGAAGACATGGGCTCTGACAAGTTCGATGTGTTCAACGCCGCCGGACAGAAAGTAAGACAACAGGCAACGTCAATCGACGATCTGCCGTCCGGCGTTTACATCGTGAACGGAAAGAAAATCACAAAATAACAAACCACGCATACATTATGAGAACATACATAAAGACCTATACCCTCGCGCTGCTAGCACTGCTCTTCATGGCGGTGCAGGGCGCTACGGCAGCGGAGACCAGGACGGCGCTCGTCACCGCCGGCTATGCTCCGTCGGGCAGCACGTTCAGCAAGACGACAAGCATCGACTGGACAACGCAGAAGATTTATGCCAAGATTGACCTAAGCAGTTGTGGAACGACTGTCAGTCTGCAAAACATCATCTCCTTTGGCGACGACATCGCCAACTGGAACACGGGAAATTATAACTTGCACCTCTACTACACCAAGTCGAATAACTATCTCGAGATAGACTACCTTACAAAAGAAGGCACAAGGCATCAGACCACAAAGACCCTCACGAGCACCACTCTCGAACTGGAACTTTCTTCGGAGGGCCTTGCGGTAAACGGTACCATGACTGTCATAGCCGACTCCATTAGCGGATTGTTCTCGTTGAGCAGCATCTCAGTAGGTTCGCAGCAAGGCGACAACCGTAGCTACGCCACCTACAGTGAGGTGAGTCTTGTAAGCGAGGCCAGCAGCTCCGGTTCAACTACTACCACCAAGTTTGTCGTGCCTTCCTACGGCAGCAACTACTACATCTGCTACGGCGAAGACCCGACACTGGCGTTCACCGTGACGACAACCAGCAACGACGAGCAGATCACCGTGAACACCCTCACCGAGGGCACTACCGGCCAGCAGTGGACGGTGAAGCAGGGCAACTATTCCACCACCTATCCCTACCACATCGTCAGCGTGTTGTCGTCCAAGGCGCTCGACCTTGCCGGCAACAACAACGAAGTGATGCCCTTGCAGTGGACTTCGGAGAACGATTACAATGGCGGCAAGGCCAACGTAAACCAGGAGTGGAACCTCGTGCCGGCCGACGCCACAGCCCACACCTATTATATATGCGCCGCATATAACAATACGGTGTACTACCTCACCTACAACGGCACGTCGGGCGGCAAACTCGGCCGTACCACTTCGCAGTCGTCGGCCACGGCCTTCGGATTCATCTCCGCGAGCGGTTCTTCTGGCGGTGAGTCGGGTGGAGGATCTGGCGGCGGTACAGCCGGCTCGGGCGACCACGGCTCGTTCACCTACTCTATGGTGCACACGCCTACACAGTATGCCCAGTACAAGGAGGACGCACACGCCACCTTCATCCCCTACGCATCGACTGCCGACATGCAGGCCGACGCCAACTACGACAAGCCGTGGCTCGAGCCTACCAAGGCTACGACCATGAACCTCAACGGCACTTGGAAATTCAAGTATCTCGCAAGCGGCGGCAACTCTGCCCCCTCTACATCCTACACCAGCAACACGGCTTCCACCTCGGGTTGGGACGAGATAAAAGTGCCCCTCTCATGGGAGATGGCAGGCTACGACACACCGGTGTACACCAACCAGGGCTATCCGTTCTCGGCCAATACCTCGTCATGGACTACCTATGCAGAGTCGGGCAATGGTTGCGACAGCAACCCGCTGGGAATCTACCGCCGCACCTTTACCATACCTACCGATTGGGCTGAGAAGCGCATCATGGTTCACTTCGACGGTGCCTACAGTGCCATCGCAGTTTACATCAACGGCAAGTATGTGGGTTACTCCGAGGGTGCCAACACCGACGCTGAGTTTGACATCACCGACTTCCTCTGCGTCACCGACGGTGCAGTGAGCACCACCGACGAGAACAACATCACCGTGGCTTGCTACCGCTGGAGCTCTGGTTCTTATCTCGAAGGACAGGACATGTGGCACCTCGGCGGCATCCACCGCGACGTGTATCTCGTGGCCACACCAAAGGTGTTCGTCAACGACCACATCATCTGGGCTTCCAATCTTAACTCTGCAGCCACCAGCGGCACGCTCAACGTGAAGGTGAGCGTAGACAACCGCTCTGCCATCAGCACATCGAAGACCATCGAAGTAAAACTCCTCGACAAGAACGGCTCGCAGGTAGGCTCTACCGCCACCTATTCTTATAGCGGCAGCAGCAGCGTGACAGAGCAGGCTGTAACCATTTCAAACCTCTCTAGCCTCACCGCATGGAGTACTGAAAATCCTTACCTCTACACTGTGGCAATTAGCCAGAAGGACGCCAGCGGCAACGAGGAAATGGCATTCTCCACCAAGTTCGGCTTCCGCAACATCACCAAGAGCAACAACCTCATCTATATCAACGGCCAGCGTGCCTTCTTCAAGGGCGTGAACACCCAGGACACTCATCCGCTCTACGGCCGCGCCATCGACATGGAGACCATGCTCAAGGACATCACCCTGATGAAGCGTGCCAATGTGAACATGATTCGCACCTCGCACTATCCGCGCCAGCCGAAGATGTATGCCATGATGGACGCCTACGGCATCTATTGCATGGACGAGGCCGACATAGAGTGCCACCCCTTGCAGAGCGTGGCAAGCAACAGCAGCTTCAGCGCCAACATGCTCGACCGCACGACGCGTATGTTCAAGCGCGATCGCAACCACCCGTCAGTCATATTCTGGTCACTTGGCAACGAGAGCGGCACGGCATCCAACCTGTCATCTTGCAGGAGCTATATCACCAACAACGACAACCGCCTCATCCACTACGAGGGCAACATGAGTTACTCCGACCTCGGTTCGAACATGTACCCGTCGGTTTCTTCGGTCAGCAGCAACAGTAGCGGTTACAACAGCAAACCATACTTTATCTGCGAGTATGCCCACGCCATGGGTAACGCCATGGGACGACTGAAGGACTATTGGAACGTGATAGAAAGCAGCACCGGCATCATCGGCGGTTGCATCTGGGACTGGGTTGACCAGGCCATCTACCAGCCTTCCAAGGCCAAGGGCGTGATCAACGGCACCGCTGACGCCAACACGCTCGTCAGCGACAACGGCTTCAACTACTGGACGTCGGGCTTCGACTATCAGACCCCGAGCGGCGACAACGAGGCAAGTTACATGGGTGCCTTCGAGGACAACGGTATCGTGACACCCGACCGCAAGTGGACATCCAAGCTCACCGAGGTGAAGAAGGTGTACCAGAATGTTGACTTCACCGCATTCTCCAACAAGACGCTCACCATAAAGAACAAGAATCTCTTCACCAACCTCAGCACTTACAAGCTCGTCTACCGCGTGCTGGTAGACGGTTGCCTCGCAGAGGAAGGCGCAGTGAGCATGCCTTCTATCGCAGCCGGCAGCACGGGCACCGTATCCGTACCTTACACCACAACCGCCGAGAGCGGAAAAGAGATGATGCTCAACGTGGGTCTCGCCCTTAACGAGGAGACGCTTTGGGCTGAAAAGGGATACCTGCTGGCCGATGCGGAGTTCACACTGCAGGAGCGCAGCTCTACACTTGATACGCACACCGCCAACGGCGGCTCGCTCTCAGTGAGCGGCTCTACCGTGAGCGGCACGACAAAAGATGGCAAGACGTTCTCGCTCACCTTCAGCGGCGGTAACCTCACCAACTGGACCTTCAACGGGCAGACCGTCATGGCTTCGACACCGGGCTTCAGCCAGTTCTTCAGCATCGACAACTCGCGCAATGGCTGTCCTTACAGCACTACCGGCAAGAACACCAGCCACAGCGTGAGCAGCAGTCTGAGCAAGAGCGGCAACAATGCCACCATCACCGTGTCGGGCAACTCCGGCCGTTCCTACACCATCAAGTACACCATCTATCCCGACGGTGTGGTTGACATGGCTGTGAACTTCAGCTCCAGCAACAGCACCTGCTACCGTGTGGGCCTTGCCATGGAGTTCGGTTCGGGCTTCGAGGGCGTGGAATACTACGCACGCGGACCGTGGGCCAACTACCCCGACCGTATGACCGGCTCTTATCTGGGCCGCTACACAACAACTGTTGACGACCTCTTCGAGGAGTACACCCACCCGCAGACCAACGGCGACCACCAGAACCTGCGCGACCTGACGCTCTTCTCCGACAAGTGCAACCTCAACATCAAGACCCAGGGCGACGTATCATTCTCCATGGCCCACTACACCGACTCATGGGGCTACAAGACATGGCGCACGAAAGGCCACTACTACAACCTCACTCGCTCGGGCAACATCTACGCCCACTTCGATGCCGCCATCAGCGGTGTGGGCAACGGTTCGTGCGGCGAGAGCACACCATCGCAGTATCTGCCCGGCAGCGGCAGCTACTCCTACACCCTGCGCTTCACGCCAACAGCGAATTAAGGCAGGTGTAAAGACATAAACGCATTGAGGCGGAGAACTTTCGTGATTCCCCGCCTCATCGCGTTAGAGAGGGTGGCAAATACTATCCCGCACTCTTCCAAATACAGGTTTGATTATGCTGTTTTGCATTAAGGCGTACGAAATTGTCCTTTAATAGATTGTTAGTGCCCGAAAAAAATGTCTGACGCAGTAAGGCATTGAAATGCAATGTTTATATGCTTTTGAGGAAACACTGGGCTTGTCTTTATCCTTTGTTCTGCTTTCAAATGATTTTTGTACACCCAGCCCTACAAGGGCGCAACATAACAGCCCGGGGTGACGACGGCGCGAAGCAACGGACGTAACCCGGAGTTGGTGTGTTGGGAACAAGGGTAGACTGAAAGTTCACCACAATGCGCTATAAACATGTGCGGAATTGTGTGTTAATAGTTGTACTGAACTTCTGAAAGGCGACCGCAAACGCCAAAACATTGGTATTGGGAAAATAATTTGTAGAAATGAACATAAGAAATAAATAATGCCCACATCTAAAAAACAATTAAAATTTTGACAACTTTTACGGAAGTTCGGAAAACTTTCTTATATTTGCATTGAACTAAAGCATATTTACGTTGGCAGCCTATGAGCCGCCCTTATTAAACAAAAACATTATGAAAAGTACACATTACGAAGAAGAAGTATCACGCTGTCTGCTCTGCGAAAACGCACCGTGCACGGCGGCATGTCCCAACGGCGACCCGGCAAGAATGCTTCGCGCCATAAGATTCGACAATAGCCAGAATGCCGCTAAATGGATTGCCGCATGCACGGAAGATGACCTGCATGCCGCAGAGAAAGCATGCATACACTACGACCAGCCAATAAGAATAAGAGAAATAGCACAGTCACTGAAGGAACAGTACGCAGAATGCCCATGCAGCTCTCCTGCCGACAGCAAAGAAGAGACAGGAAGCGCGAAGAAAGCGACAAAGCCCGACCTTTCGATAGAGTTCTGCGGAATAAAGTGCGAAAACCCGTTCTTCCTTGCCTCGTCGGCAATATGCACCAACTATGAGATGGTGGCACGCGCCTTCCGTCAAGGATGGGCAGGAGTATACTACAAGTCCATCTGCCTGGAGGACATACACGAAGTGTCACCGCGCTTCGACTCTGTTGGCGAGCAGGGAGACATCGGCCGCTTCTACGGTTTCCGTAACATGGAACAGCTGAGCGAGAACCCTGCCGAAGTGGACTTCGACATTCTGAGACGGCTGAAGCAGGACTTCCCGACGAAAATTGTTGTGGCGAGCATCATGGGACAGACGCTGAGCGACTGGGCACAACTGGCACACATGGCTGAAGAAGCCGGGGTGGATGCCGTGGAGCTGAACTTCTCCTGTCCGCAGATGGGCTTGGAAGGTATGGGCAGCGACGTCGGTCAGAACATAGAACTTGTGATGCACTACACATCATACGTGAAGCACCGCGTAAACATCCCCGTCATAGCAAAGATGACGCCCAACATAACGCAGATAAACGCTCCCGCCGTGGCGTCAGCGCTTGCCGGTGCAGACGCAATCTCGGCAATAAACACGATAAAGAGCGTTACGATGAGCGATTCGTCGATGGTTTCCCGTCAGCGCACCATATCGGGCTATTCTGGCCGCGCCATAAAGCCCATCGCACTGCGCTTCATCCTGGAAATGGCGAAGAACCCGATTCTCGGCAACACTCCGCTAAGCGGCATTGGCGGCATTGAGACATGGCGCGACGCACTGGAGTTCATGCAGCTGGGATGCACCAACGTTCAGGTGTGCACCGCCGTGATGCAATACGGCTTCCGCATCATCGACGACCTTATCGACGGTATGCAGACGTATCTTGCAAGCCGCGGACTGGACAACCTTAACCACATCATCGGCGAGGAACTGCAAAACTTCGTCCTGCCGTCGGCAATGGACCGCAACACTGTGGTTTTCCCGCTCATCGACAAAGACGCATGCATAGGCTGCGGGCGCTGCGACATCTCATGCAGCGACGGCGGTCACCAGGCAATAACGTTCGGCGAAGACCGCAAGCCGCGAGTAAACGGATCGAAGTGCGTGGGCTGTCTGTTGTGCCAGCACGTATGCCCCGTTAATGCGATAAAGACTTCAAAACGCGTGTCAAAGAAAAAGTGACATACGACTATAAACGTTAAGGACAAAAGTCCAATAAAGAAATTCTCCCGACAAACGCACTGAAATAAGTGCCTTGCCGGGAGAAATCATTTACAGTGGTAACGCCAATTGACTGCGCACTGTCATATTATTGGCATAAAAGGAAGAAAAACATATATCGGTTTGAAAATGAATTGCTAAATTTGCATATTGTATACGGCAGACAACTTCTGCCTAACACACAAACAACATCTTAACAACAAGCACACTAAAATCCATTGGTATGAAAAAGTATATGCTTTCTTCAATACTCCTCGGCTCATTGCTGGCATCGACAGTTTTGCCGGTTGCCGGAAAGGACACCGACCCAAACAACTTCAGACCGTCGCGCAACGTGACGTTCACAGAAACGACACTGCCGCTTGTATTCATCAACGTAAACGGTCAGACCATAGAGCGCGAGAACCGCGTGCTGGCAACGATGAAGATTATCGACAACAATGACGGGCACAACTATCTTGACACCCTAACCCACTCAACACAGACGGTGGACTGGGAAGGACCCGTTGCAATAAAATACCGAGGCAACACGTCGTTCACCGGCTCTGACAAGAAACCGTTCTCCATCCGTCCGCTGACGGCAGACAGCCTTAAAGCAAAGAAGGCGAAGGTGTCGATAATGGGAATGGGAAAGGACAACGACTGGGCAATGCTCGCCCCATGGGAAGACATGAGCTACATGCGCGACGTGCTGACAATGGAACTGGCACGCGGGGGTAGCTCGTTCGCTCCGCACATGAAATTCTGCGAGGTGGTGCTCGACGGCTACTACTACGGAATATACATCATGTCGGAACGTGCCACTAAGGGAAAGTACCGTCTGAACCTTGACGACCCGACGGAAGATGACCTGACGGGCGACTTCCACGTGGAGATTGACCGCAAGGACGAAGACCACTACTACGTGTCGAAACACCACCCCGTGAGCAGCACAGGGCAGGAATACACCAACCGCACTGTGGCTTACCAATACAAGGAACCGGAGTACGACGACTTTGCCGACCTGCCTGCGGGAGTGGAAGAAGCCATCGGCAACGCGATAGAAGACATGGAAAGTTCGTTCGCCGCAACCGACTACACGGGCGAGAACGGATACAGGAAATACATCGACGTGCAGTCGTTCATCGACTTCCAGATTGCGCAGGAGTTCTCGAACAACGTGGATGCCTACCGCTTGAGCTCTCCTATGTACAAATACAGCGAGACGCATGCTGCAAAGCTGGGAACAGACGCCAAATGGAAAACGGCACTGTGGGACTTCAACATCGCCTATGGAACGGCAAACTACTACGATGCCGCCAACGTGCAGTCGTGGCGATACAAGAGCAACGACCTGATGGCCTCCGCCGACCAGCAGCTCGTGCCATTCTTCTGGTACAAACTGATGAAAGACCCTGCCTATGTGCAGGAACTGCGCCAGCGCTGGACGGAACGCCGCGAGGGCAACTATTCGGAAGACTTCATCACGGCGAAGATTGACTCTATGGCAACAGTGCTTCAGGAAAGCGGAGCGCTGGAGCGCGACAACAAGGCATGGAACTACCACTTCGGCACGTTCAGCGACAAGGTGAACACGCTGAAGACGTTCATAACCAACCGTCTCGCCTTTATGGACAAGGCATGGAAAATAAAGGAGCCGATATCGGGAGAGATGAAGCAGCTCACCGTAACGAAGGGTTTCAACGCCGATGTGATAGCGGAAGAAAAGCCGTCGGCAAGCCACGTGACGGGCACTATCGACACCGACGGATATACGTTCTACACTACAGGCATACAGGAAAGCGGTGCACTGGCGGGCGACGACCGCACGGTTACTTCAGCCGAAGGGATAACGTATCAGCTTGCCGACTATACCGCAAACAATGCGCTGACAATGACTTCAACATCCGACTATGAACTGGAAGTGGACGACGGCATACAGGGCAAGACGCTCTATTGTCTTGCAGTAAGCGCCAACGGAAAATCAGTGGTCAAGGCCACACCGAAATATACCGACGGAACGACAGGCACTGCGGTATCGTTCACCGTGCCCGACTGGTATCAGCAGACGGAAGATGCCGACGATGCAGTGAACAGTCTCGGACGAATACTCACTTCCGGCAGATACTACGGTCAGACGGACGCGATAGACTCAAGACAAGAATTCTGCCTTTATGAGATAACCGTTCCGCTCGACAAAGAGAAGGCTCTCGGCAGCGTTACATTCTCGAAGACCTGCGCTCGCCCAACCATTCTGGCACTGACGGCACTGGCAGAAACACCGACGTCGATAAAGGACACCGCCTGCGACAACGCTGCCAAAGTGACGGGAATATACTCCATCGACGGTAAATCCCGCACTGCTCTTGCAAGCGGCCTCAACATCGTCCGCTACGGCAACGGCACAGTGAGGAAGATAATGATAAAGTAAGTTATCCACGTACAGGGGGAGTCAAGTTTCTCCCCTACTCCACAAAAATAAATCACCCGGCTATTGGGAACATCCAGTTTCGGATCCAATAGCCGGGTGATTTAATGTATAGTGTCAGCAACACGTCTATGCCGTCATTCCATCCTACTTACCACCAAATTTTACCTTCTCATACCATTCCACCATTGTCTTCGCCTTCTCTTCCCAAGACAATTCCAACTGCCGTTGTTTGCAGTTCTCCGACATCAGTCTGAGCAAATCCCGGTTACGCTCCAGTTCTGTCAGCACCTTGGCAAAATCACGCACCGACTGCATGGGGTTGGAGAGAGGTATCTTGCGGCCGACCTTGTCATTAACGGAATCACCTTGGCCACATGTATCAAAGCAAACGACAGGAAGATTATTTCCTATTGCCTCAAGCACAACATGCGGTGTACCCTCAGCCACACTGGTAAAGAAAAAGACATCTGACTTTTGCATCAGAACTTGTACCTGCTCATGGCTCACAACTCCATGCCATACACACATGTCTGCAATACCCAAGTCCATCGCCAACTGCCGATACAGTTCTGCATCTCCTCCACCTACAATATGAAATCTAACATTTTTGTTGTCTATTGCGGCTATAGTCCTTAAAGCCAATGCAAGTTGCTTGCGGAAATCCAACTTGCCAACCCAAAGTACATCAAAAGTATGCTTATGCGACTTATCCGCCAACGGATGATTTTGAACATAACAACCTGTTTCATTGAGCATAGGCGAAACAACACCCAGGTATTTCTTGAAGGAACGTTGCGAATTGGAGGAGGCAGAAAAGACAACCGAAGCCTGGCGTGCTGCCTGCCGAACATGTGAAGAACATCTCAACTGAATCCATGTCAAGAAGTTCTTCAGACGCATGAAAAGCTTTATCTTCAGACTTGCCCCATCTAGGTAAGCAATGGGAAACTTGTCCTTGGCATCCACTGGTCCCCACACGAAAGGCACGCCAATCTCCTTCGACAATTTCCAGAGATACCCGGGCTCGCGGAAACCTATCATGTTGAGCTGATGCAGCACATCAATATGTTCCTTTTGGCAAATGGCCTTCGCCATGAGATATGTCTTCCACTGCCATTCCCGGTAATATTTGTAGAACCGCCAGTCGCCCTGGTTCCAGCACATTTCCCTAATCTTGGCAGAAACGGGATTATAATAGAAGTGCAAGTTCTTGCCTTGTTCCAAAGTGGGCACCGCGGCTTCTATCTTCTCCCGAAATTCCCCTTCAGTGATGATGTACAGCTCGCAGTGTCTGGCGAGGTTGACCACCCAGTTCCACGCCATCCCCGGCTCGCTCCCCATGCCGGGAGAGCAAGCGTATGCGTTGATCAAGATTTTCAACATTGAGACAATAGTTTTTCGTATAAATCCTCAACACTCTCGTTTATTTTCTCGGGCGCAAATTTCTCTTCGCCAAAGACTTTCGAGAACTCTGCCATATTCCGTCGCAGTTCGGGAGAGTCCATCAGCAGTTTGAGTTGCCGGGTCAGAACCTCCGTATCGTCGTACGGAAAGGTAAGGCAGTTCCTTCCCTCCTCGATGACATCGGGCAGACCGCCCACGGGAGTCGTCACCACGGCGATGCCCCGTGCCCAAGCCTCCAGTACCACCATTGGGAATCCCTCGTGACGGGAGCACATGCAGTAGATGCTCGCCTTGTTCCAGATGTATTCCTTCTGCTTGCCAGTGATATAGCCGGTGAAGATCACACTGTCGTCCAGCCCCATCTCATGGCTCAAGCGGCTGTACTTTTCCACTTCGCCGTTGCCCATAATTGTGACGTGCCAGTCGGGATAATCGTTCTTCAGTGTCTTCCACGCCTTCAAGAGCAAGTCGGGATGCTTGTTCTCATTCAAAAACGCTGCAAAGATAATGCTCTTCTCCTTGACGGAGTAGTCTACGGCAGGCGTCGGTGCACAGGCGTTGTAGATGACTGCCGTATTTGCCTTCACCGATGGAAACAGCACCTCAAACAAGTCCTGCCATTTCTTGGCCAGCAGCACCACGCAGTCGGCGCGGTTCAGGCACCAGATGAAAAGGCGGTTGCGGGTATGGTCCTCCAACTGGTTTCCCATGTGGATGTGCATGACAATCTTCTTTCTGCCCAGCAATGCCAATAGCAGTACCGGCATCTGAATGATCAGACAAATCTTGTCGGGCACGGTATGGAAATGCACGATGT
>CAVAPC010000014.1:0-54343 GCA_963590505.1 uncultured Alistipes sp. | reverse complement strand
TAGCACTACAGTTTTTGGTTCTGTCAGTGGTGGTTCGAATCCGCCTGGGACAACGGAAGCGGTGAACGGAAGAGATTTCGTTCGCCGCTTTTCCTTTTAAAACAAAACAACCTTCACGTTTATCTTTTTTTCGGGAAACTATTTTATAAAGCAGACAAGGCGAACCGCTGAACGTTTTTTTTTCGTATCTTCGCATAAGGAAAAAAACACCTTTCCCGCAAGCATGAAGTATTTTATGGCAAAAGGCAAAACGGGAAAGCACAAAAGAATACTATTATGGCAAAAGGCGGAAAAAAGAACAAACGGATAAACAAGAAGCAGATGGCTGAAAAGCTACAAGACTACTTCGTTGAGAACCCCGACAAGAAGCATAGTTTCAAGGAGATATTCCGTGCTCTGCACCTTGACACCCATCCGGCAAAAATGCTTGCCGTAGACGTAATGGAAGAAATGGCATGGGACGATTTCCTCGTGCGCAAGGGCGAAAACGCTTACCAGCTGAACATGAACGGACAGGTGCAGCAGGGAACATTCCAGCGCAAGTCAAACGGAAAGAACACGGTGGTGCCCGACGACGGTGCCGCACCCATTTTCGTGGCTGAGCGCAACTCCATGTTCGCACTCACCGGCGACAAAGTCCAGTTCACGTTCATGGCACGCCGAAAGAACCATATACGCGAAGCCATGGTAACGAACATCCTTGAACGTGCAAAGGACACCTTCGTAGGAAAGCTGCGCGTTGACAAAGACTTTGCCTTCCTCGTTTCAGACGGCAACATCTTCGTTCACGACGTCATCATACCCAAGCGCAAGCTGAAAGGCGGGAAAACGGGCAACAAAGCAGTGGTGCGCATAACGCAATGGCCCTCGAAAGACAACAAGAGCATGATTGGCGAGGTGATAGACGTGCTGGGACAGACCGGCGACAACGACGCCGAAATGAACACGATACTGGTGCAATACGGACTGCCGTACAAGTATCCCAAAAACGTTGAAGAGGCGGCAGAAAAGATTCCGGCTGAGATAACCGAGGAGGATCTGAAGGAACGCGAGGACTTCCGCGACATAACGACATTCACGATAGACCCTCACGATGCGAAAGACTTCGACGACGCTCTGTCAATCAGGCAACTTTCAAAAGGTTTGTGGGAGGTTGGCGTCCACATCGCCGATGTGTCGCACTACGTTACCGAGGGGTCGGTAATCGACAAGGAGGCGGTGAAGCGCGCCACGAGCATTTATCTTGTAGACCGCACAATACCGATGCTGCCGGAACGCCTGTGCAACTACATATGCTCACTGCGTCCAAACGAGGAAAAGCTCACATACAGCGTTATCTTCGACATGAACGAAGATGCCGAAGTGCTGCGCTGGCGGTTGAAACACTGCGTGATAAAAAGCAACCGGCGCTTCGCCTACGAGGAAGTGCAGGACATTCTCGAAAAGAACGGCGTGGTTGACGGAACCGGCGAACCTGCGCCCGCACCGGCAAAAGGCAAGGAATACGAAGGCGAGTACGCCACAGAGCTCGTCATGCTCGACAGTCTGGCGAAAAAACTGCGCGCCGCGCGATTCAAACACGGTTCGGTAAAGTTCGACCGCGAGGAGCTACGCTTCGACATCGACGAGAAAGGCAAGCCGGTTCGCTGCTATTTCAAGAAGTCGAAAGACGCAAACAAACTCGTTGAAGAGTTCATGCTCCTTGCCAACCGCACTGTGGCAGAAAGCGTGGCAAAGGTACCCAAGGGCAAACAGGCAAAGACTCTGCCCTACCGTATCCACGACCAGCCGGACCCGACGAAGCTCGAAACGCTGCGGCAGTTCGTGGTGAAATTCGGCTACAAGGTGAAGACGGAAGGCACAAAGGGCGCCATCTCGCGCAGCCTCAACGCTCTTCTAGACGAGTGTGCGGGGAAGAAGGAACAGAAGGTTGTGGAGACTGTTGCCCTGAGGGCTATGATGAAAGCAAAATACAGCATCCACAACATTGGCCACTATGGTCTGGCTTTCGACTATTACACCCACTTTACAAGTCCTATCCGCCGCTATCCCGACACGATGGTGCATCGTCTGCTCACCAGATACCAGAACGGCGGGCGCAGTGCAAACAAGGAACACTACGAAGAACTGTGCGAACACTCCAGCCAGATGGAGCAGATTGCACAGAACGCAGAGCGCGACAGCATAAAATACAAGATGGTTGAGTTCATGTCTGACAAGATAGGGAACGTATACGACGCTCACATCAGCGGCCTTACGTCCTACGGCATCTACTGCGAGATTGACGAAAACCACTGCGAGGGCATGGTGCCTCTGCGCGACCTGAGCGGCGACTACTACGACTTTGACGAGCGGAACTACTGCCTCATAGGGCGCAGGCATCACAACAAATACCAGCTTGGCGACCCGATACGCATTAAAGTGGCACGCGCCAACATGGAGAAAAAACAGCTTGACTTCTCGCTGGACGAATAAACTTGCGGCAAGCCAAACAAGAGCAACGTGAAAAAAGAACGGAAGTCACTTCCTTTCAATTGAAAAGGCAGTGACTTTCGTTTTTGTTGAAGTTATGTTTTTTCAAGGATCTACATTTGTCCGCTTTCAACCAGGCGCACTATACGTTCCGTCTCCTTGTCGTCGCCCTCAGGATCGTATTTCTTCGTAAGGCTCGCACCGAATGTCCACGCAAAAGCCTGATAGAAACCGGCGCGTATCGGACCGAGAAAAGCTTTTATCAGCTGGTAGGAAGATGAGCTGCACTCCCTGTAGACAAGCTTGATGAGCAGTTTGCCCTGCGTGAACGTAAGCTTCTTCATGCGCGGAGTGTACTCCCTCTTTATCGACTCCTCAACGAGTTTCATGTGGCGATCCTTTGCCTTCTTGTTCGGAAGCGTCTGCAGATACTCGTAGGTTTCTATTATTATCTGGTTCACTTCCTTTGCAATGGGCAGCACTTTCTTTACGTTGTAAACCAGTCTGTTGTACTTTTGCCGCTGCTTCGCACTGCTGAATGTCTGCGGAGGATACACATACACGTCGTTAAGCGCCACATACTGTATGCTGTCTTTGCCGTGCAGCACCTTGCCCACCTTTACCATCGGCACAAACGTAGGGCTGTCCATGTCGACCTCACGTTCTTCCGGTTTCACGCCACTGCCAAACACGGCGTTCTGGGCCACAGCCGCATCAAACGGAAGCGACAGGAGAACAAGTGCAACAATAACTGAAAGGCGGAACTGCTTCATTGCCGTTAGGAACATTATTTCTTGCCATTGCCGCACACGGGGCGGCTTGTTTGATGCAAAGATAGACAGTCTTTTTGTTTAACAGGGTTAAAATACGAGAAAAATACGTTCTTTCTCTATCATTTGTATTATCTTTGCAATATTTAATACTTTCATGAAACATTACCGGCAAACCGCACACTGTTTTATGCGGAAAAAGGATGCACGATAACGAAGAAATTTTACTGTCAGCTAAAGAGATGAAATCAGACAAGCGGTTCCTCCTCACTATAGGATGGCTACTGGGCATACATGCCATGTCACTTGCGGTAACGTCACTGTTCCGCCTAACAGAATTCGCAAGCCTCCACAACATGATAACCGACCATGGCGCAAGCGTCCTGAAGGCGTTTGCAATAGGAGTATGGTTCGACAACGTGGTGGGCTGCTACGTCTTGATAGTTCCGCTTGCCGTGCTGCTCCTTTCCGCCGCGGCCGGCTATACGCCACGATGGTTGCGCACTGCGGCAAAATGGTGGTTCTTCGCATTCTTTGCCCTTGTGTTCATGATTTCTGCCGCCAACACGCCGTATTTTCAGTACTTCTTCAAGAACATAAACTCGTCCATCTTCGAATGGTTCGGCTATGCCGCCACTACAGCAGGCATGGTGTTCCAGGAAAAGTCATACATCCTGCACATTTCCCTTTACTTCATCTTCACCGCACTCTACGTGATATGCGTCAACAAGTTCACGCGGAGCATTGACAA
The DNA here is from genome assembly GCA_963590505.1 of uncultured Alistipes sp. GTDB lineage: Bacteria > Bacteroidota > Bacteroidia > Bacteroidales > Bacteroidaceae > Prevotella. The sequence continues at coordinate 50,350 of CAVAPC010000014.1, read as the reverse complement.
GCGCATGGAAGAGGCAAGGAAGAAGGCGCGCCTTACCTTCAGCCGACACACTGGCGCAACCACGCGGATGCTTTATCTGGCAGTCTCGGCATGCCTCATAGGAGCGTGTCTGTTCGGCATACGCGGGCGCAGGGGCTACAATCCGATAAAGATAAGCCAGGCTTACTACTGCAACGACCCTTTCCTCAACCAGCTTGGGATAAGTCCTGCATTCAACCTGCTGACGAGCGCGCTCGACGATATGCGCAAGGAGAACCGCGAACTGCACCTTATGCCCGACAACGAGGCCGTTGAGATGGCACGCAGTTACCTGGGCATCGGCAACGCAGCGCCAGTCGACAGCAGTCATGTGCTGCTGAGACAGATAACGGAAGAAGGCAAGCCAATACGCCGGAACGTGGTGGTTATACTTATGGAATCGATGTCGGCGAATCTTCTCTCAACGTTCGGACAACGCGAGAGCCTTACGCCAACACTAGACTCACTCTACAACCATTCGCTTGCATTCACGCATTGCTACAGCGCCGGCATTCACACAAACCACGGAATGACTGCCGCACTGTACTCCCTTCCCGCACTTATGTTCAGAAACCTGATGAAAGGAACGGTAACGCCACACCGTTCGGGAATACCGACAGTGCTGAAACGGCTGGGATACCACAACATGTTCTTCATGACACACGAGGCTCAATACGACAACATGAAGGCTTTTTTCACGACCAACGGTTATGACGAGATTTTCTCGCAGGAAAACTATCCCGCCTCAGAGGTCGTAAACAGTTTCGGAGTGTCAGACCATTTCCTTTTCGACTATGCACTGAACAACATCTCGCGCCGTGCAGCAGGCGGCAGGCCTTTCTTCGCCACGCTGCTTACCGTAAGCAACCACCCGCCTTACGTCATTCCGCCCTATTTCAAGCCCAAGACGGGCGAACCGGAAACGCAGATTGTGGAATATGCAGACTGGGCGATAGGCGATTTCCTAAAGAAAGCGAAAAAGGAGCCATGGTACAGGAACACCGTGTTCGTTGTGCTTGCCGACCACGGAAAGCTGGTGGGAAATCCGTCGACGGAGGTTCCGGAATCATACAACCATATACCGATGTTCATTTTCGGCTCCGGAATACCCACAATGCGCTACGACTCACTCGCCTTGCAGGTTGACCTGATGCCAACGCTGCTGTCTCTGCTGAACATGAGCTACAGTTACGAGGGATTCGGACAGGACTTGCTGGCACATCAAAGGCAAATGGCATTCTATTCGGCCGACAACCAGATAATAGCACGCGACAAAGACAAGATGTATGTCTTGAACCACAAGACAGGCAAAGAGTTCTGCTACGACGTGCGCCCCGACGGGACATTGCGCGAAGCGCACATGGCAAAACGTTTCGAGCCGCTGCGCCAATATGCCTTCTCTATGATACAGACGGCACAGTTCACGCTAAAGCGGCAACAATAAAGCCAAGAGGAACACATACCGCTCAACACGACAAAAAAGGAACAAAGACATATTTAAAATAACCATCAACAAGTAGAAAGGTGCGGGCAAACAATACCCGCGCCAAAAAGCCAATGCTAAGGAAATGACTAAAGAAATACCGTCAACACGCGTCAATGCGCCTTATTCTTTTGACAAAGCCACATTCAACACGAAGAAGGAAAACAGAAACGGCACTCTCGTAACCCACGAACTGAAGCAGGTTTGGGCTGTGGAAATAGACCTTTTGTCACAATTCATCAAGTTCTGCACCAACAACAAGCTGCATTGCTGGGTTGACGGCGGGACGATGCTCGGGGCTGTACGCCACAAAGGATTCATTCCGTGGGACGACGATGTGGATGTCATGATGCCACGCGCCGACTACGACCGCATGATTGAACTCGCACCGGCGTATTTTCAGTATCCATACTTCATGCAGACAGCATACACTGACAAAGACTATTTCCGCGGACATGCGCAACTTCGCAGAAGCGACACCGCGGCGATACGCCCGTCTGACTCTTTCCAACCATTCAACCAAGGCATATTCATCGACATATTCGTGCTTGACAACGCTCCCGACGATCCTCTGCGCCGCCGCAACATCATTCGTCAGACGCGCCGCATACAACGCTTCCTGAAAGCAAAGAACACGGCAATCCTTTCTTCCGGAAGGCTCGGCCTGCTGTTCCGCAAATACCGCTGCAAATACAAGGTATGGAGAAAGGGATGGACAGAAATATACCGCGAGAGCGAGGAACAGCTCAGAAGCATAAAAGATGAAGAGGCAAAATGCTGGGCTGAACTGTCGTTCAGCGGCGACGACATAATGTTTCCGAAGCATATCTTCGACGAAACTGTCTGGATTGACTTCGAGAACATCAAAGTGCCTGTGCCCAAGGGATACAAACTGTTTTTGGAAACGCAGTACGGCAGCAACTACATGACTCCGATTAAAGAGAAGAACTATCACGGCACGCTGGTCTTCGACACGAAACGCTCTTACCATGAACTGCTACCGCAGGTGAGAAGAGAATACCGCCGCTCTGCCTTCAGACGCCTGATGAAAAAACTGTGGAAATAAGCAACGCGAAAACGCTTGAAATCCCAATCAAACAGCCATATAAACATATATATAGCTGAATGCACGGCAACACTCAGTTTTTTATATTACCTTTGCAATTAAAACATAACAAAAATGCATACAAACTTAAATTACCTTGACAGGAATGAGTTTAACTTCAGTCCTTCACAAGAGGTTATGGATGCGCTGAACAACTTCGATGCAAAGAAGCTGGCATTCTACACCAGAATATACGACCAAGGAAAGAAAAGCATCTTCTCTGACTTCATGTCGGAAAAATACGGCATTGACGAAAAGCAGATAATACTGGGCTACGGTGCAGAAGACCTGCTGAAGATGGCGGTTCACTTCTTCCTCACACAGGAAGACGGCAACAAGACAATGTTCATACCAAAATTCTCTTGGTGGTACTACAAGTCGATAGCCGACGAAGTGAACGGCAAGACAATGCTATACCCCGTTTATGAAACAGACGATTCCTTTGCTTACGACTTTGAAGGACTGAAGGAAATGATTGAAAAAGAGAACCCGAAGATTCTTCTCGTAGCGTCTCCCAACAACCCCACAGGCAACGGACTGACACCCGACGAGTTGGAACGCCTCGTAAGGATGATACCTGAAACATCGGTTATGCTCGTTGACGAAGCATACGCCTCTTACGTAACTTCCGACATCGAATACATCAAGAAGCTTATAAGCAAATACCCGAACATAATCTTCTGCCGCACGTTGTCAAAGTTCTACGGTCTTCCCGGCCTTCGCTGGGGATTCGGATATATCGGAAACGGCGACACGATGCAGCGCTTCAGTCGCTATGCCAACAAATACCTTGGTTACGACCGTCTCTCCGAGGAAGTTGCCATAGCAGCAATAAAGTCTGACGCACATTACCGCTGCATTGCCGACGTGATGGAAGAGGCACGCAAGATGTACACAGCCGAAATCGGCGCTCTCCCCGGCTTCAAGGTATACAAGTCAATAGCCAACTTTATCCTTATCAAGTATCCAATAGAGATGAAGGAAGCCATGCAGAACGAGTTCGCAGAACAAAGCTACAAAGTGAAGTTTATGAACGAACCGGACATAAACACCCACATGAGAATAACATTGGGCAGACGCGAGCAGAACCGCCTCGTGTGTGACGTGATTCTAAAGATAGCAAAACAATTCAGCCTATGATAGCCCTGATTCTTGCCGCTGGCATGGCCTCAAGGCTTCGCCCGCTCACGGACAGCCGTCCAAAGTGTCTTCTGACTGTGGGCACACGCTGTTTGTTGCAGCGCACTGTCGACAGTATCAAAGCAGCAGGCATTGAAGAACTAGTGATTGTTACAGGCTACAGAGGAGAGATGATACGCTCCTTCGTTGAAGAAAATTACCCTGACCTCAAAGTCACGTTCATCAACAACGAAGACTATCAGACAACAAACAACATATACTCTCTCTGGTTGGCGAGACAGGAAGTGGCCGGGCGTGATTTCCTGTTGCTCGACAGCGACATACTGTTCGACGGCGCCATAATCAGAAGACTGCTCGACACGAAAGGAACCTGCCTGGCAGTAAACAGCCACAAACTTGGCGAAGAAGAAATAAAGGTAATCACTGACCAGGAAAACCAAGTTGTTGAAATAAGCAAGGTTTGCAGCATTGACAAGGCAATTGGCGAGTCTGTTGGCATAGAAAAGATGCTTGCTCCATACAGCGAGGCACTGTTCAACGAACTGGAAAAGATGATAGAAGGTGAGAAGCAAGTGGACATCTTCTACGAGCGTGCCTTCGAACGACTAATTCCACAAGGTCACATGTTCAAGGTTGTAGACACAACCGACATTTTCTCCATTGAGCTTGACACGGTTGAAGACTTCAACCAGGCAAAAAAGCTTATACCTGAAAGCATTTTCTAACCCAAAGCACAGCGCACGATACATGGCAAACTATGATATTGACGAACTGCACAGACGAATATTGCGCATAGTGAAGGCTGTTGACGCTGCATGCGCCAAACACGGCCTAAGATATTACATCTGGGCAGGTACAATGATTGGCGCAGTACGCCACAAGGGATTCATCCCTTGGGACGATGATCTTGACATTGCCATGCCTCGCGCCGACTACAACGCTCTCGTGGCTCATGCCCGAGAATGGCTTCCCGGCCAGTTCGAGTTTGTCTGTGCCGAAGACGACAGTTCATATCCTTTGCCCTTCGGCAAGATACAGGATGCTTCAACAACGCTTGTGGAGAGGATGCACCTTAAATACATTGGCGGCATATACATAGACGTTTTCCCGATAGATGGAGTGCCGGAAAACATAATTGCCAGGAAAATGCATTTCGCCCTCTACGAATACTACAAGCGTTTGCTATATCTTATACACCGCGACCCTTTCAAACACGGGCACGGGCCGAGTTCGTGGATTCCGCTGCTGTGCCGAAGGCTTTACACCATGCAGGGAGTACAGCAGAGGATACGCAGACTGCTGACGAACTACGACTTCGACGCATGCCGCCTTGTGGCCGACTATGACGACGGTTCACACGGGGCAATGCAAAAGGAAACGCTTGGCAAACCAACGCCGTATGATTTCGAAGGAACGACACTGCTCGGAGTTGAACATTACGATACGTATCTGAAGAACAAATACGGTGACTACATGACAATACCGAAGCAGACGGAACAAAGGCAGCACAATTTCCATTTCCTAGACCTTGACTGCCCTTACCGCGAGAACAAGAATATCCCGTAAACTTATGGAGCAAAAGAACGCAAGGACACACGGTATAAAGATGAACGAAAACAAAAGAAACAATAACTAAAGCATAAAAACCAACACCATGTACTGTTACATCTCCCGCAATTACAGAGGTCTTTCCAGCGCCGGCAACAAAGCGAAAAGCGACATAGAGAAAATCGCCGAAAAGGATGTTCACTGCAAGAACATCGGTTTACCTTTTTCAACAAGCAACAATACTGTTGTACATTTCCTGCGCAATCTTGCAGGAGTGATAAAGGCGCCCTTCTCAATGCACAGAGGCGATATACTGATTTTGCAGTATCCGCTGAAAAAATACTACACATTTGTCTGCAACATGGCGCATCTGCGCGGAGCAAAGACGGTTACTCTGATTCACGACTTGGGCAGTTTCCGCCGCAAGGCCCTTACCGTAGACCAGGAGATAGAGCGGCTTAACCACACCGACGTGGTAATAGCCCACAACGAAAAGATGAAGAAATGGCTCGAAAACCACGGATGCAAATCAATACTGATGCAACTTGGCATTTTCGACTATCTCTCTTCTGCCCCACTGCCCGAGGAGAAGAAAGCGACTGCGGCAAGAAACAAAAAATACACCGTTGTATACGCAGGTGCCCTGACACAGCGCAAGAATGCGTTCCTCTATGAATGGGGAACATGCATAAGGTCGTACGATGTTGCACTATACGGCAGCAACTTCGACATTGATGCCGTGAAAGGGAAGGAACACTTCTGCTATCACGGCTTCATGCAGAGCGACAATTTCATAAAAGACGTACAAGGTGATTTCGGATTGGTTTGGGACGGTCCGTCGGTAACGTCGTGCGAAGGAAACTTCGGCGAGTATCTGAAACTGAACAACCCTCACAAGACTTCTTTCTACCTTCGCAGCGGACTGCCGGTAATAATATGGAAAGAGGCGGCGCTTGCCGATTTCGTTGCATCACACGGTGTGGGAATCTGCATCAACAGTCTTGACGAACTTGACGGCATTCTGAAAAGAATGACTGCCGATGAATATCTCAGGCTACGCAACAACGTTATGCGTGAGAGCCGCCGCTTGCAGGCCGGATACTACGCTTCGTTCGCCATAAAGAACGCAATAGAAACACTTGACGCATAAAAGAAACGCTTCTGCATTGGTCACAAATCGCGTGCCAATGCAGAAGCGTTTATCAACGTATAACTTTCGACAGTTTACAGACTGTCTACATTCTTGTTTTCCTCACCGTTCCGTCGCTCATCTTTACCACCATTATACTGCCGGCTTGTGGGCGCGAAACACGCTGCCCACCCAACGTGAAGAAATCAACAGGCTTCGCATTAACCGTGTCTGCACTGACATGGTCTATTCCGTCGGTCCATCCTTCCGGCACGGCAACGGCATTGTTTTCTATCTGGCAGTTGTTGGGTGAAGAACTGTCGTAGTCTCCAACAGATGCAATAACTTTCAAGTCGGAAGGCTTCCACTGCCCATCAACGTTGAACGTGCAAGTATATTCAAAGTCATCACCATTCCATGATACAGGCTCTCCCCATGTTGAGTTTATCCCGCGCATAACGTGCTGATGGTAGTATGTATCAGTGCCGCTGCCTGCCTGACCGTCTACAGAAAGAACGTTGTCTTCGGTAAGGAACACCGTTACACGTTGGTCTGTATTGCCGAAAGGTTTTAGTCGCTTGCCGCTAACATTAACCGTTATCGTTTTGTTGTCGGCAGAAACGGTTGCCTCAGCAACAAGTGCAAGCGCAGACTCCTCGTTTGATATAGCCTTTATGTACTGTTGTATCACTTCCTTGCTATACGCTCCTACCACAGGTGTTGTTCCCATAGACTTGCGGTTATACATAAGTGCGGGTGCATATGTACCGCCGTCAGCGTTGTAGAACCATTCATAGTCGAGATCGGTTTGCGTTGTAAAGGAATCTGTATGATAACCGGAGTGATGGCAAACCACAGCCATGTTCATCTTTACATCGGAACTCTCCAGCAACTCATGCAGATAAGCTGCCGCACGCGGACAATTGGGGCAAGCTTCTGTTGTAAACTCCTCCACTAGAACAATACGCAAGTAGTTGAAAAGACAACTGACAGTGTTGTCGTCGGGATATACATCTGCAACGCCGTTTACTTCCTCGAGCGAAAGATTCAGTTTGGCGTTTGCCGAAAGTGCGTCAGCCCCCTTTAAGTCGAAAACTATCGTGTCGAGACAGTCGGGGGCAATGTCAGCATATTCCAATGAAGAACCGCTGTACTGCAAACCTTCCATCCTGAAGCGCAAACTTGAGGCAGTCTGCTGTCCGCGGTTGTACAGGCGGGCTTCAATGCAGCGTGTCCCGTTATCGGAAATAAGCCCTCGCGCATCCATAAGCCACACATCGTTGGCTGGCATCGAACTGCCGTCAACTCCTGCCTCAACGGCAATGTCGTAACCTTTCTTTTCCTGCCATTCGGCATCGGCGCCGAGTTTTACGTAGGAACTGACTGCACCGTCGTTCTGAATCCAGCGGGTTGCACAAACCTTCGTGCGCTGATAGTATGTGTAGCCAACATACAGTTCAGAACTTGCTTCCGTCAAAGCAACTGGGTCTGCAAGCGGAACCTCGTTCCAGCCCTCTTGAATGGAGGGATAATCGTCTGAGAAGCGTGTGATCTTTCCTTGCGAAATGTTTTCGCCGTCGAGGGAAGAGCGCACCCACACAACGACAGAATCGACGAAAAGTTTTGTCGCTGGCAGAGAAACACGCACCGTCTGTATACTGTTTCCGGCATATCGGGAGAGCTTCACTGCATCGAGTTTGACAGCAGCACTGCAGTTCGTCTTGCCCGTAGCGTAAAGTTCCGTTGCATCACCGGGCTGCCGGTTAACGTTTCCCACGCCTATGGTATGGGATGCCGCTGAGAAACAAACAACGGCAAGCATGATTGTATTCAGAAAAAGCCTTTTCATGATTATTCAAGCTGACAATGAAGAAGCGCATGGAACGCCACTGCATTCCATACGCTTCACGATAACGATTTGATTATTTTGAGAAAACTTTATATGTCTTTCCGTTCTCCTTTATTATATACAGTCCACTGGTTTTCAAGTTGCCGACACGCATGCCCTGGGCATTGTAAATGGCCTTTGAACTGGCTGTGTTCACAACAGAAGGATTGATGCCCGTAGTTCCGTCGCTGGCGATATCGATGCACATGACGCGCAGACCGCCAGGTCCGTCTATTGTATTTCCGTCATCATCCTTGTCCTGTGAACATGTATAGAAGAAGTATGCGTTTTTGTCGTCATACACTACAGAATAAGAATTCAGTGTGAAGCCGTCTTCTGCCAGTTGTCTTTTCCACATGGTCTTGCCGTCGGTTCCTATCTTGCATACATAGAAATTCGCTGCGTTGTAGCTCTGCTGGTTTGCATAGAGCATTACCCAACCGTCAGATTGCGGTATAACCTTAACAGGAGAACATCCCCACATTTCGTTTTGGTCGTATGCATAACCGAGCAGGCTGTCGCCCTCCCATGTATAGTCGCCGTTGATGTCAAGTTGGTTCACCCACAAAGTGTGGGCACTGTTTGTGTCAACATATCCCCAAGCCACAAATGTCTTGTCGCCGTTCACTGCCAATTCAGCAGAAGAGTCGGTGTTTCCGTCCTGTGTGCCGTTGGGCAGGAATTCATCTGCATATACAGTTCCCTCCGGCGTAAGGTGGTTCATAGAGCAATAGCCTGTCCATGAAAGCAAAGTGCGGTATGCCATGTAAAGTCCGCCCTTGCCGTCGCTCACGACGCTAGGCTCACTTGTATACATTCCACCGCTTATGGTGTTTTTCTCAACCGTCACGGGATTTTCCCATACGTCATTCCCGTCTGCGTCAATGAGACGTGCACTGAGACCAGAGCCGCTGTTCACGTAGAGGAGATAGAATTTACCGTCGGCGGCAGGATAGAACCAAGCCGTAGAATAGGCAACAATGAGAGGCTCTGCCCATGCTTCGGTGCCGTCGGCGTTGTAGCGCATTATCTGATAGTTTTCATCGCTTTGGCTGACCGAATCCGGCATTTCATCATCAGGGAACCAAGGACTTGGAGTCCAGTTTGTAGAGTCTGCCTTTACATTGTATGTTTCAGTATGGGCAATCATCGTATATATGTTGGAACCGCTAAGGCAAACCAGAGGCTGAACGTCCTCTATTTCGCTATTATCAGTTGTCGTAACCGTTCTTAATTTCACTCCGTCTGCACTCCACACCGGTGTTCCTTCAGGAGTGTAGCAATAGATGAAATTCTCAACTGATTCCTTAAGAGAGTCGTTTCTTGCGTCGGAATATGAAACGTAGACTTTGCCGTCGGCAGACACTACCGTACTGTAATCAGAAAGCCAAGTGCGCGTACGGTGGGCTGATATTTCCTTGCCATCCTTTCCGCACAGTGCATTGCCGGCTGCATCATAGGTCTGCATATATAGATGATAGCCGCTTGCAGGGTCTGTCTTTTTCAGACCCACCGAGTGTTTGGTCCAAGTAACAACGGTCTTGCCGTCAGATGTGCGTACCGTCTTGAGACTACCTTGGCCATAAAGACCGTCTTGGGCAACAATCTTGTAACCCGTGTCGCTTGGTTGCCACTGAGCCGAAGCTGAAACTGCCGTAAAGGCCAACGCTGCAATGAGAGTAGAAATCTTTTTCATAAGCTGAACGTTTATATTGTGTATTGTATCGTTTTGTCGTAAAATCATGTCTTGCGCTATAACGTTTTTGCATTTCGCCCCTGACGGATTTTTTTCAATAATGGGACAGCAACGGAATGGCCGTTACCCTTTAACGTTTCTTGCATCCGACCTCTGTTGCAAAGATAGGCTATCGGCAACAAGCAACGCTATTTTGATGTCTCATTGCGTTTACATTTTATAAAATGCGAACGTTTTTCTTTCATTTTTGTGTGCTTTCAGAACGATTTACATGAATAATATTATCTTTGCACAACAAAGAAGCTCAATATGAAACACCTGCACCCATTCCTTTTTCTTATCTTCTCATTGTTTTTCAACGTATCTTACACCTGTGCCAAAGGGAAGATGAATTCGGTTGAAATGAGGGATATGGCCGACGAGAAATACTATAGCGAACAATATCCTGAGGCTTTGGAACTATACATAAAGGCGATGGCTATGGCAGAAAAGGAGGGGAACAAAAAAAACTACATTGCCTGTACGGGATATATCGGCAACGTTTACGATACGTACGGCGACAATAACGCAAGCCTGTATTATTATACCAAAGGCTACAAAGCAGCGAAGGAAATTGGCAACAACCTGCTGACGTATTCGTTTGTCTGCAACATTATCATATGCTATACACGCATGAACAACGCAACAATGGCCAAGAAGTACCTCAAGGAGTACGAGAAAATGCGCGTGCCGCAAGATTCAATAAAACACAAATATTACACAATGTACTGCCGCGCACGCATACTTAACACGGAAGGGCGCTACAACGAGGCCATAAATGAGCATGAACACGCACGGCAATACGCCCGGGCCAAAGGCATGGACTCGCTCTACGTGCTGTTTCAGATGAGCGAAATAGGCAATATCTATGTCAGATGCGGAAGAAACAGCGATGCTATCGCCCTGGGACGAAGATGCATGGCAATGGCACGGCGCATCGGAAGCAGGGAACTGCTGGTGAACGCCTACAAAATGATGGCTGACTCTTACGCCCAGACTAACCAATACGATTCTGCGCAAAATTACCGAAACTTGTATTTCAGCCTCAACGACTCGGTATACAACATAAAGAAGTTCTACAAGGCAAGGTATACACTAAGCGAATACGAGAACAGAGAGCACATGAACCAGGTGGCACTGCTGAACGAACGCATTAAATGGCAAATCTGCATCATAATCGCTATAGCACTGTTCCTGATACTCAGTGCCGGACTGACCGCTATCATCGTAAGAAAGAACCGCCGCCTCATTCTTGCCCAGCGGCTGCTCATAGAAAAAGCCAAGGCTATGGAAAAAAGCGAGAGACAAAACAGGGAGATGCTTGAACGCGACATAAAGGCAGCACCGCCTATGAGCGACGACAACGAGCGCAAGCTTTTGAACCGCATCAACACTCTTATGGAGGACATCAACGTTATATCCAATCCCGACATGAACCTGCAAACTCTGGCAGAACTGGTGGAATCGAACACGACATACGTGTCGCACGTTATAAACGCAAACTACAACAAAAATTTCAAAACGCTGCTGAACGAGAGACGCATTCGCGAAGCATGCCACAAGCTTGCAGACCGCGACAGTTATGCCAACTATACCATGCAAGCCATATATCAGGACGTTGGATACAAAAATGCCGCTAGTTTCATTCGCGCTTTCAAGAAGTTTTACGGAATGACGCCTTCGGAATATCAGCGGCTGGTCCTGTCGGAAACACCGGCCGTTTCGTCTGAAGAGGAATAACCGCACAAAAACAGAAAATCCGCACAACCGTGTTTATTACGGCGTGCGGATTTTATCGTATTGTACAGTCAACTGTTACTTGTTGAACACGTATTTGTTGACGTAAGTATGCTTGCCATCGTTGAACTTGACAATCTTTGCACCATATCCGAGGCTTTGAAGGTCACTTTCAGTAAGCTTGCCAACAGTTGTGTTGAGGAGTGTCTTTCCCGACTCGTCAAATACGGTAATTGTCGTTTCAGAACTATTGTTCCTCTTAACTTCGTTTATACCGAGTGTAGTGTCAGCGTCCTTAAGATTGAAAGCAATGTCACACTCTGCGTTAGTGAAGGTTCCTTGCGTCAGCTTCGTCATTGTCTCGTCGCCCAGTTCGTCGCGGCCCAACTCGTAAAGCTGATAGTAGCCGTTGCCGTATGCGGTGCTGCTTATGCCGTCGCCACCTGCATCGTAGATGACAAGAGAGTAGCAATCATCACTTGTAAGGTTGAAGTCTTCGGTATACTTGTGGCGTTGCTCTGTGTACGGGCCGCCTTCTGCCACAACGTCACCTGCCGAGTTGAACACTTTCCATGTGGTTTCCTCAGGCTTCTTGTCCGTATAGAGTTTCATTCTTACAGCGCCTTTTGCCTGCATTGAGTTGCTGAAGTTAACCGAAATGGCGTTGCTCTCGTTTGTCGTTCCGTTTATATCGGAGAGCCATACCTTTGCAACGTTGTTCGTGCCGTCGGTAGAAAGAGCGAAATCGGTAATGCTACCTGTCGGGAACGTGAACTTCTCAAGACGCGACAGACTTCCTGTCCAGGAATATGTGTGGGACGTTCCGTTTACCTCTACGTTTATAGTGGCACTCTTCAGCTCGTTTTCGCCATCGTTGCGGAAAACGATATTGCCATAGAAGTCGGGCGTACAGATAAAGTCGGGCGTATCGTCAACACGCAGCAGGTTTGCATAATCGCTGCTCTTTGCCTTCTTCGGTATGTAAGCCGAAGCAACGATGAGTTTCGATACGGTATCCTGCACATAGGCAACGACTCCGAGCTGGCTCTCATCATAGAAAGAGCTAAGGTCACATGAGAAATTAAATGCATACGGTTTGTCTTTCTCCATGCTGTCGGCGATTGCCATTCCGTCTCCGTCGGGCATGTATCTCTTTGCAACGTACTGCATTTCATGCTCGCCGTTTGAATAGCCTGACGAAGAATAGTAGTATTCTTCCAGTGCAACTGCCGTTAGTCTAAGAGCGGACGCATCGGCAACGTCTTTGCGTGCAGTCACGTCGCCAGACAATGTGAGCGTGTGGTCGGCAACACTGCCGTTTATAACTATGTCATAGTCCTGGTCCGTTTGGCGCGCGCCGTCAATCATGTCATTCAGCAGAGAAGTGCTTAGGGTGTAGCGTGTGGCTGAACCGTTTACGATGAGACTCGGATATGAGTTTATGTTATAGAAACTTATTCTCTTGTCCAGATTGTCTTTCTCTGCAAGATAGAACGGGTCTGCCTTGTCAGGATAATCGCCATGGCACTTTATGCAGATTGCATCTCCCAAGCGTTCGTTTATTACCTGGTCAAGCACAGGCGCGAACTTGGCACACGGACCGCAACCCGTATTTGTGAAGTTCTCTATCACAACAATGTTTCTGTTTGGCAATTGCTGCATTATTTCGGGCTCCTCGGCAGACGACTCCTTGAAGAGGTCAGCCCAAGAACCTGCCACATGTATGGCGTCAACCTTCATGTCATGCCATGAGCCATTCTTCATCGAGTTCTGTGTCAAGGCAATTCCGGCAACATCGGGAATGTCCTGCGACGAGAAAGACGACGAGCCAGCAAGCGATTCCGGTTCTGTCTCAAAGTCGGTCGGGTTAACCCACAGGGCTATAACATCATTGTTGTCCCCTTCGACAAACTGATATTTGATCACAACCAGATATGTCTTGTTAAGTTCATATTCCTCCGGAGAGAAAGACGCCTCTGTAATACGGGTTCGACATATACCTATTTTGAATGTTCCTTCCGTATCACCGGCCTTGATTAAAATTCGTCCGCCGGCCATACCGTAGCCTTTGTCGACTATACCACCGCTTGCCGACCTTACGAATTGCAGGCAATCCTTGCTGTCGCCGGCTTTCTCCACATTTATAAGTGCGCTCATGTATACTGAGCCGTCGGTAAATGGAGTGGTGGCAATAGGCGCTTGAAGTGAATAACATGACTTAAGGTCGGCCAGAGCAGCACAGTTGCCTTCGGTCTTGTCAGAATATCCCTCGTATGTCAGGCTGCCTTCGCCCACATTAAGCGCATTTGTCTTCGTTCCGGCACCGTACTTTAACCACGGTCCTTGTTGATAGAGGTCGCCTGTCTCATAGTCAAAGTCCTCTGTAAAATATCTTTGTGCTGCAACTTCAGAAGGCATTAGTCCTACAAAAGCGGCTAAAGCCATGCTGCGTATCACATTTCCTGCATTTATGATTCTTCTCATTTTGACTTGTGTTTACTTACTGATTTTTATGCTCTTTGTCTTGCCGTTGACGTCTTTCATATTGACAATGTACATTCCATGTTCAAGCGACACATTGTCAAGTTCACTTGCGCTTACAGTCTTCACGAGTTTGCCGTCAACACTATAGATTGAAGCTGAAGCAACTGCTGAACTGCCTTCATTAACACCGGATATGCCGTCGCAAGACTTTTCGAACGAACCGTCATCATAAATGCGGGCGCCTTTAATTATATCATATTCGTCTTCATTTTCTGTTATGAACACGACATAAGAACAATCGTCGCCTTTGAGGAAAGCTATATCGTCGAAGCGTCCGTATTCACCAATCTGCTTTTTCCATACACTGTTGCAGTCCTTGTCGAAACGTTCCACATAAAGATATTCTTTTTGCCAGCCCCTTACGTCGGCATAACATGCCAGCCATTCTCCATCGCCAACAGGAAGAAGACCATAGTTGTTGAAAGCCCATCCGGCATAGTCTTCACCTTTTGTTGCGACAATCTTTCCTTCATCGCCGAACAAACGGTCGCCTTGTTCGTTGAAAAGCTGAGCGCGCAGGTCATACCTGCCACCGCCAACCTGAAGTGCCCAGAATACCAATGCCTTGTTGTTCACTGTGTCTACAGCCTGAGTGCAATAGTTGTGGTCGAGTTCTTCAGCTGAATACACGTCCATTGCGTCAAGGCCAAACGTAGGGTCACCATCTGCGTCAACATGCTGTGTACATATCATGTGGGAGAAACTTCCCATGTTTCTTACCCATGTGGCATAGAATCCGCCTTTGCCGTCAGAGTTCAACGCATAAGGATGCAGACTGTGTCCGCCGTAGTTGTTCGTGGCAAAAGTAACGGGGTCAGACCATACTTTGCCGCAGTCGCGAGTGTAACGCATGGCTTCCGGACCATAAGAACCGCTGTTAACAGCAATGAAATCCGTTCCAACACTCTGAAGAATCTGTCCGAATATACTCTGTGATTCTGCAAAGCCAAGCGTGCCTTCGGGAGATACGCGGTTGAAATAATTGACATCCGTGTATGACGAGGTGTTGTCCTGAATCCACACATCATCGCCAACAACATATGTATTGGTAAGAGGCGAACTTATTCTGTCAGTAAGAGCCAGTCCGTCGAGTCCCCACAAATAATTCTGCTCTTGGTCTATCTTATACCACACTGGAGTGAAAGTATTGTAACGGTCAAGGCTGTCGCTTTCCTCCGAACGTGAATCGGCAGTACTTACAACGGCGCATCCGTCGGAAGTGGCTACCAAAGAGTAGTCGCTGGTCCATGAAGGGGAAACGTGTTTCGACACTTCCAGTCCGTTCTTTCCGAACATGGCATTTCCGTCTTTGTCAATCAACTGCAAATGCGGAAATGCATAACAAAGGGCATTGCCAACTTTTGCAGCGGTACGCCAAGCGATATACATCTTGCCGTCTTTTGTCAATACCACCTTTGGAGAGTGTGTTCCTTGAACATCTCCAGAAAGGAGTACCGGTTCACTCGTTGTGTTCCATTGTGCACTTGCAGTAACGGCCAATGCCATTGCCATGCCTAATAAAGTAAATCTTCTCATACGCTTCTTGCTTTTAACGTTGATATAATGTTTGTTTATGTTTGTCTTTCTCTTTTGACATTGTTTTGCCTTTGCTTGTTTTCCATCATCCCAGTTTCTCATATTTGCTTATAAAAAATCACAAAACAAGCACCGTTCCTTAACTTTTATTATTTCACAACGGCAAAAGTAATAAATATTGCAAACAAAGCAAAAGAAATTGTATGTTTTATCGTATAAAATTACATTTTCCTTAAAAGAAAGTCATGCTAACACGCAAATTACCTACATTTAGTATGTCCAAAGACACATTTACAGTCATTCAGTTTTTTAAGTAAGAATTTTACTTACGCAAAGGAAAGGAAAAGTCATACTCTTTGTCAACGCGCCTTTATGCAAAACAAAAAAGACGAACCTTGCGGGCTCGTCTTTTTTATGTTTAAGGCAGACAAGATCATCACGACCTTATGCCATAATTATTTGCAAAAAAAAATAGAGGACGACTTGAATCACTCAAACCGGCCTCCTGAAAACAATTCTTTTAATGTACTCTGTTGTTGAAGTAGCCAATAAAGCTAATCGCTGTTACAAAGGCTACGATCATCAACGTTGTCATTGTTTTAAAATCTAATAACATAATCTTTACCTTAAATCTATCAAACTACTAACCTATGAAAAATGTATTCTCCCGAACACGTTGCAAAGATACATGTTTTTGTGTCCGTACACAATAAGAACAATATCTTTTTTATTCTTTTTCTCATTTTAATTGACATGCATCAAGGAGAAACCTGTTTTTAGCACGAAAAACAGCCCGTTTTTATTTTTTGAGAGTACGATTGGTGTAAGCAGAAAAGCAAAAAGAGGCGACTCTCATCGAGCCACCTCTTCATATATATTTAGAAAAGTTACATTTACAAGGTTTTCACCTACAAATTGTTATTTCAATTTTTTATAGCCATACTTAGCAACTTCACCAAGTTCCTCTTCTATGCGGATTAGCTGGTTGTACTTAGCCATACGGTCTGTGCGGCTGAGTGAACCCGTCTTAATCTGACCAGAGTTTGTTGCAACTGCGATGTCAGCAATAGTAGTGTCCTCTGTCTCGCCAGAACGGTGAGAAGTAACGGTTGTATAACCATGACGGTGAGCCATCTCGATAGCGTCGAGAGTTTCTGTCAGCGAACCAATCTGGTTAACCTTGATAAGGATAGAATTGCCGGCACCCATTGTGATACCCTTCTGGAGGAACTTAACGTTAGTAACGAAGAGGTCGTCGCCTACAAGCTGGCAACGGTCGCCGATAGCTTCTGTAAGTTTAACCCAGTTGTCCCAGTCGTTCTCGTCAAGACCGTCCTCGATAGAGTCGATAGGATATTTGGTGATAAGTTCTTCGAGATACTTTATCTGCTCTGCTGCTGTGAGCTTCTTTCCGTTAGGATCCTTCGGCATACCGCTCTTGAGCTGACGATAGTCATAGAACCATTCGCCGTTCTCACAAGTAGCAAACTCAGAAGCAGCGCAGTCCATAGCGATCTTAACGTCTTTTCCTGGCTCGTATCCAGCGTCCTTGATTGCCTGGCAGATGCTCTCAAGAGCGTCTTCGATACCGTTAAGTGCAGGTGCGAAACCACCCTCGTCACCAACAGCCGTAGAAAGGCCGCGCTTCTTGAGCAACTTAGCAAGAGCGTGGAATACTTCAGCACCCATACGGATTGCTTCCTTCTCAGAAGGAGCGCCAACAGGGCGAATCATGAATTCCTGGAATGCGATAGGAGCATCAGAGTGAGCGCCACCGTTGATGATGTTCATCATAGGTACAGGCATTGTGTATGCGTTGCAGCCACCAATATAGCGGTAGAGAGGCATTCCGAGAGCCTTAGCAGCAGCCTGAGCGGCAGCCAAAGAAACGCCAAGAACAGCATTTGCGCCGAGCTTGCTCTTTGTAGGAGTTCCGTCGAGTGCAAGCATCTTGTAGTCGAGCGCGCGCTGGTTGAACACGCAGTCACCCTTCAATGCAGGTGCGATAACATCGTTGACGTTGGCAACAGCCTTCTCTACGCCCTTGCCGCCATAGCGCTTTTTGTCGCCGTCGCGAAGTTCGAGAGCTTCGTTCTCGCCGGTTGATGCTCCTGATGGTACGGCAGCACGACCCATAACGCCATTTTCAAGTGTTACTTCAACCTCTACAGTAGGATTACCTCTTGAATCGAGGATTTCTCTTGCGTGAATCTTTTCGATTTTCATATTGTTTGTTTTGATTTTAAGTTTTGCCTGCCACACGGCTGCATGGCAAGGCACTTATACATTATTTTGTTTTTGATTATCCTTAGCTATACATCTTTATAATATATTGCAAAGATACGCTTATTTGCTTAAAGTGGCGTTTCGATTATGTATAAATTTGCGACTTTAATCATTTTTAATACGCATTTTTCGCATCGATCAAAACTACAACATACAGTCTGTAATATTCAGTTTGCAGAAACTGCCGGTCAAATCTGAAGTTACAATTTTCCGTCTTTCAGCATTTCCGCAACAGACGTACACGCATCTTCGATAAGATCGAGGGCAACATTAAAGTCTTTCATCGTGCCATAATACGGATCTGGAACGGTCTTGTATTTAGGATGCTGCGTCAAGAAGTCTGCCAGGCAACGTATTTTGGCCAGGCTTTCCTCATCGCGGACTAAACGTTTCAAGTCGGCAATGTTTTCACTGTCCATTGCAAAAACATAGTCAAAGGTTCTGAAATCATCTGCTTTTACCTGTCTCGCCCTGCTATTGAACGAATATCCACGTTTCTCTCCGGTTTCGCGCATACGTCTGTCGGGCAATTGTCCCACATGCCAAGCTCCGATGCCGGCAGAATCAACGAAAATTTTGCCGCTAAGTTCTGGCGTATCGTCAATCATCCGTCTCATCACACCCTCAGCAGCAGGAGAACGGCAGATATTTCCAAGACATACAAAAAGTATATGCTTAGTTTTACTGTCATCGCTTGCTGCGCTTGTCGTTTGCATGTTTGCCATTGTTGTAAAGTTTGTTACGGTGCAAAGTTACGACGAATGCCCCGTTTTGCAAAATATATGTGTTCACGCGCACAAAAGTATTGACGTAAATCAATAAAAGTAAAGAAAAACTCATAAACCAGCAACAATCTATTGCAACGAAACAAAAAAGCAATACCTTTGCAACGTGTTTTTCATAGTATTAGATTTAAGGTTAACAAAGATTGGGACTCAGCGGAGCCCCTTTTTTTATGTCTATACCTTTTTCCTGTGATTCTTCCCTTTCCTGTGCCAGGTCAGTTGTTAATTTGCAGCACACCGAATGTCCCTGTCGTATAGGCCCGGTATTTTATAAGTCCACGTCCCTTGTCTCCCTTCACAAGTATTCCGCTGTTGTTCAAATCGTAAACACGGTGACAGTATCGGCACGTTGCCGTAGCGTCGGTGTTCATTGTCAAAGCATATCGCGTAAGCCCGGAACTTTCGTAACAATTTGGACATTGGTTGTCATACGCCATGAATTTTCCATCAATAGCCCCGAAACCAACGATGACACCATTGTATATGCCAATTGTCCATTGAGCCTTTTGGTCGATAGCTGTTATCGATCCGTATGATGTGGAGCCTTGGTTGGATTCAAATTTGAACTTTGTCGTTCCCTCCCTGGAAATTCTGACAAACACCCCTGGAGAGTTCTCTGTCATGGCGCTTCCCAACGTCATGTTCTGCATTGTTGCATTGTTGATTACCAGATGACAAGCATACTTGCTGTATTCCGAGTCTGCGCATGAACAAAAGAACGCCACCGCTGCACTGCAAAAGGTTGCAGCAACAGCGACGGCGTGGAATTTTCGTTCAATAAATGAGTTTTTTATGTCCATAGATTGATTTTCTTGGAATTTTAATCTACGAGGGACAACGTTACTACCCCTCCACAAGAGCCTTTTCAGCCTGCTCCATCTGCTTGAAATTAAAATCGGAAACAAGTTTTTCCATCATTTCACCTATGCGGTCGTTACACAGGTTGCCAATACTCCCGACATGGGTATGATGAATGTTTCTGTCAGGAACAAATGTGCCTGCTTCTATCTCAAGCCCCACTTTCTTGTAGGCATCGCGGAAAGGCATTCCGTTGGCAGCAAGGCGGTTCACCCCTTCTACAGAGAAAATCGGATCATACATGGGGTTGTCGAGTATTTTCTCGTTCACTTCTATCTTGTTTATGATATAAGCCGCCATATCAAGACAGTCAGTCAGCTCATCGAATGCAGGCAGAAACACCTCCTTTATAATCTGCAAGTCGCGGAAATACCCGCATGGAAGATTATTCATTATCAATGTAATCTGCTGGGGCAAGCCCTGTATCTTGTTGCATTTCGCACGTATAAGTTCAAACACATCTGGATTCTTCTTGTGCGGCATGATACTACTTCCGGTGGTGCATTCCTTTGGAAGCTTGACGAAAGAGAAGTTCTGACTGTTGAACAAACAAGCGTCGAAAGCCATCTTTGCAACAGTCCCTGCAACAGAAGCAAGCGCAAAAGCCACATTACGTTCCATTTTTCCGCGCCCCATCTGGGCATATACCACATTGTAGGCCATTGACTCGAAACCAAGCAAACGTGTGGTCATTTCCCTGTCCAAGGGAAATGAACTTCCATAGCCTGCGGCAGAACCAAGCGGATTGCGGTTGGCCTGCCGATAAGCAGCCTGTAACATAAGAACATCGTCGGTAAGACTTTCTGCATACGCCCCAAACCAAAGTCCGAACGAACTGGGCATTGCCACTTGAAGATGGGTATATCCAGGCATAAGCACGTCCTTATAATTCTCACTCTTCTGCAGCAATTCATCGAAAAGAGCCTTGACGGCTTCAACCACCCGTTTTATGTCATGACGGCAGCGCAGTTTCAAGTCAACAAGCACTTGGTCGTTGCGCGAACGGCCACTATGGATTTTCTTTCCCACATCGCCAAGTTTTCGGGTGAGCATCAGTTCCACTTGTGAATGCACATCCTCCACACCATCCTCAATGACGAATTCTCCTTTCTCGCATGTGCGGTAGATGTTACGCAGTTCAGCAAGCAAAGATGCAAGTTCTTCCTTTTCCAGAAGTCCGATGCTTTCCAGCATGGTGATGTGTGCCATAGATCCGAGCACATCGTATTTGGCAAGATAGAGATCCATCTCGCGGTCACGCCCCACAGTGAAACGCTCTATTTCCTTGTTTACTTCAAAGTTCTTTTCCCAAAGTTTGTTCATGTTGTCCGTTGTTTTCTGCATTGCCGCCACTCATGGCGGATTTCAATATTCTCAGTTTTGCTGTCCGTAAGGAATTATTGCCAACACATCGGCTATTTTTTCCAAACCCTCCTGAAGTGGCTTCGACACCATTGCCTTTATAAAAGGGTTTATGTCCGCCTTTATCGTCAAGCGCATCTTGCACGCAGCCTCGCCCTCTGCCACTATCTGTATCCACAGATTGGCGGCAACTGGCGAACTTTCGGTTGCGAACTTTATGCATTTCGGCTCTTCACGCTCAACTATTCTCAGCGACACACTGCCCATAGGAGCGCTGATGCTTATGCTGTCGCTGTCGAATGCGAGATCCTTTATCTTGTCTTCCGGCAGTCTGTCGCGCACTTTCTCTATGTTGCTCAAGTCGCTGAGCATGGCATAAACCGTTTGCTGAGGATATGGAATATGCTTTATTCCGCTTTCAAACTTGCTCATTACTTGTTCCAGTTAGCAGGGTCCTTACGCCATTCGTGAAGCACTTCAACATGCTCAGGTTTGATATATCCTGTTTCATTGGCTTCTGCCACAACGTGTTCGTAGTCTGTCAGGGTCACCAGTTTAACTCCGGCATCTTCGAAAGCCTTCTTTGCAACGTCGAAACCATAGGTATACGAAGCCACCATGCCTACTACCTCGCAACCGTTCTTGCGTATAGCCTCAACAGCCTTGAGCGATGAACCGCCGGTAGATATCAGGTCTTCTATCACCACAACCTTCGTTCCCGGGTTCAGTTCTCCCTCAATGAGGTTTTCAAGTCCGTGGTCTTTTGGCTTGCTGCGCACATATACAAACGGCAAGTTAAGTTCGTCGGCAACGAGCGCGCCCTGTGCTATTGCGCCTGTAGCCACTCCTGCAACGGCTTCCGCCTCGGGGAAATTTTCGAGCACGGCATGTACGAGTTCAAGCTTAACATAATTGCGCAGTTCCGGATACGAGAGTGTCTTGCGGTTGTCGCAATAGAATGGAGACTTCCAGCCAGAAGCCCAAGTGAAAGGATTTTCGGGCTGAAGCTTTATAGCCTTTACTTTAAGGAGTTTTGAAGCGAATACTTTTTTCTGAGAGTCCATGATGTAAGTTTATTTAGTAATGATATTATTTTTCTGAGAACAGCACCTGAATCACGGTTTGCCCGACAGCTTTCAGCGTATTGCGGTCGATGTTTTCCATCGTATCGTTCACCGTGTGCCATGTTGGTCCGAAGCTGCTCTGTTGACAGTTCGGATAATATGCTATGATGTCAACAGTTGGTATGTGCATCTTCTGATTGACTGGAATATGGTCGTCTGTGATGAATCCGCCCTGTTCGTTGGGGAAGAACGTCTCGTATCCTGCAACACGGGCAGCCTTCCATACTTTGTCAACTATCGGCAGGGCATACTGTTTCGACATGCCTTCCTGATAGAAGCGTGCGCCCATGCCGCCAACCATGTCTACAAGTATTCCGAAACGAGCCTCATAACCTGGTTTATGAGGGTTGGAAGCCCAATATTGTGCGCCCAATGCAAAAGAATCGCCGTTGTCTTCCACATCACTCCAGCTTGGCGTTCCCCAGTCTTCAGCATCGAAACATACGAAATCTACGCCTACTTTCAAAGAATCAGCCTTTTGCAACAGACGCGCCACTTCAAGAAGAACGGCAATGCCGCTTGCCCCGTCGTTGGCTGCCATCACCGGTTTTTTCCAGTTTGCGCTGTCCGGATCGTTGTCCGCCCACGGACGGCAGTCATAGTGTGCGCACAACAAAATGCGTGTGGTTATTTCCGGTTTGTAACTTGCTATTATGTTCTTCGATTTCAGTATTGTACCGTCGTAGCCCTTCAGGTCGGCATTCTGCTCAGTAACGGTGCATCCGTATTGTTTGAACTTGTCAACAATCCATTGTGCGCACTTGTCGTGCGCTTCACTGTTCATAATACGCGGTCCGAACTCACACTGCTTTTCACAGAAAGCGTAAGCCGAATCGGCACAGAACTCTGGCCCCGTAGGCATTGCCTGTTGCTCATCCACCTTTTTTGAACTCTTGCAAGAAGTGAGTGCAAGCAATGTTGCCATAATCAAAGATAATGTTAAAGTTGTTTTTCTGTACATATAAATGTTTAACCTTTATGTTCCTGCACACCTTTCATTACTCTCAACCAGTTTCCTCCCCACAGTTTTTCTATGTCTGCATGAGAATACCTACGGCGTAGCAGTTGAATTGTGAAGTTTATCAGTTCAGATGAATCTGCTATACCGCACACTCCGCCGTCTCCATCGAAATCAGTGCCCAGTCCCACGCAGTCTATTCCCATAATGTCTACTGCATGGTCAAGATGATTCATTGCGTCGATTATTGAAGCCTCCTGGTCGTCGTTTCTAAGGAAACCGTTGTATAGGGTTATTTGCGCCACACCTCCCTTGCGTGCAAGCGCAGACAGTTGTTCGTCTGTCAAGTTTCGCTCCACGTCGCACAGTGCCTTGCAGTTGCTGTGGCTGCAAACTATCGGCGTCTCGCTTATGTCGAGAGTGTCATAGAAGCTTTTCTCACCCGCATGGCTCATGTCCACCATAATGCCAAGGCGGTTCATTTCCTTTATCACCTGTTCGCCGAAAAGGCTCACGCCTCCGTTTGTGTTCTCGCTGCGGCGTGCACTGTCACATATGGCATTGTCACCGTTGTGGCATAGGGTGATATAAACAACTCCACGTTTTGCAAAGTGCTCCACGTTGCGTATGTCGCTGCCTATTGCAAGCCCGTTCTCTATGCCAAGCATTATTGACTTGCGTCCGGCACGCTTGTCGTTGAACACATCCATCGGTGTGCGCGCGATAGACACCGCCTTGCTATTGATTTCAACAATGCTTTCAATCTTGTCAAAGATAAGGTCGGCATATTCTGTTGGCGTTTCAACGGGGAACGGTGCAACCTCGCTGAACGGTTGTCCAGGCTGCGGCTGCGGCAGATAGGCCACCATTGTTACTGCGTCTTGCCTTCCGTCGGTCATTTTGTGAAGGTCAACCAAAATCCTACTGTCCCTCCATTCAAAATGGATACCTTCGGGAAAGAACATCGGTGTGTCGCAATGCGAGTCCAGCGTAATGGTGCTTTTGTGTATATCCTTTGCCTCGCTGAATTCTGCTGCGCTGTCAACAAGCCATTTGAAAAGCGGCATACCGTCGTTGTCCAGCCATTCGGGATGCCATTGAACTCCGAGAATCGACTTGTATTCACTGCTTTCCATTGCTTCTATCACTCCGTCGGCAGCAAAAGCAGAGGGATTGAAACGCCGCCCGCAGTTGCCTAC
The DNA here is from genome assembly GCA_963590505.1 of uncultured Alistipes sp. Lineage (GTDB taxonomy): Bacteria > Bacteroidota > Bacteroidia > Bacteroidales > Bacteroidaceae > Prevotella. The sequence continues at coordinate 25,915 of CAVAPC010000014.1, read as the reverse complement.
TGACTGGTGATGGAAGGAATTAACATAGATTCTGTCTTTGTTGTAAATCTTGTGCAGAAGGGTTCCCGGTTCAATTGCCACTGTATGTGTAGGCTCTCCGCGCCTGTCGGCATCCTGACTGTGCTTCACTCTCCTTGTCTGCTTATGCTCGGCGTCGTCTGTCCCACAGGAGTCTATGTCTTGTCTCACCTTTCCGCCAAGCGCCATGGCAAGTGTCTGTATGCCGCGGCATATGCCGAGCATTGGAATCTGCCTGTTGTATGCCAACTGTACGGTAAGCAACTCCGGCAGATCACGCCGCGAGTTGATGCTGTGGAGCTTTTCTTCCGGTTCTTCTCCGCACCATAGCGGATTGAAGTCACCGCCACCCGAAAGCAGCAAACCGTCTATAGAATCGAGAGTGTTGACAATAACGTCAGTATCGTTTACTGGCGGCATAATGACGGGCACTCCGCCTGCCTTTACTACCGCCATGTAATATGGTTCGGCAAGAGCCGTGTTGCCGTCGGCGAAGTTTCCGGTTATTCCTATCACCGGCTTGCGCTTCGCCTCAGGATACTTCATATATATGCCGTTCAGGCGCGACTGGAAATCAAATGGTTCCACGTCTTTCTTCCTTTTAAATGGTGTTTTCCTGCAACCGGCACTCACCTTTCATGGCGTTATAGCCGGTTCATGACTGTATCTATCCTTTACGCCCCGCCTTGTTACAGCGGGGCGGGGATTATAGTATGTGCTGACGCTTTCTACAGTTAGTCGATATCGTCGTCTTCCTGCTTTGCCCTTCTTCTGGGAGCAGCGCCCTCAATGTCTTTTGCCGATATAGGTATCTCTCTCCTTATGCTCTGTTCGAGCGAGATGAGAGTTTCCGTTGCCACAACTCCAGGTATCTCCTGAAGCTGGTTGTTGAGCAAATCCATCAGCTGCCCGTTGTCCTTTGCATAAAGCTTAACAAGCATTGTGTAAGGACCGGTTGTGAAATGGCATTCCACGATTTCGGGTATGTGTTCCAGTTGTTCGACAACCTGTTTGTACATGCTGCCCTTTTCGAGCGTTATGCCGACATAAGTGCAAGTAGAGAAGCCGAGACTCTTTGGGTTGACATCGAATTTGCTGCCTGTGATAACCCCGTCTTCGGTAAGGTGCTGCACACGCTGGTGGATTGCTGCGCGCGATACGTTGCATTCCGCAGCTACGTCTTTGAACGGCATTCGTGCGTTCTTCGACAAGATGCTAAGTATTTTCTTGTCAAGTCTGTCAATTTTTTCCATATCTTGTTTTATCGGTTTTCCTGTTCTTTTTGCCTTACGCCTTCTTGTCGGCATCCTTTTGTCTTGCATCAATGTTCAACATACAACGAAGAAGCGCAGACGCTCTGCATTCCCCCGCTTCTTTGCGCACAAGACAAAGTAAAGCAAGCCTTTGTGTATTAAAAGAGTAAGCAAAATTAGTTGTTTTTTATTACACGCACAACAATTTGATGTTAAAAAATGGATATTTGCGAACAGATTGGCAAATGAACGTTTCATAAAAAGCAATGCGGTCCGAATGTCTATGCATCCGGACCGCTCATTGCGCAATATGCCTTAAGGTTATGTCTTGCCTTAAAGCGTTACAGTTTTAATTCTGACGAATTTTACTGTTCTTTTTCGTCACTTTCTTTGCTACCGTCTTCTTTGCAGTTGCCTTTGTCTGCACTGCTGTCTTGTCGGTACTTTTCTCTGAAGCGCTGGCTTCGGGATTTACGATATTAACAAGTTCTACTGTGAACACGAGGGCGTCATACGGTTTGATGTCGCGTCCTGCACCGCGCTCGCCATAGGCAAGGTTGTACGGAATATAGAGTTCCCACTTGCTTCCAACGGGCATCAGTTGCAGAGCTTCCGTCCATCCCTTGATTACTTGCGTCACTCCGAATGTTGTAGTGTCCGGCTTGCGCTTGTAGCTGCTGTCGAACACTTTCCCGTCGATTGTCTTGCCTTCATACTTCACTTCCACGCGGTCAGTTTCCTTGGGCTTGTCTCCTTTGCCTTCGGTGATAACCTTATACTGCAGTCCGCTTGGCAATGTCACCACACCTTCCTTCTTGGCGTTCTCGCTAAGGAAGTTCTCGCCTTTCTTCTTCGTTTCCATGTTCTTGCGGTCTGTAGCGGCCTTTTCAGCGCCAGTAAACTTCAGCTTTGCCACAGAGTCTGTCATCAGACCATTGTCTTTTTTCAGTGCGGCGATGAATCCTTGGTGGAAGAGATTGTCGCTTATAGTGTCGTTTCCGTTTTTCAACTCATTCTTAACAAACGGCAGCATGCGTGTTTCCACCATCAGGGCAATCTGCTGTCCGGCAGCGTATGCCTTTGAGTCCTGGTCGAAATTGCGCTTCATCATCTCTTCATATCCGCGGATGAACTCCGGCATGTCTTTTTCTCCCACACCAAAGCTTTGCTGCAGATAGGGCATAAGACCTTCAGTGCGCGTCATTCCGGCTGCGTAGCTGATAGAGTCTGTTTCACTCTTCAGTGCAACAGTTTCTGTTGCCTGCGTAATCTTTGACTTTTTGTCCTTCTTTGCAGCCGTTGCCGTAGTGAACACGCCACTTGCCACAACTGCGAGGGCTACGATAATCGTCTTTTTCATCATTTTATTGTAGCTGTTTTAAAATACGATTGGAGAAGCGTTTTTGAAGGCTTCCCCAATCATGTAATGTTGTTGATGTTGTTCTGTTTTTATTTCTTTTCCTTTGCCTGTGCTGCCTTCACTGCCGCCTCAAGCTGGGCCTTCTGCTCGGGAGTGAGTTGCTGCGTTTTGCCGACAGGTTCTTCGCTTTTCTCGATTCCAAGCAGTTCTATCTTGAAGATAAGCGTAGAGAAAGGCTTTATTGCACCGCCTGTTTCGCGTGCTCCGTATGCCTGGTCTTGAGGAATCACGACTTCCCATGTACTTCCAACAGGCATGTGCTTCAGAGCTTCGGTAAAGCCAGGTATAACCTGGTTTACGGCAAACGTGGTGGGCTCTTTGTCGTAGCTGCTGTCGAACACTTTTCCGTCGATTGTCTTGCCCTCATAGTGCAGCTTTACTATTGAGTTCTCTGTCGGAACCTCGCCGTTGCCTTCTTTCAAGACCTTATAACAAACTCCCTTGGCAAGCTTTTTCACATCGGCACCTTTTGCGTATTTCTTTACGAAAGCTTCGTTCTGCTTCTTGTATGCGCCGTATTCCTTTTCCATTGATGCGGACTTTATTTCCTGCATCTTGCGCTGTGCCACTTCCTGAGCCTTCTCCATAGTCATAAGTCCCTTCTTTCCGGTTGTTCCGCTGATGAAACCTGCCATGAAGTTCTTGAGTGAAATGCTCTGTGTGGAGTCGTTTCCGAAGAGTTCGTTGTTGATTCCGCGCACCATCTGGTTTGAAATCTGCTGTCCTATCTGTATTCCGGCATAGTAGGCAGCCTTCTTCTTGTCGTCGCCGGCATTTGCGCCTTCGTTGAGTCCCTTTATGAATTCGTCGATATAGGCTGTGTCTACACCGAGGTTGCCTGCAAGGTAATCCTTTATGCCGTTAGACTGTGCCACACCGATGGCATAGCTCAAAGAATCGACATCGTTTTTCAGGTCTGCCTTGGGGGTTGACTTGCCGCATGAAGCAAGTCCTGCGGCTACGACAGCTGCCGCAGCAAGCAATGTAATCTTTTTCATCTGTTATTTTGTTGTTGTTTCTGTTTCTTATGTACTGGCGCAAATATGCGTTTACATTACTTCTATGAGTTCAACGTCAAAGATGAGCGTTGCGAAAGGCGGTATTGAGCCTCCTGCCCCACTCTCTCCGTAGGCAAGGATATATGGAATGAAGAAGCGGTATTTGGCACCTTCCTGCATAAGCTGCAGTCCTTCTGTCCATCCGGCAATCACTTGGTTCAGCGGGAACACTGCCGGCTCGCCGCGCTGAACGCTGCTGTCGAACACCTGTCCGTTGATAAGGAAACCTTCGTAATGGCACTTTACCTTGTCTGTCGCCTTTGGCTTTTTGCCGTTGCCTTCCTGAAGAACGGTATACTGCAGTCCGCTTGGCAATGTCACCACGCCTTCTTTCTTTGCGTTCTCTTCAAGGAATTTCTTTCCTTCTTCCTTGGCGACCTTGCCCTGCTCGGCACGCTTCGCGTTGATGCGGTCTTCCTGCTGGCGGAAGTATTCCTGCACGATGCCCTGAGCTTCCTTGTGGGATACTTTCAGCTCGTTGCCGTTTATCACGTCCTTTATCGCTGTTGCGAAATCATCGATGTTAAGTTCTGTCGCGCCCATCTGAGCCAATTGCTGACCAATGCCCAAACCAAGGGCGTAGCTTACTTTGTCCATTTCTGTCTCTTAATACGTTCGTTTATGTTCTTTGCCTTTTACCTCTTTCCTTTCTGCCTGATTGCAGCAACGGCGGGTAACAAAAGCGCACAAAGGTACTATTTTTATCTGACTAAGTGTACCCTATTGAAGAAAAAACACTAATTTTGTGCATTCTTAAAACATTCTTAAATCATTTTCACCTTGGCGGAAAGCTGAAGGCCGCTGGTTTTCACGCCTTGCGGCCTAAGGGCCGGCACATTGGCCCGGTGCGGTCTATAATACCGCAAGCCGGATGGCAGAGGAGTTTTATGGTTTTGAAAAGATAACAATGACAGTCAACGCGCGTATTTGCAGGAATACGCCTTAAAACGATAAATACATGAAAAAGATTGTTGTACTTACAGGTGCGGGAATGTCGGCAGAAAGCGGACTGAGCACGTTTCGCGACGCCGACGGACTGTGGGAGAACTATCCTGTCAGCCGTGTTGCAACGCACGAAGGATGGGAAGCGGATCCCGACTACGTTAATGATTTCTACAACATGCTGCGCGGCAAGCTGCTTGCAGCAAAGCCCAACCGCGGCCACGAGCTTGTGGCTGAGCTGGAAAAAGAATATGAGGTGTGCGTTGTTACGCAGAACGTTGACAACCTGCACGAAATGGCCGGCTCAACCAACGTAATACACCTTCACGGAGAACTGATGAAGGTTTGCTCGTCACGCGACGCATACAACCCGTTTTTCATTAAGGAACTCGACAAAGACCACCTTACCGTAGCCCACGGCGAAAAGGCCGGCGACGGGTCTTTGCTTCGTCCGTTCATCGTTTTCTTCGGAGAAAGCGTGCCAATGATTGAACCCGCAATCGAAAAGGTGAGGAATGCAGACATATTTGTTATCATCGGCACTTCGCTCGCCGTTTATCCTGCCGCAGGACTGGTTGAATATGTGAAGCCCGGCACGCCGATATACCTGATTGACCCCAAGCCTGCCACGAATGCAGCACGCCGCGGCATACGGCAGATAGTGAAAGGTGCGTCGGAAGGAATGGAGGAACTGACAAAACTGCTGAACAACGAAAACAAATAACACTCTATTTATGGAAGAAACGAAAGAAAATCTCCAGTTGCCCGAAAATGCCTTTCGGGAACTAAAGGAAGGGGAAAGCTACGAACCGGTGATGAGTCCGGGCAAGACTTACCCTGAAGTTAATCTATGGTCGGTTACGTGGGGTATCATCATGACGATGCTCTTCTCTGCCGCCGCCGCTTACCTTGGACTGAAAGTAGGCCAGGTGTTCGAGGCCGCAATCCCCATTGCAATCATAGCTGTGGGTGTTTCAACTGCCGCAAAGCGCAGCAAGGCCCTTGGAGAGAACGTCATCATACAGAGCATCGGAGCATGTTCGGGTGCAGTTGTAGCTGGCGCGATATTCACTCTGCCTGCCATATACATCCTGCAGGCCAAATATCCCGACATGAGTGTGTCGTTCTTCAAGATTTTCCTCAGTTCGCTGCTCGGCGGAATAATCGGCATCCTGTTCCTTATCCCGTTCCGCAAATATTTCGTCAGCGACATGCACGGCAAATACCCGTTCCCGGAAGCTACGGCCACAACGCAGGTGCTCGTTTCCGGAGCCAAAGGCGGAAGCCAGGCAAAGCCGCTGCTTATTGCAGGTATCGTGGGCGGACTTTACGATTTCGTGGTGGCAACATTCGGATGGTGGAACGAAAATTTCACAACGCGCGTGGTTGGCTTCGGCGATATGCTGGCAGAGAAGGCAAAGCTTGTGTTCAAGGTCAACACCGGAGCGGCGGTGTTCGGTCTTGGATACATCGTCGGACTAAAGTATGCGTTCATCATAACCCTCGGTTCGCTTGCTGTATGGTGGCTTCTTGTGCCGGGAATGTCGCTTCTCTTCCACGACCAGGTGCTTAACGCCTGGAATCCGGAAATAAGCCAGACCGTTGGAAGCATGAGCCCCGAACAGATTTTCAAATACTACGGCAAGAGCATCGGCATCGGCGGTATTGCCATGGCTGGAATAATAGGAATCATCAAAAGTTGGGGCATCATCAAGAGTGCAGTGTCGCTTGCTGCACGCGAGATGAAAGGCAAGAGCGCAGCCACGGCAAACGTGCCGCGCACACAGAAGGACATATCCTTCAAGATTATCGCCATCGGTTCTGTTGTCACAATACTCATAACGTTTGCGTTCTTCCTCTTTGGAGTGATGGAGGGCAACCTTCTGTTTGCAGTGGTAGGCATACTGCTCGTTGCAGTGATAGCCTTCCTCTTCACCACAGTGGCGGCCAACGCCATCGCGATAGTGGGCAGCAACCCCGTTTCGGGCATGACGCTGATGACGCTGATACTTGCATCCGTCGTTATGGTAGCCGTGGGACTTAACGGAACAGGCGGCATGCTGGCAGCACTCATCATGGGAGGAGTGGTATGCACCGCCCTTTCAATGGCGGGAGCATTCATCACCGACCTGAAGATAGGCTACTGGCTTGGCTCCACACCCAAGAAACAGGAAACATGGAAGTTCCTCGGTACTCTTGTCTCTGCCGCAACGGTGGGCGGAGTAATGATGCTGCTCAACGACACTTACGGTTTTGCAAGCGGACAGCTTGCCGCACCGCAGGCCAACGCAATGGCGGCAGTAATCGATCCGCTCATGAACGGCGTGGGCGCACCATGGCTGCTCTACGGCATCGGCGCACTGATTGCAATAATACTCACATGGATGAAAGTGCCGGCACTGGCTTTTGCACTGGGAATGTTCATTCCTATCGAACTTAACACACCGCTGCTTGTGGGCGGATTCATCAACTGGTTCGTTACTTCCCGCTCGAAAGACGCTGAAGTAAACAAGGCTCGCGGAGAGAAGGGAACGCTGATTGCCAGCGGCTTCATTGCCGGAGGTGCACTGATGGGCGTAGTCAGCGCTCTGCTGCGCTTCGCAGGAATACAGTTCGACTACGAAGCTTGGTGGGCTAACGCATGGTCGGAAATCATATCACTTGGTGCATACATCCTGCTCATTCTCTATTTCGTTTGGGCCACCAAGGTGAAAGAAACAAAATAGAACGAAAAAACTCTTGTATGGGCGTGAAATAAAAACCGTGCCCGCAATGCCCAAGTACTGTATCGGCAGTTCCTGAAGGATACAGTACTTGGGCTTTTTCATGCCTCGCAGGTTTCCTGTGAAATTCAACGTTGGATTGCCGATGTATCATAACGTCGTTGTTTCCGTTTCTGCGTTATGAAAATTCCGCATCGACGCTTCGTTGCAAACGAGACTCAATGAAAGCCGCCAAAAACGCACGCAAAGGTTACTATTTCAGGCATGCTGCGTCATTATGAAGAAAGACAAAACCGAAAGACATGAAAAAGAAACACATTTTTGCCTCTCTCATAGCTGCCGCCATCTGCGCCTCATCGTATGCCGCCACTGCGGGCAACGGCAATTCTTCCGACTGCTGCAAGGGAGACAGCGCCTACATCTTCACATCGTTCAGCGAACCCTCGACAAAAGGCCTGGAGTATCTTTACAGCTACGACGCCTTGCACTGGGACACCATTCCCGGCATTATAATGGCTCCCGAAGTGGGCAACACAAGCAAATACACCGATGCCTTTACTGGAGAGGTGCGCTGGCCAAAATTCGCGCCAGAGCAGAAATGCCTGAGAGACCCCTCAATCGTGCAGGGACCTGACGGTACTTTCCATCTTGTGTGGACTACACAATGGTCGGGAAGCCGCGGCTTCGGATACGCTTGCTCGAAAGACTTGATTCATTGGTCGAAGCAACGCGAAATTCCCGTGATGAAAGGCATTCCGACCAACAACGTGTGGGCTCCGGAACTGTTCTACGATGACGAGAAAGGACAGTTCCTCATCATCTATTCGTCGATGATTTCGCCGGAAGAATACACTGAAGCCGACAAACTTGGCAAGAACAACTGCCACAGACTGTGGTACACCACAACGCGCGACTTCAAGACTTTCTCTCCCGCAAAGCGATATTACGACCCTGGCTTCAACAGTATTGACGCCTATCTGCTGAAACGTGCGCCAAAAGACTATGTGCTTGTGGTGAAAGACAACCGGAAACCGGGATTCAGCAACCTGTTCTGCGTTTTCTCTGACTCGCCTTACGGACCGTTCCACAGTCCTACCGAAAAATTCTCGCGCACATACTCTGAAGGACCGTGCGCAGTGAAACTTGACAACAGGCAGTGGGCCATTTATTTCGACCAATACCATCCGCAGGAATACACGGCCGTGAAGACAAGCGACTTCAAGACTTTCACTTCGATGAAGGGAGAGATTTCCATTCCTGCCAAACACAAACACGGCACCATCGTGAAAATCTCGAAAAAGCAACTGAACAAGATTCTAAAAACGTTCAGAAACAGGAAATAGCGAATGTCAACGCCATGCCAACGGTGCATGGTTTAAACGGCTCTTAACCTAACAATTGGCTCAAACCGCGCGTCGGCTTGGGCCTTTTTACTGCAAGACACCTCGCGTTAAACAAGCAAGCGATAAAAAATACCGCCCGGACAACATGCGTTGCACGGGCGGATTTTGTTATTTGGGCGCAGATGAGCACAAAGCTCGCCTGCGTCTGTTTTTCCTAATACAAAGATTAGAGCTGAGGACCAGCTGCAACGAGAGCCTTGCCAGCTTCGTTGGTTTCATACTTCTTGAAGTTCTTGATGAAACGTGCTGCGAGGTCCTTTGCCTTCTCTTCCCACTGAGAAGCGTCAGCATAAGTGTCGCGTGGGTCGAGAATGTTGGGATCAACGCCTTCAAGCTGTGTTGGAACAACAAAGTTGAAGAAAGGAATCTCCTTCGTAGGAGCAGCGTCGATAGAGTGGTCGAGGATTGCGTCGATGATACCGCGAGTGTCACGGATAGAGATACGCTTGCCTGTTCCGTTCCAGCCAGTATTTACGAGATATGCCTTTGCTCCGCTCTTTTCCATCTTCTTAACGAGTTCCTCTGCATATTTCGTAGGATGCAGTTCAAGGAATGCCTGTCCGAAGCAAGCCGAGAAAGTAGGAGTAGGTTCGGTGATACCGCGCTCTGTTCCTGCGAGTTTTGCTGTGAAACCAGAGAGGAAGTAATATTTTGTCTGCTCTGCGTTAAGGATAGACACTGGAGGAAGAACTCCGAAAGCATCTGCTGACAGGAAGATAACCTGCTTTGCAGCTGGACCCTGAGAGTAAGGACGCTGGATGTTCTTGATGTGATAGATAGGATAAGAAACGCGAGTGTTCTCTGTTACGCTCTTGTCGGCGAAGTCAATCTTGCCGTCCTTGTCAACAGTAACGTTCTCGAGCAATGCATCGCGGCGGATAGCGTTGTAGATGTCCGGCTCAGATTCCTTGTCGAGGTTGATAACCTTGGCATAGCAACCGCCTTCGAAGTTGAACACGCCTTCGTCGTCCCATCCGTGCTCGTCGTCGCCGATGAGCTTACGCTTCGGGTCTGTTGAAAGAGTGGTCTTGCCAGTACCGGAAAGACCGAAGAAGATAGCAGTGTTCTCTCCGTTCATGTCGGTATTTGCAGAACAGTGCATAGAAGCCATGCCCTTCAGAGGAAGGAAGTAGTTCATCATTGAGAACATACCCTTCTTCATCTCGCCGCCGTACCATGTGTTTATGATAACCTGCTCCTTGCTTGTTACGTTGAATACAACTGCTGTTTCTGAATTCAGGCCAAGTTCCTTGTAGTTTTCAACCTTTGCCTTTGAAGCATTGTATACTATGAAGTCCGGCTCCTGGTCGAACTCTGCCTCGTTCTGAGGACGGATGAACATGTTTGTAACGAAGTGAGCCTGCCAAGCAACCTCAACGATGAAGCGAACCTTCATGCGCGTGTCTTTGTGAGTGCCGCAGAATCCGTCAACAACGTACAGCTTCTTGTTTGAGAGTTCCTTCTTTGCGATTTCCTTTACTGCTGCCCAAGCTTCTTTTGTGGCGCGGTGGTTGTCGTTCTTGTACTCTTCAGAAGTCCACCACACTGTATCGTGAGAGTTCTCGTCATCAACGATAAACTTGTCCTTAGGTGAACGGCCTGTATAGATACCTGTCATTACGTTAACGGCACCGAGCTCGGTCTCCTGACCTACCTCAAAACCTTCGAGACCTTCTTTTGTCTCTTCATTGAACAACACTTCGTAAGAGGGATTGTAAAGAACCTCAGTTGTACCTGTGATTCCGTACTTCTCTAAAGCTGACTTATCAAACTTTGCCATTGTTTTTAATTTATGTTTAAGTGTGAATATTTCTCTTCTTATCCGCAGTATAATACCTGTTGAAAGGACCTGTAACAAGATTGTCCTAAATCGTGGCAAAGGTAACAAAATTCTATTTTTCGGCAAAAAGAAGAATGTCAAATTTGTATGTCGCAGAACATTTTTAGGTTAAAGATATTTAAATGCAAAGAGCCTCCAATATTTTTGCAAAACGCATATTACATTTATTCTAACCTTTTGATTACTTTTGCAATAAAGGTATAACCCCGCCCCATTTACCGAACAGAATATTATGCCAACAATCTCCGTTCTCATCCCCGTTTACAACGGCGAACGATACATAGCGAAAGCGGTGCGGTCGGTGATGTCGCAGACGTTCGCCGACTGGGAACTCATAGTCCTCGACGACGGTTCTACTGACAGCAGCCGGGACATACTCCACACCCTCGCCGCCGAAGACAGTCGCATCACGGTGTTGGCGAAGGAGAACGACGACAACGGCAACACCGCCGCCAACATCAAGTTGATGGGCGAGGCAGCGACTGGCGACTACGCCTTCTATATGTCGCAGGACGACTGGCTTTCGCCCGACATACTGGAGAACATGGCACGCCGCGCCGCCGAAACAGAAGCCGAGATCGTAGTGCCGGAGATGGCGCTGGCATACGCCGATGGTACTATGGACAAAGGACAATCCTACTGCACCCCCCCCGGCTGCAACTATGGCCGGGTTATCACGGGCAAGGAAGCTTTCCTGTTGAGCGTGGATTTCCGCATCAATGGCTTTGCGATGGTGAAGAGCGAGCTGATGTTCGACAAGAGGTGCGACACGAGGTATTTCGACAGCGACGAACTGAACACAAGGCTCCAGTTCTTGTGGGCAGACCGAGTTGCGTTCTGCCACGGCACGTTCTTCTACTACCAGGGCAACGAAAACGCCATGACACGGAAATTCTCAGTAAAGATGTTCCAGCGGCTACGCACGTCGGTGATGCTCGCCGACACTTTCAACAAGGCGTTCCCTGGAGAGAAAGAAAGGCGCGGAGACAATTTCATTTCGCTGAGGGTGTGGCAGATGAGGACCTACGTGAACCTTGCGGTGATATACTTGTCACACTGCGGAGAACTCAACGCAAAACAGATTACCGATGTGAGGATGATGTTTCATGACTGGGAGAAAGCAACGGATTTCCGGGGTGTGAGACTGGCGATGCTGCGCAGGATGACCTGCGGCGAGAGAGTTTTCTCCGCATTCTTTTTCTTAACAGGCAGTTGCCTAAAGATGAAACCGCTGCACAGGGCATACCACATACTGAAACGGACAATAACGAAATAACAGAAAAACAAGACCACAAAACAATGGAAGTAACCAATTTCAGCGAACAGAACACAGTCATCAACAAGTATCTCGCCGAGCTGCGCGACAAGGAGTACCAGCAGAACCGTTTGCTTTTCCGCAACAACATCAAACGCATCGGAGAGATGATGGCATATGAAATAAGCAAAACATTTGAATACCAAGCGACAAAAGTAAGCACTCCACTTGCCGACGCAACTGTAAACCTGCCCACTGACGATATCGTTATTGCCACAATATTCCGCGCAGGACTGCCTTTCCACCAAGGGTTCCTCGAAGTCTTCGACCATGCAGGCAACGCTTTCGTCAGCGCTTACCGCAAATACACCAACGAAGAGCATACCGAAGTTGGAATTCATGTGGAATATCTGGCCACACCCGACCTTACGGGCAAAACCGTTATCATTGCCGACCCGATGCTTGCCACTGGCGGATCGATGCAGCTTGCCTACGAAGCCCTCGCACAGAAAGGCGACCCGAAGCGCATCTACGTTGCTTGCGTCATAGCAACACCCGAAGGCATCGAATTTGTAAAGAACAACTTGCCAAAAGACAGGACTTCAATCTGGTGTGCCGCCGTCGACCCGATGCTGAACGAGCACAAATACATCGTGCCCGGCTTTGGCGACTGCGGAGACCTGTGCTACGGCGACAAACTGTAACTCACAGACAACGTTCACTGCCAGCATACTTTTCCTGCGAAGGGTGCGCAATCAAGAAGCATACCCTTTGCATGGGAGAATTCTCTAACGCCGGTTATGCGTAACCAGTTGAACTTGTTATCGTTTAATCAGGAAAAGCGCCCAAAAACATCTGCCGTTTTAATAAAAAAGCTCAATAATAGGCTTATTTAATATAATAAAGCATTTGTAAAGAACCGTTTTCCGATTATTCTAATTACATTTGCAGCTAAATTTACGCAAATAGACGAAACATGAACAGAAAATTCCTTCCCGTCACTATCTTGCTTGCAGGTGTCATTTCCTTGGCCTCGTGCCTTAGCGACGATGACGGAACATCGGATATAACATACTACGGCGACGCCGCCATTACAACGTTCTCAATCGGTACGCTTAACAAGACATACCTTTACAACAACGGTGACACAATAAAGCAGACCACTGACGGAGCTGACAGCACAACTACTGTCGACTGCAGTTCTTACACCATGACAATCGACCAGAAGAAGGGAGAAATCTACAACAACGACTCTCTTCCCGCAGGAGTGGACATAAGCAAAGTGGTATGCAGCGTATCAAGCAAGAATTCAGGCGTAATCGTGATAAAACGTGCTGACAGCGATACGCTTGACTATTATTCAAGCACCGACTCCATCAGTTTTGCGACAGCAGACTCAACACGCAAGTTCTACGTTTACTCTACCGACGGAACGGCCCGACGCGCATACAATGTAAAGCTAAACGTACACAGCGAGCAACCGGACTCATTCGTATGGAATTGCCAAACATTGCCTGCAACAGAAAGCGGCAACAATATAAAAGGAGCACGCATATATTCTCTCGGCAGCCGCATCCTTGAGATTGAAAGCAACGGCAGCCAGTCTTTCATCCATGCACACGAAAGCGGCAACGCCTCTGGTTCATGGACCCTGCTCGGCTCTAACCGCAACGCACCGTTCGGCGCTGAAGCATACAAAAACGCGGCAGTGCTCGGCGAATGGCTGTATATCCTTGACGGGAAAGAGATTCTGAAGACAAAAGACGGCGAGAACTGGACTACTTGCAGCACTGCCCCCGAGGGAATGAAAATGTTTGTCGGTGCAAGCAAAAAGAGACTTTATGCGCTGACAGACACAGGAATGGCTTCATCAACCGACGGAACAACATGGAACGAAGAGGCTCTTGATGCAGAAGCAGGCATGTTGCCATCCAGCAACGTGTCGATATGCGCCCTTCCGCTAACTACGAACAGCGGTTTCTACCGCGTTATAATGACAGGACTTTCTTCTACCGGTTCCAAATACGCTTCCGTATGGGGAAAACTGGAGAACTCAGACGACAGCACCGACAACAGCAAATACCTTTGGTCGCTTTATGAAGGGGAAAACTCACAAATGCTTCCCGACATGCAAGGCTTGTCTACCATCATCTACGACGGGAAAATTCTGGCAATAGGCGGCACTCCGATCAATGGTACTGGATCGAACGCATATTCAAAGGTTTACAGCAGTAACGACAAGGGGCTTTCGTGGCAGACTTCCACGGTGCTTTCAATGCCTTCAGACTTCGACACGACAACACTGGCGAACGCTGTGGACATGACGGTTGACAATTCAAACTTCATATGGATTGTTTCCGCCTCAACACGCCAGGTTTGGAAAACAAGAGTGAACCGTCTTGGATGGAAGGACGCAAAATAGCGCGAAGATTCCGCATGAATCGAAAAACACCCTAGCCAACGTATAATATATAATAAGGTAGGACAAGTTCAGATGTTTGCAACATTCCACAACAGACACCGGCAGCCAGCCCGTCGGACAACAGTTCTCCGCGTATTATGGATCGCTGTGCTGCTCGCAGCCATTGCAGCAACACCGGCAAAGGCCCAGGAGGACGACATGTACAAGATGGAGATAGGAGCCGGACTTGGACTGCTTACCTACGAAGGCGATTTCAACGGAAACGTTGCAAAAGGTGTGCAGCCTTGCGCTTCAATTGTGCTGAGGCGAGTGTTCAATCCCTATATGGGACTGAAGCTCAACCTGCTCTATGGCACGCTGAAGGGAAGTTCGAAAGACGTGAAAACATATTATCCCGACTATCAAAACGAGGAATACAGTTTCAGAAATCCGGTTATAGACCTTTCGCTCACCTATGAATACAATTTCTGGCCTTACGGCACAGGGCGAGACTACCGCGGAGCGCAGCGTCTCACGCCGTTCATTTTCCTTGGCATCGGAGCGACATACGCAAAGGCTGACGCAAAGAACGTATTCACAGGCAACCTGCCTATAGGCTTGGGAGTGAAATATAAAATAGGAAAGCGCCTCAATCTTGGAATAGAATGGGCTATGCACTTCTCGCTAAGCGATGAACTCGACGGAGTGAAAGACCCATACAAAATAAAAAGCAGCGGGCTATTCAAGAACACCGACTGCTATTCGGCACTGCAACTGACGCTGACATACAGCTTCATGCAGAAATGTAGAACTTGCAACAGCGACAAATATGACTGACAACAGCAACAACAGGATAGACATGAAACGCGTGCCACAGCACATCGCCATGATAATGGACGGAAACGGAAGATGGGCAACAGAACGCGGAAAGGAACGCAGCTACGGTCACCAGGCTGGAGTGGACACAGTTAGAAGGATTACTGCGGAATGCGTAAGGCTTGGAGTAAAATACCTTACCTTATACACGTTCTCGACAGAGAACTGGAACAGGCCATCCGACGAGATATCCGCCCTTATGGGACTTGTGCTCACAGCCCTCGAAGATGAGTTGTTCATGAAATACAACGTACGCTTCTTGGTAATAGGCGAGATGGACCGTTTGCCTGACGCTGTAAGAGACAAACTTCAGGAAACAATGAGGCACACTGCCGCCAACGATGCGATGACAATGGTGGTGGCACTGAGCTATTCGTCGCGCTGGGAGATTACCAACGCCACAAGACTGCTTGCACGACTGGCGGCAGAAGGGACTCTGAATCCGAGAGAAATAACGGAGGATACAATAAGACGCTGTTTGTCTACCAGCTTCATGCCCGACCCCGACTTGCTGATACGCACTGGAGGGGAACTGAGAATATCCAACTTCCTGTTGTGGCAAATAGCATACTCAGAACTATATTTCTGCGACACCTACTGGCCTGACTTCAACGAAGCAGACCTTCACAAGGCCATTGAAAGCTACCAGGCAAGGCAAAGACGCTACGGGAAAACTGAAGCGCAGGTGGAAGAAGAACAGACAAAAGCATAAGAAAAAGACAACGATGGACAAAAAAATAAATAGAGGGCTTGTGGGCATACTTGTCGCACTTTCTGCTACGGGCGTGAGTGCGCAGGAGAAGATCGTTAATCCCGACATAACCTATGCCGGCTCGCCACGAAACTGCATTATCGACGGTATTGCCGTTTCGGGAGTTGAAGGATACGAAGACTATATGCTCACCGGTATTTCCGGTCTTACTATCGGACAGGAAATTTCCGTGCCAGGACAGGAAATAACCGATGCTGTGAAACGCTACTGGAGGCACGGACTTTTCTCTAAAGTTACCGTTGCAGCAGACTCCATTGTAGGCGACAAGATTTACCTGCACTTCTATCTTGCAACCCGCCCGCGCGTTTCGGTTATAAACTACTCGGGCGTGAAGAAGTCCGAAAGGGAAGACCTTGAGGCAAAGCTCGGACTGCTGAAAGGCAGCCAAATAACGCCAAATATGCTTGACCGCGCCAAGACATTGGCAGAAAAGTACTTCAACGACAAAGGTTTCAACAATGCCGAAATAAACATACGCCAGGTTGACGACGTTGCAAACAAGAACCAGGTCATACTTTACGTTGACGTGGACAAAAAAGAGAAAATAAAGGTCAGGAACATTATCCTTGACGGAAACAAGGAAGTGTCGACGAAAAAAATCAAAGGCGGCATATTTACAAAAGGTGCTTTGGGAAAAATACGCGAGGCCGGAAAACTTTCAAGTTTTCTGAAGCCTACGAAATATACTCCGGAGCGATATAAGGAAGGCAAGCAGAGCCTTATCGAGAAATACAACGAACTCGGATACCGCGACGCGGAAATCGTGGAAGACAGCGTGTGGGACAACGACCCGAAGCACGTAAACATCTACCTGAAGATAAACGAAGGCAAAAAATACTACTTGCGCAACATAACGTGGGTAGGCAACACTGTGTTCACGACCGACTATCTGAGCCGCGTGCTCGGAATGAAGAAAGGCGACGTATATAACCAGAAACTCCTGAGCAAGCGCCTGAGCGAAGACGAAGACGCCGTTGGAAACAACTACTGGAACGACGGTTACCTGTTCTACAACCTGCAACCCACGGAAGTAAACATAGTGGGAGACTCCATAGACCTTGAGATGCGAATATTCGAAGGACAGCAGGCTCATATCAGCAAAGTGCGCATCAACGGTAACACACGCCTCTATGAAAATGTTGTGCGCCGCGAACTGCGCACAAAACCGGGCGACCTCTTCTCGAAAGATGCCCTTCAACGTTCTGCACGCGAACTTGCGTCAATGGGACATTTCGACCCCGAACAGGTGTCGCCTGACGTCAAGCCTAACTATGAAACAGGAACAGTAGACATTGACTACAACCTTGTACAGAAATCAAACGACCAGATAGAGTTCTCGCTCGGATGGGGACAGACAGGTGTCATAGGACGCATAGGACTGAAACTCAACAACTTCTCCATGCGCAATCTGTTCAACAAGAACAGTGAGCGACGTGGAATAATGCCTGTGGGCGACGGCGAGGTTCTCTCTCTCGGCGCACAGACCAACGGATCGTACTACCAGTCGTACAACGCCTCCTATTCAACATCATGGTTCGGTGGCAAGCGACCGATACAGTTCACCGTCGGTGCATATTTCTCGAAGCAGACCGACGTGAACAGCAACTACTACAACACGGCGCTTATGAACAGCTACTATTATAGCTACTACGGCACCGGAAGTTCATACAACTATAATTACGAAAACTATCTTGACCCAGACAAATACGTAGAACTCTTCGGAGTCTCGCTCGGATGGGGAAAACGCCTGCGTTGGCCTGACGACTATTTCCAACTGTCGGCAGAACTCTCGTTCCAGCGCTATATGCTTAAGAACTGGCAGTACTTCATCGTAACCGACGGTAACTGCAACAACCTCAACTTGAGCATTTCGCTGTCGAGAACATCAACCGACAACCAGCTGTTCCCGCGCAGAGGTTCAGAATTCCTCGCTTCCGTAACAATCACTCCACCTTGGTCAAAGTTCCAGAAGAAGGACTATGCAAACCTTGCTACGGATGCAAACTCTGCAACCTACAAAGACGAGATGCAAGAGAAATACCGTTGGGTTGAATACCACAAATGGAAGTTCAAGGGACGCATGTTCACCGCTCTCACAAACGGACAGAAATGTCTTGTACTTATGACCAGGGCGGAATTCGGTTTACTTGGCTCTTACAACAAGCACAAGAAGTCTCCGTTCGAAACCTATTATGTAGGCGGCGACGGTATGAGTGGATATTCTTCCGGCTATGCCGAGGAAACAATCGGTTTGAGAGGTTACGAAAACGGAACTGTGGGCTACAACAGCTATGCCTACGACCGTTTCACAATGGAACTGCGCTATCCGTTCCTGCTTGGCAACACCACAATCTACGGATTGGGCTTCGTTGAAGCCGGAAACGCATGGAGCGACACAAAATATTTCAATCCGTTCGACATGAAACGCTCTGCCGGTATCGGCGTGCGCATTTACCTTCCGATGGTCGGACTTATGGGTATCGACTGGGCTTACGGCTTCGACAAAGTAGGAAGCGGCACAAGCAGGTCGCGCGGCGGTTCACAATTCCACTTCATCCTCGGACAGGAATTCTAAACGTCAGTTCTGAGTTAGAGACAACAGCCAGGAAAAAAAGTATAATCAGATAAAAGACTAAGACAATGAAAAAGCTAATTATGATTGCACTGATGCTTGTGTCTGCAATGGGCATAAGCGCACAGAAGTTCGCTCTCGTTGACATGGAATATATTCTGAAAAACATCCCCGCCTACGAGCGCGCCAACGAGCAGCTGTCGCAGGTGGCAAAGAAATGGCAGGCTGAGGTTGATGCCATGAACACAGAGGTACAGACGCTTTACAAGAACTACCAGAACGAATCCGTTTTCCTCTCGCAGGAACAGAAGAAAACTCGACAGGAAGCAATACTGCAAAAGGAGAAGGACGCAAGCGAACTGAAAAAGAAATATTTCGGACCTGAAGGCGAACTGTACAAGAAGCGTACGAGCCTTATGACACCTATACAGGAAGAAATATACACCGCAGTAAAAGAGATAAGCGAACTGCGCGGATATTCGCTCGTGCTCGACCGTGCATCAGACACAGGCATAATCTTTGCGTCGCCAAAGGTGGACATCAGCAACGAGGTGCTCAGCAAGCTCGGCTATTCGTCAAATTAAATTTGGATGGTAGTAAAAAACATATTACATTTGCATTCCTGTATATTATGAATGCACACTGCAACGAAAAGAAAATATTAGTAACAAAAAACAAATAAAAAGACAAGATGAAAAAATTGATTTTAATGTTGATGCTGTTTGCACCTCTTGCTACATTCGCACAGAAGTTCGGACATGTCAACGCACAGTCTGTTATGGAAAGTCTTCCTGAGTTCGTAAAAGCCCGTGCCGAAGTTGAAGGACAGGCAAAGGTGTACGACAACCAGCTCAAGGAAATGCAGACTGAAATACAGAAGAAAGCCGAGGAATACGACAAGACTCAGGCTACGATGAACGACACGAAGCGCAAGGAGACAGAAGCCAACCTGCAAGACCTCTACACCAAGTTCCAGCAGGCTCAGCAGGACAACGCTCAGGCAATACAGAAGCTGCAGAACGAAAAGCTGCAACCCATCATTACAAAGCTTCAGAATGCAATCAAAAACGTAGGCAAAGCAGGAGGCTATGTTTACATCATGGACATGTCGAGCGGCATTCCTTACATCAGCGAAACACTGAGCAAGGACGTAACGGCTGATGTGAAGGCAGAACTCAACAAACTGAAATAAAACTGTCCCCACGGGGGAAACAAATTACATATACGGCACTCAAAAAACGTATAGCGGAGTGTGTCAGAAGCGATGGACTGTAAGACAGAGGACTCCATACTTCTGACACATTTTCTTTTCACACATATCACGACACGGAATACATGAAAAAAACAATCATAGCAATCTTCACAGCAATGCTTGCGCTTACGGCATCGGCACAAGACTTCAAGTTCGGATATTTCAGCTACGAAGCTGCTTTCAAGTCGATGGCAGAATACGCTACGGCAACTACCAACATAGAGAAGCTTCGCACACAGTACGACAACGAACTGAAGCGTGCAGAAAGGGAATTCAACGGCAAATACGAAGATTTCCTTGAGAACCAGCGTTCACTTGCCCCTGCAATTCTCGACAAGCGACAGGCTGAACTGCAAGAACTGCTGCAAAAGAACATGAAGTTCAAGGAAGAAGCAGCACGTTTGCTCAAGCAGGCAGAAAACGATGCCTACAATCCGCTCAGGAACAAACTGAAAGCTGCGGTAAAGAAAATAGGACAGCAACGCGGATATGCCTTCATACTGAACACAGACGGCGATGTCTGCCCGTATATCGACAGTACAAAAGGCGAAGACATAAACGTTCTGCTTGCAGACGAACTGAAATAGACTTCCGTTACAGAAGCATCTTCAACAAAAAAGAGGAAGGAATCATGGAACAGGAGAATTGCGGACCGATAGGAGTTTTCGATTCGGGATACGGAGGACTGACAATCCTTCACCAGATGAAGCAGTTGCTTCCACAGTATGACTACCTGTATTTGGGCGACAACGCACGCTCGCCATACGGAACACGCTCGTTCGACATAGTATACAAGTTCACGCGGCAAGCCGTGATGAAGCTCTTCGACATGGGTTGTCACCTGGTGATCCTTGCCTGCAACACTGCGTCGGCAAAAGCACTGCGCTCAATACAGCAGAACGACCTTCCGCAGATTGATCCGCAGCGCCGTGTGCTGGGAGTCATACGCCCTACGGCAGAATGTATCGGCAAGATAACGCAATCGCGCCACGTGGGAATTTTCGCCACCGCAGGCACGATAAAAAGCGAAAGCTACGTGCTTGAGATACAAAAGCTCTATCCCGAAATAACGGTTACGGGAGAGCCTTGCCCAATGTGGGTGCCGCTGATTGAAAACGGCGAGTACGACAGTCCGGGAGCTGACTACTTCGTGGAGAAACGCATCGGCAACCTGTTGCGCCGCGACCCCCTTATCGACTCCATCATACTTGGATGCACACACTATCCGCTGCTGCTTAACAAAATTCTGAAGTACGTTCCGCGCGGAGTGCAGATAGTTCCGCAGGGCGAATATGTTGCAAACAGTCTTAAAGACTATTTGCACAGGCATCCCGAGATGGACAGAAAATGTTCGAAGGGCGGCAGTTGCAGATATCTTACCACTGAAAACACCGACAAGTTCAGCGAATCGGCAAAACTGTTCCTGCATGAAGACGTTGACGTTGACAATGTGACACTGGAATAAGCGACACCGACAACGGCCATTCAAAGCACAGATTCCCGAAACCCAAGCGTTTGAATACTGCGCAATTTTGCTAATCCTGCATTGCAACACACCTGTTGGACAACAAGAACAAGAGCACGTTGTCAAAGATTTTGTCAAAAAACAATATCAAATTATCACTTAATAAAGTAAAGGCAAAGTCTTTGTAAATAACTTTGTGGTGTAAATGATAAATGCAATGTGTCCGATGCCGCATTTCCATACGGCATACAAATGACGAAATATTTGTTAGTTAGTATTAATTGAGCAGAGTAGAAAAAGCATGCGTGGCTTGAGGGAAGTCGTGCATGCTTGACTTTTTTATACACATCCCCAAAAACAATATCATTATGGACTGCCGTTTACATCCGCTACACAGCAGCACGCCCGAGCCACAACGCTTCACTTATCCTTTCAACTATATCCCCCACCCGCTTTGCACCCTGGCTGCAACAGAAGTGCAGCAATGGATAATGGCCGAACGCCTCGTTTCGGAGGAAGTTGAACAGGGAAAGATGTTCGGCGTGCTCGTTGTTAAAGACAGGGAAGGCCGCTTGGGCTATCTTGCCGCCTACAGCGGATTGCTTGGCGGGCGCAACGACTGGCCGTTCTTCGTTCCGCCAGTGTTCGACAACCAGCAGGAAGACGGATTTTTCAAGCTTAAAGAGCGCGAAATTTCACTTATAAACAATCGCATCGACGCTATGAAAAATTCAAAACGAATAATGGTTTTGCGCCAGCGCTACACTGAGGATAAAAAGATCCAAGAGGAAGGCATAGAAAAGTTCAAAGCCTTGATGCGCAGTTCAAAGGCTAAGCGCCATGAAATGCGCAATTCTGCGATACCTCCGACCAATGAAGAGCTGGCTGCGGCCGTGGCGGAAAGCCAATACCAAAAGGCAGAACTCCGACGCATGAAGGTTCGCGCTGCCGAGAAACTGGCCCCACTGTCAAAAGAACTGGATGAATACGCGGAAAAGATAAATGAACTGAAAAACAGACGAAGGGAGATGTCGGACAAGCTACAACAATGGCTCTTCAGCCAATATGACATTCTCAATGCAAACGGCGAGCACACTGACCTATTCAGCATTTTCTCGAACACGCCACAAAGGGTGCCGCCGTCAGGAGCGGGCGACTGTTGCGCTCCGAAACTGATGCAATACGCATTTCTGAAAGGTTATCATCCCGTATGTATGGCTGAATTTTGGTGGGGGAAATCGCCTAAAGCGGAAATAAGACACCATCTGCATTATTATCCGGCATGCCACAGCAAATGCAAACCCATTTTGGGCTTTATGCTCCAGGGCTTGAATGTGGACGAAAATCCGCACAACTCTGCAAAGGGAGAATGTGAAGAGGAAGTACTGCGCATTGTATATGAAGACAACGACATTGTGGTTGTCAGCAAACCGGCGGGAATGCTGTCCGTACCGGGTCTTGTAGACAAAGACTCTGTGGTCGACATACTGCAAAGGAAGCGCGGGAAAGATTCGTTTACAGTGGCGGCACACCGTCTGGACATGGATACTAGCGGACTGCTTGTCGTTGCAAAGAATGAAGAGGCCCTTAGAGGACTGTACAAACAATTTGAAAACCGCGAGGTAAAGAAACAATATTCTGCAATACTCGACGGTATGCCGGATTGCGCTGCAAGCGGCGCAATATCGCTGCCGCTTGCTCCCGACCCTCACGACCGCCCGCGACAGATAGTATCCAGCGCCGGCAAGAAAGCAGAAACGCGATATGAAATATTGCGATCCGAAGGCGGAAAGACTTTCGTTAGCCTGCAGCCGCTCACCGGCCGCACCCACCAGCTGAGAATACACTGTGCCCACCACGACGGACTGGGCGTACCTATATTAGGTGATAAGCTTTATGGCCATCCCACCATAGGGAGAATGTTTCTGCATGCCGCACGCATAACCTTCAAACACCCTAAAACAGGGGAAAGTCTGACTTTCTCCGACCCTGCGCCATGGTATGAACAGAGTAAAATACATTAAATTTATCATATAATAGATAAATTCAATCAATAACAATTATTAGGTATCACGGAAATATAACTAACTTTGCAATCGACGGAGGGAAAGAGTACCGAATACGCCTAAGGCCAGCTGAAACGCAAATGGCAATAGAAACGGAACAAGAGTATACGGTAAGAGAGAAACATCCGTGATGTCTAATATATAAAAACAAGAACATTATGAAAAAGAAATTCATTTGCACAGTATGCGGTTACGTTTATGAAGGTGATGCAGCTCCGGAGAAATGTCCGGTTTGCAAAGCTCCTGCATCAAAATTCAAGGAGATGACGGATGATGAAAACGAGCCGTTTGCAACAGTTCACGAGCTGGGCATCGCACGCACAAAGGGCGCTGACGAAGAATTGATAAAGGACCTTGAAACCCACTTCAACGGCGAATGCGGAGAAGTTGGCATGTATTTGGCAATGAGCCGCCAGGCTGACCGCGAGGGATACCCTGAAATAGCAGAAGCCTTCAAGCGCTACGCTTTCGAAGAGGCAGAACACGCTTCAAAGTTTGCAGAGTTGCTTGGCGACGTGCTCAAGGACACAAAGAGCAATCTTGAAGCCCGTATCGCAGCAGAGCGCGGAGCATGCGCCGACAAAGACCGCATCGCACACAACGCAAAAGCAGCAGGCCTGGACGATGTTCACGACACCGTTCACGAAATGGCAAAAGACGAAGCTCGCCACTGCGCCGGTTTCCAGGGACTGTACAAGAGATACTTCAAATAAGACTTTCAGAAACAACGCCGCATAACTGCAACGTTACGCTATCACAACAATGCGTTGGGGAAGACGATTCCTCAACGCATTGTTTTTTGCACACCTTATGTTATAATTTGAAAAAGAGATTGCGATAATTACACTTACTCCACGCCTTTCACATTCTTTCTCTAAAGAAATCATTTTTAATGAATAGCTATTATTTTGCTCTATCATTCAGTCTTTTTCGACAATAATTACACCCCCAGTTGCATTTTTATCTAAATTTGCATAGATATTTAAACAAAACTAGCATGAACAGAAAATTAAACATACCTGAAGGTATTTTGGAAAGATTATCAGAAGAGCATATGTTTGTTGTACGGGGCGGCTTTACTTCTGAAAGCGTTATTAACGACGGAAAGAAATGCAGTGCTATCAATTCGTCAAAAAGTTGTGATGTCGTTAACAATGACAAAAATTGCACAGCAATTAACAGTAACGAAAAATGTGAATTGATAAATAATAAGAAAAATTGTACTACGATCAGCAGTGAACCTACAACTCAACCACCTGTATCGACCGATCCACAGAACCCTAAATAATAAATTATGGGCAATAAGTTCCGTCTTCGCTATTGCCACCCTAAAGTATATATTACACAGCAAATATGTTTGTTATCAAAACATTCAAATAACATATAATTTATGTAGGTACCAATGAGAAGAAGCTATTATCAAGATTATGCACATGTCGCTGAAAATGGCTATGTTTATATTAATTTTTTAAACAATAGCATACTCATTCTAGACAAGTGCGCTCATGATGCTTATGAAAATGTTGTTGAAATATCCACGTTAGAAAAATCTTCTCCACAATTATATAATAACACTATTGAATAACGGTTTTATTGTGCCAGACGATTTCGATGAATTGTCTTTCGCAGAAATGTCTAGACATTTTGAACAATACGACAGGACGCTGTATCATGTAATCATAAATCCTACACTAGACTGTAACTTGTCTTGTTGGTATTGTTATGAAAAAAGGAAGAAAGGCAGTAAAATGAAGGGGGATGTTATAGAAGGCATAAAGAAAATGATATGCCATCACTACGAATGTATGCCTTTTAAATGTTTGAAGTTGTCATTTTTTGGAGGTGAACCTTTTGTCCAATATAATGTTATACGTGAACTGATAGATTTTTCTAAAAGTTTTTGTGATAAAAAGGAAATCGCTCTTTTGTTGGATTTTACTACTAATGGGACTTTGATTACAAACTCTGAAATTGAAAATTATCATCTTTCACGTGTCAGTTTCAGATAACCCTTGATGGTTGCAAGGAACAACATAATAAAGTTAAATTTTCTTCGAATAAATATTTTGATGCTTATCAGAGAGCTATAAAAAACATTAAACTCATTCAAAAGGGCATTCCAAATGTTTACATCTTTTTAAGGATCAATTTTAATAGCGACACATTAAATAATATTGATGACATTTTGTCTGATATAGAAGATTTGGATAGACACAGAACGACTGTGATATTGAAGCGCATATGGCAAGTCAACCGTTCTTCGATAAAGAAAAACGAAATACTTTCTTTTATAAACAGGCTTTTTGAAAAAGGATTCATTGTTGATTATTATACCCAAGGCAAGTTGTGCTTTGGCGAGCGTGTAAATGAAGTCGTTGTGAATTATGATGGGAAAATTTTTAAATGTACAACAATTGATGACTTTAATGAAAAGAATTCTTTTGGTAATTTAGATTGTGACAATGGAATAATTATTTGGAATCATATTAAATTAGCAGAAAGTGTGGCCGAACTACGTCTTAAAAAATGTAAGGAATGTAAACAACTCAAGTTTCGGATTTAGAATTTACGATTAAGAAATTTGCATAAAAAAGGCTTT
>CAVAPC010000013.1:0-55951 GCA_963590505.1 uncultured Alistipes sp. | reverse complement strand
TTATTACATTTGTCATCATTATCGCCCCATTCACGTAATATTCAATTTCTTATTTAACATGCCAATTGATCCCAAGCATACATTTATTTTAAACCTAAGTCCGCAACAAGAATTTCAACAAAATGGCAAAAAATAAAAAAGGCAAGCACCTTTTAATAAGCGCCTGTCCTTTAGATGTAACTGTAATTTTAGTTTACTCTTCCACTGCTGCCTGCGCCGCTGCAAGTCTTGCAATCGGTACGCGGAAAGGTGAGCAACTTACATAATTAAGTCCCACTCTATGGCAGAATTTAACAGATGAAGGCTCTCCACCGTGCTCTCCACAGATTCCGCATGTAAGAGTCGGGCGTGTTTTCCTTCCCTTTTCTACCGCCATCTCAATTAGCTGACCAACACCATTCTGATCAAGAACCTGGAAAGGATCAACATTAAGAATTTTTTTGTCTAGATATACAGGCAGGAAACTTGCGATGTCGTCACGACTATAACCGAAAGTCATCTGAGTTAAGTCATTTGTTCCGAAACTGAAATATTCTGCCTTCTGTGCGATATGATCAGCAGTAAGAGCCGCACGAGGAATTTCTATCATTGTGCCTACACGGAATGGAATTTCAACTCCCTCCTTTGCAAAAAGTTCTTTTGCCGTTTCACGGATCACATTTTCCTGCATGTCAAATTCGTTGACAATACCAATAAGTGGAACCATTATTTCGGGCCTTGGGTCAAAACCCTCCTTCTTTAGTTGTATGGCAGCACCTAAAATTGCTTTGGTTTGCATTTCCGTTATTTCTGGATACGTATTACCTAGTCTGCACCCACGATGTCCCAACATAGGATTATGCTCACTTAGACTGTTGACACGCTGCTGTATTTCCTGCACCGTAACGCCCATTTCTTTCGCCATGATTTCCTGACCTTCAAGATCATGAGGTACAAATTCGTGAAGTGGTGGGTCAAGAAGACGGATATTAACAGGACAGCCATCCATAGCTTTAAGTATTCCATAGAAGTCTTTCTGCTGGTATGGCAACAATTTTTCTAGAGCTTTCTTGCGACCATCAACAGTATCAGACAATATCATTTCGCGCATTGCCTTGATTTTTTCATTATCGAAGAACATATGTTCTGTTCGGCACAAACCAATACCTACGGCTCCAAATTTACGTGCTACTTCTGCGTCATGTGGCGTATCAGCATTTGTTCTTACTACAAGTTTTGTGTACTTGTTGCAGAGAGACATCAAATCTGCAAAATCTCCTGTTACTTCAGCAGGCTTCGTCTTTACTTCACCAAAATAAACCTCACCAGTAGAACCGTTTAAAGAAATATAATCGCCTTCTTTTAGTATAACGCCGTCAATTTCTACTGTTCTCTTTTTGTAGTCAACATTAAGAGCACCTGCACCTGATACGCAACATTTTCCCATTCCTCGTGCAACAACAGCTGCATGTGAAGTCATACCACCACGTGCAGTAACAATTCCCTCTGCTGCAGCCATACCCGCAAGATCTTCAGGGCTTGTTTCAATACGCACCATGACGACATTATGACCTGCTTTGTGCCATTTCTCCGCATCATCAGCAAAGAAGACAATCTGTCCGCATGCAGCACCAGGCGATGCAGGAAGGCCACGAGTCAACACTTTTGCTTTTTTCTGTGCATCTTTATCAAAAATAGGATGCAACAGTTCGTCTAGCTTATTTGGTTCGCAACGTTCAAGAGCTGTTTTCTCGTCAATTTCACCTTCACGAAGAAGATCCATAGCAATCTTTACCATTGCTGTACCGGTACGTTTACCGTTACGTGTCTGCAAGAACCACAATTTACCTTCCTGTACAGTAAATTCCATATCCTGCATATCATGATAATGATGTTCAAGCTTTTCTTGAAGTTCATTGAGTTGTGCAAATATTTCCGGCATGGCTTCCTCCATAGAAGGATATTTTGAAGCACGTTCGCTTTCCGGAATTTGTTGCTGCGCAGCCCATTTAATTGAACCTGTCTTGGTAATTTGTTGTGGAGTACGTATACCTGCAACAACGTCCTCACCTTGTGCATTAACAAGGTATTCTCCGTTAAAAACATTTTCTCCAGTTGCAGCATCACGGCTAAAACAAACACCTGTCGCTGAGGTATCACCCATGTTTCCGAACACCATAGCCATAACAGAAACTGCAGTTCCCCATTCAGCAGGTATTCCTTCCATTTTTCTATAAAGAATAGCTCGCTCATTCATCCAACTGTCAAAAACGGCACAAATTGCGCCCCAAAGCTGATCCATTGGATCTGTTGGAAAATCCTTGCCAGTCTGTTCCTTTATGGCCTTTTTGAAAAGATCAACGAGTTGTTTTAGTTCATCAACGTTCATTTCGTTATCCAAAGAAATGCTTCGCTGAGATTTAACTTTTTGGATGATCGCCTCAAAGGGATCAATATCTTCTTTGTTAACTGGCTTCATGCCGAGAACTACATCACCATACATCTGAACAAAACGACGATAGCTATCATATGCAAAGCGTTCGTTGCCAGTTTTCTTAGCCAAACCTACAACAACATCGTCATTAAGGCCGAGATTAAGAATTGTATCCATCATTCCCGGCATTGAAGCACGCGCACCAGAACGAACACTGACAAGAAGGGGATTCTCTACATCACCAAATTTACTATTCATCAAGTTTTCGATATGGTGAACAGACGCAATTACATCATCCTTCAATAGGTTAACAACATCATCTTTACCCTTCTCAAAATATTCATTACAAACATCTGTAGTAATTGTGAATCCAGGAGGAACTGGAACACCAATGAGGTTCATCTCAGCCAAATTGGCTCCTTTTCCACCGAGCAGATTTCTCATGTCTGCTTTTCCTTCAGCTTTTCCGTTGCCGAAGGTATAAACTCTTTTTTCGCTCATTGTTTTTAAGTGTTACGTGTATTTAGTTAGAAATTTTTACGCTTTAATTCTGCAAATATACTAAAAGTGTCTTTAAAAGGCAATTTTTCAAGACTTTTCTTTTTAAAAGCACAAACCTTGAAAATTAAATATATGATTTACGTCAAATATTGCACCTTATTACGACATATTTTGTCACATAAGCTTTAAGAAAAGACAAGGATTGAGCAGTATAAATACTGCACAATCCTTGTTTATCGTTACTTTCTAAATTATTTAATAAATTTTGCGCCTCTAAATAACGAATATTTTATTTTCTTACCCTTAGGTAATTTGGGCTTTTTCCATTCTCCACCAGTTATGGCAATCGTAGTTTTCTTGCCTAATGGAACTGACTCTATTGCTTTTGACAAATCCATGAATTGACCATTGCCTGTAGCAGAAACAAAAATATCGTATTTTTTTATTCTATGGGATTTAAGTTCCGGCACTTTCTCGCTTATTGCATCAGCTAAAAGAGAGGAGACTACGCTCGCCCCATATATAGAATAATGTGTATTGTCCTGCCTACCTTTAGGTAATGACGGGGTTTCACCAGGAGCGAATATCATATGAAGTTTTTTTGAACCTTCAACGCCTAATCCTTGTTCCAAATCATGCGTTATCTTATTGGCATCTATAAAAGGAACACCCATTTCTTCTGCAACTTTTCGTGGTGAAATCAGATAATCACCATGTGTGTCAATAAGCGTATCTCCTTCAGAAAGACCTTTTGACGTATTGTCACGCAAATCATCATCTGCAACAGATGTTTTTGAACCGCTGAAATTTCTGCGTACAACACTGTTTAGCAATATTGGATAACCGCCTTTCTCGCGGGTTTCCCTTACAAATTTTCGTAAGTTTTCATCAAACGTAGACCCCGGATCTGTATGCCGTTTTGCATCTTTCTTTTCGTCATTATGTCCAAATTGAATTATGACATAATCACCTGGATGAATTTTATCCAAAACATTTTGCCATAAACCTTCAGTGATGAAACTTTTGCTTGATCTTCCGTTCTTTGCATGGTTATCAACCGTAATGCCATCATCGAAATAGTTCATCAGCATCATTCCCCATCCGCGCTCTTGTTTGTCATTGGATATGTCTTTATTTGCCATAGTAGAATCACCTATCATAAAAATAGTTTTCTTCTGTGGAGTTGTTAAGGAAGAGAAGATGGTTATAAATGAAACTGCAAAAATACAACTCAGAATTACATGAGCGATTTTTTTATAATTTAAATTGATCATATTGACATATTTTATAACAATCAGTTTTGTTGAATTAAGATATCCGTTCAGCGAATGATGACTCTTCTGAGAGATGTTATCGTTTCAAGATTTCTATCATTTCTTGTGGAGAAACTTTTTTCTGTTCGCCTGTCCCCATATTTTTCAGTGCCACCAAGCCATTGCTCATTTCATCTTCTCCTACAAGGGCCACAAAAGGAATTGAATTCGCGTTAGCATAACTCATTTGTTTTTTCATCTTTACAGAATCTGGATAAATTTCAGTCCGGATTCCGTTAGCTCTTGCTGCGGTGACAATAGGCATACAATATGTTGTTTCCTTGGAACCAAAATTTATGAAAAGGAGTTGGGTACCCGTCGTTATGTCTTTCGGGTATAAGTCAAGAGAATTCAGAACATCGTATATGCGATCTGCACCGAAGGATATCCCTACTCCGCTAATTCCGGGCATACCGAAAATTCCTGTAAGATTATCATATCTACCGCCACCTGTTATACTTCCCATAGGAACATCAAGAGCCTTCACTTCAAATATGGCTCCAGTATAATAGTTCAAGCCGCGTGCGAGGGTTAAATCCAGCTGAAGTTCATTGGATAAGTCGCATTGCGTAGCTGAAGATATAATAAATCTAAGTTCCTCTATACCCTTCAATCCTGTTTCAGAAGTAGCAAGAAACTTTTCCATAACATCAAGTTTTTCTTGATTCGTTCCCGATAACTTTATAATTGGCTGCAATTTAGCTATTGCCTCTTCACTTATTCCATCGGCTCTCAACTCATCGTTGACTTTTTCCAGTCCTATTTTGTCAAGTTTGTCGATAGCTACAGTTATATCAACTATTTTGTCAACTTGACCTACAACTTCAGCTATACCGGAAAGCAGTTTACGGTTATTTATTTTTATCTGGACTCTTATGCCGAAACGTCTAAAAACTGTGTCCATGATCTGGATAAGTTCAACTTCATTCAACAAAGAGTCGCTTCCAACAACATCTGCATCGCATTGATAAAATTCTCTGTAACGTCCCTTTTGCGGTCTGTCAGCTCTCCATACTGGTTGAATTTGATAACGTTTAAAAGGCAATTGTATCTCATCGCGGTGCATAACGACAAATCGCGCAAATGGCACAGTCAAGTCATAACGTAAACCTTTTTCACAGATTTTTGAAGACAGAGACAGTGAATTGCGTTCTGCTAGCTTTTCATCACTTATCTTACTTAAAAAATCTCCACTATTAAGTACGCGGAAAAGAAGCTTGTCTCCTTCGTCGCCATACTTTCCAAGGAGTGTCTGCAATGTTTCCATCGATGGAGTTTCAATTTGACGGAAACCATATAGCGCATAGACAGAACGAATAGTGTCAAATATATAATTGCGCTTAGCCATCTCCAATGGCGTAAAATCGCGCGTTCCTTTAGGTATTGAAGGTTTGTTCATCAATGTATTTTTAAATTTAAGAAACGACCTGTGTGAAATTTATTTTCTAACGATAGTTTGTTCACGGTCAGGCCCGATGGAAATGATTTTTATCGGAGTTTCAAGTTCTGTTTCAAGGAAGTGAATATAATCGTTAAATTCTTTCGGGAATTGTTCTTCAGATGTAAATTTCGTCATATCCGTCTTCCAGCCGGGTAATTCTTTATATACAGGTTCAATACCATTTTCTATGTCATATGGGAAATCTCGAGTTTCAATGCCATCTTTGACGTATGCGACACATGCCTTTATTGTGTCAAATCCGTCAAGTACGTCACTCTTCATCATGATAAGCTGAGTAACACCGTTCACCATTATAGCATAGCGCAGTGCAACCAAATCGATCCAACCGCAACGGCGTTCACGTCCTGTAACAGCGCCATACTCATGTCCGAGTTCTCTTATCTTTGCCCCAGTCTCGTCAAACAGTTCTGTTGGGAATGGCCCAGAACCTACACGAGTACAGTATGCTTTCATAATACCGAAAACTTCGCCCACTTTATTTGGACCTATACCCAGACCTGTACATGCACCAGCGCAGATTGTATTTGATGACGTTACAAACGGATAGCTTCCAAAGTCAACATCAAGCATTGTTCCTTGAGCTCCTTCACAGAGAACAGTTTTGCCGCTACGCAATATTTTGTTTATTTCGTGTTCTGAGTCTACAATTTCAAATTGGCGAAGGTACTCTATACCTTCCATCCATTTTTTCTCGACATCTGTTATATCATATTCCACAAAGCCCAACTCTTTCAACATTTCTTCGTGTCGAGCTTTATGCATTGCATATTTCTCTTTGAATCCGTCAAATATATCGCCCACTCTTAACCCGTTACGCGAAACTTTATCTGTGTATGCAGGACCGATACCTTTGCCGGTAGTTCCAACTTTATTCTTTCCTTTCTTTGCCTCATATGCAGCGTCAAGGAGTCTGTGAGTAGGCATGATAAGGTGAGCTTTCTTTGAGATTTTCAAGCGTTCAACAAGCGAATGTCCACTTTTCTCCAAGTCTTTTGCTTCATCCATGAACAAGTCAGGAGCAAGCACAACTCCATTTCCGATAATATTTGTCTTTCCTCCCTGGAAAATTCCAGATGGTATGCTGCGCAAGACGTATTTCTGTCCTTCAAACTCTAATGTATGGCCTGCATTTGGACCACCTTGAAAACGTGCTACCACATCATAGTTTGGTGTCAGTACATCAACGACTTTTCCTTTTCCCTCGTCGCCCCACTGCAAACCCAGCAGGACATCAACCTTACCGTTATTCATTTTATGTGTTTTTTGTATTTTCTTATTCTTTACTTTGTCGGTTAATCCCCACAAGGTTTTTAAAACCGTACAAAAATACTATATTATTTTCTATTACAAGCCCATATACAACAAAAAAGTACATTTACATGTACCTTTTCAAAGTATTCTCCATAATCTTATTTTGATGGTCACCAAGTTGTGCAAATGTGGTCAATGCGTTAATCGCAGCATGTCTGACCGCACACGAATCACCTTTTATGGCAGACACGGCTTGATCTAGAAATTCATTGCAGTCACGTACATTTGGTTCAGCGCCTCTTTTAAAGAGGCAGGCAAGCAAATTGTAACCGCATATCTGCTCTAGTTCATTGGTTGAAGCTAGCCAACGAAATGCATATATTGATGCGTTCTCTACATATTGGTAGACATTAAATGTAGCGTATTCTGCTATTTCCTGTGTCTGCGTCTGTTCCATCCAAACGGATATCAAATCTGAAGACATGCGCTCACATGGCATTATAAGCGTGGCAAGTATCTTGCACTCTCTCACATTTTCTTTCCAAAGAGCGATGGCAAGTTCATAGTCTTTTCCGTATGCAGCAGCCATATCCTTAAGTTCTGTCAATTGTACTCCCCAGTTAAGATATTTGTTGATACCCTTTTGGCGCATAGAAGCCGACACCACGCCATTCATACGCAGCTTGAAACTACGTTTTATATCCCTTACTGTTGTTGATACGTCTACAGGTGACATAGTTTAATGTTTTGCGAAAATGATTAGATAAAGGTTAAACCTGCCTTACAAGACAAGTGCGGAATATTCTCTGCTGTATCTCAGCATCTGTTGTTCATAAGATTCAGAATAATCTACAACCACATCCATGATCTCGTTGTCCTCGTCAACCACAGGCTTAAGTACAGGATTGATGAAGCCTTTATATGGAGCTATATTGAGCTTTTTATATCTACGAAGCACCTCATCGTGTAATAAAGGGTCAATGTCAACTCCATATTGTTCTACCAACTGGCGGGCAGCCTCAAAGTCCCCTTCGCTCTTAATGCGTTGTATTTCTGCAAGTAGTGTACCGAAAAGGTTGCGTAATTTTTCGAAATCATTGATTAGTATGCATGTTTTTCCATCTGGATTTTTTTTCATTTCCACGACATTCTCTGTCATCCCTTTTTCAAAGCACCATCTTGCTATTAAAGCCCTATTGCGCATGTGGGCCTCTTCAATTTTGTTTCCAGGTTGAATTCTTACCAATTGCGTCATTAGCCCATTTAACATATATGTAAAATAAGCGGCTTTATACGCCTCAGCATCGTGTAAAAGTCCAAGTTCAAGCATTTTACTGTCAGCAATGTAGTAAAGTCCAAATAGATCAGCACGTGCTTCTTCGATTGTGCTCCCGTAAGCTTTCAAAGAGTCAGGTGACACTCCATCAAGAAGACGTCCGCTTCCATGTCCGAGACATTCATGAAGGTCCGTATGAAGGTCATCACACAAATCTCCATACTTGTCAATTAAAGCGATCATAGTCTCGTCTCGTACGAACTCCTCTTTGAAGCCATTGCCGTGCGCGGCTTCATTATATGCATCTATAAGATTACTTATCGTAACACTTTTGCTTCCATGTTTTGCTCTTATCCAATCTGCATTTGGTAGATTTATGCCAATTGCAGTTGAAGGAAACTCGTCTCCACCAAGCATTGCTGCTCTCACGACATAGGCCGTTACACCATGAACAAAAGGTTTCTTAAAACGTTCATCGACAGGGGAATGGTCCTCAAACCATTGGGCATTTTCACTGATTGTCTTTGTGCGTTTTGTCGCTTCTTTATCCTTGTATTCGACAATGCCCTCCCATGTTCCTTTCAACCCAAGAGGATCTCCATACACCTCTATAAATCCGTTAACAAAATCAATTTCAACATTATGTTCACATACCCACTCGATGCAATAACGATTGAATACACCGAGATCACCTGTTTTGTAATATTCAACAAGACTGTTTATATATTTTTTCTGTCCATCGGTCTCGGCAAGTTCTGCTGCTTTCTCTAGCCAATAAACAATATGCTTAATTGCCGGCCCATACAGTCCGCCTAAATACCATTTATATTCATGTATATTTCCGTTTTCATCTTTTTTCAGAGTGGAATTAAGTCCATTGGAGATTGGTTCAGCATCATTACTATCAGACATGTTGCCGTAGAAATCTTCAGCTTCACTCTGCGTCATGTTCTCATAAAAATTGCATGAAGAACATTTTACGACATCTTGTCCGTCTGTCATGTCAACGCGCTTCTGCATGAATTGAGGATCGAAAACAGCGCGCTTTATTTCATGATATACTTCTGTTGGAGTTTTAGACGTATCACCACCCATATTGGAGTTTGTCAGAGAAACCGATATTCTGTTAGTTGGCTGAACGTCTTCCAACGCTTTTTCTATGAATTCAGGTGTGAATTCAGGAATGAATTTTTCACATCCGTAATGGTGATGTATTCCGTTTGAGAACCACAGACGTTTTAAATATACCTCGAAAGCCTTAAACTCCGCAGATGTCCTGTTGCCTTTATAATTGAGAAAAATTTCTTCAAAAAGTTTTCTTATCTTAAGATTATATCGTCCATGTTGATCGAACGTGATGTCGCGCCCCCACAAGGTTGCTTCGGAAAGATAATAGACCAACTTCTTCTGCCTCAAAGAGAGCTTGTCAAAACCTTCTAGTTTATATCGCAGCATTTGGATATCAGCAAAACGCTCATCTGTACATTTGTAGTTTCTCATATAAAAAGCATGAGTGTATATTTTTAATACACGAATATATTAGTTTTTATTTGTATGCAAACATTTATACCACGTTTTAAAGAACTTCGGGCACTTGCATTTTTTTAGGTTTGGGAATATCCGACAATTTATACTGACGCGGAGTAATTCCTTCAAAGCGGAAAAATGCTGCATAGAAAGATTGCCTATTGGCAAATCCTACCATTGCACTGATGTCCTCCATTGTGAGGCTATCATACTTTTCGTCTTTCAGTAACATCATCGCTTCAGAAACGCGGTATCTGTTAACGAATGAGGTATAGTTCATCCCGAAACGGACATTCAAAACAGCAGACACGTAACGCGTGTTAGTCCCTATGTCAAAAGCCAACCGCTTGGCTGAATATCCTTTTTCCTTATACATCTTCTTGTTTCCGATGCAATCAACTATACGGTTTTTTAGTGTCTCCATCAAATCCGGATTAACGAGATTTAGATAAGTCACTTCCTTTTCCTTTTTCTCTCTGATGTTATATTTAGCCATATACCTATTAAATGAGTTTTTGTAACGGATTATAAAATCCAGTTCTGCTTACAATACAATTTACCCTGACAATTACATGTCGTTCACAACAATTTCTCCTATCTACCACTCAAACGGTAGCCAACCATAAACAGGTTTCGCTGTCTACTTTAAGTCTAGAGCAACCTGTTTCAATGCAATGTGTCAACTCACTAATTCTTGCCAAAATGCATTTTTGCCGTATTGAAAAAACATGCGATAATCATATAGGACAAGATGTGAATGTGATGAAAATTTCTGATCTATTTATACTATGCAAAGGTAATGCAATTTATTTACACACAAAACAAATTGAACATTATTTATTTTAATCAGTTCTACATGGCAAAAGGAAGAAACGACAACCTTGTTTTAATGAGAAAACTAATGAAATTAGATTGAAATGACGTTATAATTAAAATCTGAACAAACTATGTTTAATTTAAGAACAACCTTCGTTATGATAATATGTAGTTTTAAGTCCTCATAGTACATACTTCTACATACAAAAGGCAGCCTTTCTTTTCAGAATGACTGCCCCAAATATGGATTTAAAAGACTTAACTAGAGCCTTCTATAAAGTAGAAAGTAAAGAAATTTAACCCTGGTGTTGTTCACGCAGGAGGTCGTTTACTGTCTTAACGGGGTTGAATGTAGAGAGAGGAACCTCTACAAATACGGTATTCCAATCACTCATGGCTCCGTTCCATAACCCTGGAAGTTCAAGAGCTTTAAGTTCCTTTCCACTCTTGCTCTTATTGCTGATGAAGCATGTTGAACGGTCCACATAATCGGGAAGATTATAATGTTTTCCATAAGCATCCTTTGTTGCACAAACAAGATCTACAGGATTGAAGTGGGTACCTTCAGTAAACATTTTCATATATTCCGTATTGTTTTTGTCTATCTGGCTGCTTTCAAGAATTTGCAGACTAATTGTACCGTCAGAATTATATGTAAGGAACGGACCACCTCCCGGTTCACCCACATTTTTAACAACGCCACAAACGCGCATAGGACGGTTTAGTTTTGTCTTCAAATAAATGACTAATTCCGCGTCCTCAAGGTCTTTTATGTCAGGTTTTCGGCAACAAAGGTCACGTTGAACGAATCTGATAATTTCCTCTAATTTAGCGTGGTCATAGACTCCTGATTCCAATACCTTGACATACTCAAAAGCTTTTGCCTGCAATGATACAAGTATACCTGCAATTACCTGCTTGTATATAACCGTATCTTCTTTTATACGATCAGGCACAACATTGTCAATGTTCTTTATAAAAACCAC
Organism: uncultured Alistipes sp.; assembly: GCA_963590505.1. Lineage (GTDB taxonomy): Bacteria > Bacteroidota > Bacteroidia > Bacteroidales > Bacteroidaceae > Prevotella. The sequence continues at coordinate 44,406 of CAVAPC010000013.1, read as the reverse complement.
GTCTGCATCTATCTCGTTGAGGTTTTCAATCAACGCTCCATGTCCACCTGGACGGAATAAAAGTGAGCCGTCAGCATTCCTAAATGGGGTATTGTCGGGATTAACTGCAATTGTATCCGTTGATGGTTTTTGTACGGAGAAGCTTATATCAAACTTCACATTGTAAAGTGATTCATACTTTGCTTTTGCTTGCGAAACTTTAGCTTCAAAAAGAGCCTTGTGTTCAGAACTTACAGTATAATGTAAATGAACAATACCTTCAGAAGCGGCATAAAGTGCTCCCTCAACAAGATGCTCTTCCAATGGGGTTCGCTCACCGTCAGAATAACTATGGAATAGCAACAGTCCTTTGGGTAATTGCCCGTAATTTAATCCTTTGCTTTCCAACAGATTTGAAACGATGGTCTTATATTTCTTTTCTGATAACAAACCATCAATTCCATTGCCTTCATTTTTTAAGCAAACGGCATCAAGTTCAGAGAAAAAAGCGAATTTGTGGATGTTGTCAAAAAAATCTTTCTCAAAATCTGTTGTTGGACAATCGTATTCTGCATCAATAAACGCAAACAGATTCTTGAACATACGACTTGCAGCACCACTAGCCGGAACAAATTTCATTACTTTCTTACCGACTTTTTTATAGTCATTCCAAGTTTTTATGTATTTAGAGACTTCATCTTCGCTTGGAGAAACTATTCCGCGTCCTACAGCTGCAGCTGCTTCCAATTTAAGGAAGGGGAAACCTGTCTTAAATTCATTGAGCTGACGTTCAATTTGATCTTCGGATATCCCCTTTTGTTTCAGTTGATTTAAATCACTCGGTGTTAAATGTACCATAAGTATTATTTTTAAAGTTTGTTTTATAATGCTTTCATAGGATATTCAAAAGCAAGTGCCTTGAATCGCTTACAAATTTACGGATTTTCATCGAAAATATGAACCCGACATATAAAAAAATAGTGCTTGTCATAAAATTGACAAACACTATTTTTTATTTTTAATTATATTTGGAATCTAAAAGTAAGACCGTCAATATAATATTCTTTTATTTAGAAGAAGAGATAACGGTTATCTACAACATCAGCCTTGAAATAAAGTTCTTGCATGAAGTTACCTGCATACTGCATTGCTTTTTGTTTCAGCATTTGCTCATATTGCTTTTCGTTATATTTGCTACCTGCACGCATTGACTTGCCTGTAACGTTAAACAGGTATACTCCAGCCTGGCCTTTCACGGCATGGCTTGCGAATTTTCCTTTTGATGTAGCTGCAACAGCACCACTCAATGCAGGTTCGCTTGAACCAGTAAGAGTAACGAAAGCTGGCGAAGAGAATGTCACTTGATTAAGGTCCGTAATTTTAGCGCCCTTTGCCTTGGCTGAGGCTATTGAGTTCACACCTTTGATTTTAGTCATTATTTGCTCTGCTTTTTTGTCTTTAATGACTTCCATCTTAACATATTCTTTAACCTCTGCATCGTCAAGTGAACGATAACCCTTTTCATTGGTCTTTGTAAGTGCCATTACTAGAAGATGGTCATTGTCACCACACTCATAAAGTGGTGAAATGCTTCCGTCTTTTGCGCCAAACAACCATTTCATTGCCTCGCGAGTTCCACGAACACCTGCCACATAATGCTCTGACGTAGTTATGTTTTTGCGTTCTTGAACGTTATATCCGTATTTTGCCGCATTTTTCTCCATCTTGTCAAGAGACTGATTCTCACTGACAAATTGACTAAATTTATTGAAGGCATTGTTGTAAGTTTCTTTCGAGAACTTGATTTCTTTCTTTATGACAGCAGCTACATACTTTGTATTGAGAGCCTTGCGGTCTGTAACCTGCAAAATTATGTTGCCTTGCTGCATTGCAATATTTTTAGTACCATTAACCGAAAGATTGTTCAAAGCGTTAAGATATTCTTTTGTATCTGCATCAATAGATGGTGCATTCTGATACTGATTTGAAGTAATCCACTGCTTCTCGCCAGTCTGACCATATTTTTTTGCCAAGGTTTCAAATTCTGCACCTCCCTCAAGAGCCTTATATATACTGTCGGCCTTTACCTTTGATTCATTTGGAGTTGCTGCTGCTACTTGTATAACGCGGAATTGTACAGAGTCAGGCAACTGCTCTTTAGACATCAAACGGATAATATTAAGGGTGTTGTCCTGCTTGTTCTCAATAATTGCAGAAGTTGTTCCAACAGCCATGGAATCAAGACGGGCTGCTATATCAGAGGGGAAACCCGCTTTGTTTTGAGGAATACCCAAGTAATTGACAAGAGAGGCACTCTTATGCAAAAGTTGTGTAGGATCAGAGACTGAAGCCAACTCCTTTGCATATTCTGAAAATTCTTTCTGCAAAGCAGCTTTATCTGCACCAGATGCACTAACCTGCACATCTACAAATTTAATGTCACGCGTTTCAACATACTGTTTGAAACGAGGCTTCATTTCATCATACTTTGCCTTGAGGTCCGCATCTGATACCTTTACGTTATTATCGTTAATGTCTGTGTATGGGAATGCTGCGAGCTGAATATTAGTTTCCTCATTGTCATCATTGTAAGCCTTTTTAGCTGATACAGGATTTGAAAGGAAGCAATTTGCAAATAGAGCCTGATATTTTGTTGCTAACAACTGCTGGCGAAGAGATTTCTCAACAAATGTCCAAAATGAATATATGCTTTCATACTGTTCTGCCATTTGAGGATTCTGCGTTTTTGCAGTCTTGTATTCATTAAGGAACTTTTTTAGTACTGTAGCGTCAAAACGTCCGGTTTGCTGATTAACAAAAGGTGTCTGCAAAAGCATTGGATTTGTACCCATAGAAAGCACATTTTGCAATTCTTGGTCTGTAACGGTTAAACCAAGTTCTTTTGCTTCGTTCTCTATGATTTTGTTTTGTACGTAAGTCTGCCAAACCTGATCCTTGACCTGATTCAGCTCTTCATCTGACAGGTTTTCACGTCCTTGTGTATACTTAATAACATTCGTGAATTCATCTACAAGTTTTTGATATTCCTGCATGTTCACTTTGTCACCGAGTACCTCACCAATCTGTTGGCGGCTTTCGTTTTTTGCAGAATCACAAGAACGGAAAGCTTCTTCGGCGATAAATGCCACAAGTGCCGCACCGATCACTCCGACCAGTAGCGCACCATGACTTCTAATTTTACCTAATGCTGCCATTAATTTGTTTTATTTAATTATTGTTTATTATTTATCTATGCTGGCATTGAAAATTGGCGCAACACGTTGTGCAATAAAGACAACTTTTTCCTTATGGACTTATATGTTTTTACATATAACGACCACATGAATATATCTTATCTTACAGGTACACCCATTTAGCGCACAAAATTACAAAAAAGATAAGACAAAACGGAATTTTCAATGAAAAAGTTATTATTAAGGCAATACTTTCAATTTAACTAGTTCTATTTTTGTCATTGTGTTTTTGATGATTTTAAATTCGAACTTGCCAATTTTGACAATCTCATTTAACTTGGGGAAATTTTCATATGCATGTAGTATCAATCCACCTACTGTCATATAATCTTCACTTTCCGGAAGATTCAAACCAAAGAGTTGGTTAACTTTATCTATTTCTAGACGTGCAGATAATATATAAGACCCGTCAGAAGTCTTCAAGGCTGTATAATTTTGGCTGTCATGTTCGTCTTCAATATCGCCAAAAATCTCTTCAACAATGTCCTCAAGAGAAATAATTCCACTAGTTCCACCGAATTCATCCACGACAACACCTAAACTCTTCTTCTGTTGCATTAACATTTGCATTAGTTTGCGGGCAGACATAGTTTCAGGGACGAATGGTATTATCCTAATATGATTGTGCCAATCATCAGGATTTCTGAAAAGTTCAAGAGTATGTATATAGCCAATTATATGGTCAATATCTTCTTTATATACAATAAGTTTAGTCTTGCCAGTCTCAATGAATGTGTTTTTCAAATCCTGCAACGAACATTGTTCTTCAACTGCGCATATTTCAGTACGAGGAATCATACAATCACGAACTTTTGTATCGGAGAAATCAAGCGCATTCTGAAAAATCCTGACTTCATCGTTTATCTTTGTTTTTTCTCCAGCATGGTCGATACTTGACTGAACAAGATAATCCAAATCAACTTTTGTAAAGCCCGCATCTGCATCTTCATTTGCGAATCTTATTCCAAAGATACGTAAAACAACACGAGAAAGTAAAGTTGAAAACCAAGAAATAGGCCAAAGTAGCAAATAAAAAAGAAATGCCGGCACTACAAACAAGGAAAAAAGCTTGTTAGGATTACTTCGAAATAATGTTTTGGGTAAGAACTCGCCAGTAAACAGAACTATAAGCGTTGATAGGATTGTATCTGCAGGAACAGTGAAACCGGCATCAAGTCCATTAAAAATTGTAGTGTCGAAAAGCTTAGCTATAAAAATACCATAAACTACCAGCACTATATTATTGCCTACAAGCATCGTACTAACGAAATTGTTGGCATGTTTATAAAAATAAGCCTGCAATTTCTTTGTCAGACTAGATGAACTCTTGTCCATTTCAGCCAACATTCTGTTGCTTGAGACAAAAGCAATCTCCATTCCGGAAAAGAATGCCGACAATATCAATGTTATAACTATACCAACCGAAAGTGGAATGTCTATTTGTTCCATATGCTAATTTATTGCCGAGATGATGCAACAGGCCGCAACCTCAAGTTTTGCTTGACCGTGTCAGGTGCAGCCATAATCGTATCATTGCCGTTGCTCATCATGTCATCCTTGACAAAAGAGCCTTTTGTGTTACTGATATAATAATGTGTGAGCTTCTCGTCACTTTTGAAATAACTTCCCTGTAATTCTCTATCAGGAGTTATCAAACGAGAGAACTTATTACTATAAAGTTCATGTCGGTTTTGGTTCCAAAAAAGCTCCTCGCTTGAAAAGCGTAACCCATCAGTAGTTCTTACTTTTACGCGGCCACGCAACTCCCATATTTTATCCTTGTCAAAATAATATGCAGTATCACATTGTATAAACGCTTCAATATGAAACTTGTCATCAAACTGTTCTAGAAAAATACCGCGTTCGAAAATCCAACGTGAAGGATTGCGCACTTCGTTAACTTCCCACTTTTCTGCTATAATACGGTATTTCATAACTCCAGAGTCTGAAATCAATGTGTTTACGCCATAAGACGTCATCATTGACACAGAATCTCTTGTATTGATCGCTGGTGCAGTATGTTCTTTTTCCTGACTACAGGAAAAGAACATAACAAAAGCACTAAGCATTAAAAGCAAACGAAATGAATGCTTCATTATTATTCTACCTTCCATTTCATGAACCATCGCTCATTGAATGTAAGCCCAATATTTATACGGAAAGTGTTTTCTGTAATAAAATTCTTTGCGGAAAAGCGCGCCCATTGCACAGAAACATTCAAAACAGAACGATTGTTATAACTATTGACGATGGGAACACCTACTCCTGCGCTTACGCTAATCTCGTTAGGACCATCTTGTCCGTTTATACGATAATAAGGAGAAGCATAAGATGCACCTGCTCTGAAACGCATGCGCTTTATGAAACTTCTGCTATTCTCATCACCACAATACTGTCCTCCAATAGTGAATTTATGACGATTTTTATAATAATTGTTATTTAGTGCATATGAAGCCACTTGGTTATTTACGCTATAGACAGGGAAACCATTTGCAGCCCAATTCTGATAATTGTAGTCAAAGCCAAGTTTCAATTTCTCGTCATGATTCCATGTAACACCACCTGCAATAACCGTAGGAAGATGAAGGCCATTATGTACGGAATATGAAGCAGTATCAGAAACCGCAGTAGAAGGATTTGTAGATATTACTTTGCATAATGCATCAGCACCGAGAGCATGGCCTGAAGAATATGTTACACCTATCGTAAAATCATCTTTTTTACCGACAGGCAATGTGTATTGGACTCCAAAATCAAGTTTATAATTAGTTACCGAAGCAGAATAGAGCTTTGAAACGACTTTTGCATAATCATCGCTATATGAATTCAAAACTGATCTTGAATATTCTCCCCAAAGATAAGAAACGTTGGTTCCAATGGATAAGCCCTTGAATACTTGCCATCCTAAGCCCACAAACACTTGGTGCAAGCCTCCGCTTCCTGAAAAAGAGTTCGTATAGTTTGAGGATGTATTATAGTAATCAACCGTGGAAGCATAACCGTATCCAACGTTTGTATATGGAAGGATACCAAAGCTAAGACCTAAGTTTTTGAAGAGGCGGAAAGCTGCAACGGCATACTCAAAATCTGCATTTTTTGCATTGATGCTTTTACCGCTTTCGTTAAAATTTGTCAACTGCCCAGAAAAGCCGACATCAAAAATAAATGTCAGAGAATCTATCGCTGAATAAGATGCTGGATTAAGAAAATTAACTTGATTATGTTCTCTAAAACCAAGCCCTAAGCCATTCATTCCGCGGCTAAATCCTGTAGCTTGTTCACTTTGTAACCCCAATCCATATTGGCTATATGGTGAATTAGTACCACTCTGTGCAAAGACACCTACCGAAAGAGCCAAAGTTAAAAGACCGATTACTACTCTTTTATTTGAATTCATTATTATATTCTAATATTCTGTTAAGTCCTTTGGGAACAATAAAATCATCTGCAAAGATGTGTATTTTTTCCGAGAACAGCAAATTTAAATGCACTCCACCAGTTAAATATATGTAAAGCTCCGGATATTTGTCTATAAACTTATTTACATACCCTTGTATTTCATATTTTATACCATTTAAGACACCACTGCGTATAGCCGTCTCTGTATTAAAACCTATATCTGGAGTCTCTCCTCTTCTGTCAACAATAGGCAAACGCGAAGTATAATGATTCAAGGCCTTTAGCCGCATCGTTGGACCAGGAGATATATTTCCGCCAAGATATTCACCTTGGGCATTTATGAAATCAAACGTCACACAAGTTCCTACATCCACGATTAGTATATTATGTCCAGGTGTTAACGAATAGGCTCCCACGGCTGCGGCTAATCGATCAGGACCAAGAGTATATGGCGATTTATATTTATTAATAGTAGGTATAGAAGTTTCTCCACTTACAAACTCAAGTGTGGGAAAAGGCAATTCTAACAAAACTTTGCGATATTCGTCAGAAAGTTCTGATACTGTTGAAAATATACCTTTATCAAAGGTATACCTTGTACAGAAAGACTTTAAGGCTTCAACATCGTCCTTGTCAGAGCGCTTTTCTTCAATAACTTCGTTGCCCTTAAACGAGAGTAGTTTTACACAAGTGTTCCCTATATCTATAATTAAATTCACTTCTGTTGCTTATTAGTGAGCTGCAAAATTATTGAAAAAAAACGAAACAACACCACCGAATGTGGAAAATATAGCTTATTTTTGCAACGTGGAAACTTACAAATTTAGAAAAGCGTTATTACTATTTTTTCTTATCCTTCTAATTCCCAATAGGATAACAGCACAGAATGAAAGCGTATTAACAAAAGATTTGCATGAAAGTTGCGACTCAATAGAAATCAGTCTGCTTACATGTTCACCCCATGATGAGGTATACAGTTTATATGGACATACTGCAATTCGCTACCAAGACAAGAGTAAAGGACTTGACTTGGCAATAAATTATGGCGTCTTTTCGTTTGAAAAACCATATTTTATATTGCGTTTTATATTCGGCCGAACAGACTATGAAATGGGAATATTGGATTTTGAAGATTTCTGCAAAGAATATAACTACTATGGTTCCAAAGTAATCCAACAAACCTTGAACTTGAGTACAGAAGAAAAGCTAAGGGTTACAAAGTCGCTACAAATAAATTTCGAACCACAGAACCGTATTTATCGTTACAATTACTTTTATAACAACTGTACGACTAAAGCTAGAGATATCATTGTCAACAATATCATAGGGCATGTAATCTACAATAACAGAATAGACGAAAAGACAAGTTTTCGTGACATGATTCATTCATGCAACGAAAACTACCCATGGGCTAGATTCGGAAACGACATTCTTCTTGGCGTAAAGGCTGACTTATGTACGACAAGAAACGACCAACAGTTTTTGCCATGCAACCTACAAAGAGATTTTGAGAGAGCAATAAAAGTTAATGCAGGAAGCCGTGTCAAACTTGTCAAAAGCACTTCCGTTGTTGTTGATGGCGAACAGAATAGTGATAAATGTGAAAGAACTTATTTTACCCCACTTCTAGTAGCCTTCACAATTCTTTTCTTTACAATATTAGTTTGTGCAATAGAAAAAAACGTCAAAAGGAAATATTATTGCTTTGACATAGCATTTATGTTCTTCTGTGGCCTTGCTGGAATTATACTTTTTGCAATGCTTTTCTCATTACACCCAACGACAAGTACGAATATGCAGATTCTTATATTCAATCCAATCCCGCTTCTTTTGATTTTCTATTGCATTAAGAAAAAAAATGAAAAGAAAAGAATGAAATCACTATGGCTATATTCCATTATGGTACTTTCGTTAGCAATTATAAGCAGTTTTATCCAGACTTTTGCTGAAGGCATAAGAGTTTTGGCACTATCTTTGCTAATACGGTCATTATGGAATTTTGTATTCCCAACAAAGGAAACTTTTCAAAACATAAAGGCAAAGAACAATGAGCAATAGAAAACTCACATCTACATTCCTTGCATTTATTGCTACAGGCTTGAGCATTTCAGCGCAGGAATCTGTATCGCTACCGAAGTTGGTCGTAAATATTGCAATCGACCAACTCCGAACAGATTACCTTGAAGAACTTGAACCATTATACGGAAACTACGGATTCAGAAAATTGCTTCACGAAGCGCTATTTTATACAAATGCTGAATACCCGTTCATTCCCGTTGATTGCGCCTCTGCCTTGGCGACTATAAATACAGGAACGACTCCTCATTGTAATGGTATTACCGCAGGAAAATGGATAGACAGAAACTCAGGACACACAATTTCCTGCGTAGATGACCAGAGTTATAGAGGAGTAAACACAAAAGACAATTCGTCTGCTCATAATATTCTTACAACCACACTTAGCGACGAACTAAAAATAAAGTCGTGGGGAGTATCGCAGATTTACAGTATAGCTGAAAACAGAGAAAGTGCAATAATACCGGCAGGCCACAATGCTGATGGAGTTTACTGGATAAATACGGCTAACAATACGTGGTGTACGTCAACTTACTACACAAAGGAACTGCCAAAATGGCTTGACGTATACAACAAAAACAGTAAACAATCAGGTAAGATACTGTCACATAACGAACAGATAACAGATCTTGCAATAAAATGTATTTCTGCAAATTCGTTAGGCAAAGACAATACGACCGACATGCTTTTCCTAACTTACGATGCTTCTACAAAATACGATAAAAACGGTTTCGACAACAGCAAAGAAACCTACATCAATATAGACAACAATCTTGAAAGGTTATTTACAAGTCTACAAGCAACAGTAGGACTAAATAACATTCTTTTTGTTGTTACAGGAACAGGATACGTAGAACAACAAAACTATTCAGGAACAAAATTCCGCTATCCCGGAGGGGTATTTTACATCAATCGTACGGCAAACCTGCTAAACATGTATTTAGGTGCATTGTATGGCAGCGACAAATATATTGAAGGATTTTTTGACAATCAAATTTTTCTTTGTGCAAAGACTTTGGACAAGAAAAAATTGAACCCAAATGAAATTACAGAACTTTCAAAAGCTTTTATACGACAAAGTCAAGGTGTCGTAAACGTATTAAGTGGAAGCGAAATAATGTCTGCCTATACCTCCGAACAGGACAAACGCAGACGTGGATACAGATTCTCCTCATGCGGTGACATAATCATTGAAGTGTCGCCTGGATGGGACATATACAATGAAGAAACAAACCAGCAATTTAAACAGAAAAACTATTTTGTACAAACGCCTGTAATATTTTATGGAATAGACATAAAGGGCAGGAAGGTTACGACGCCTGTTTCAATAGGAAGAGTATCGCCCACAATTGCAAGAACCATCAAAATACGTGCTCCGAATGCATGTGAAGAAACGTCACTGTTAACAAACGAATAACGTTTGAAACGGTAATAAACTCTATTAAGGCAACCATCAACCGTAGCGTTACGCATAAAAATGCTTATGCAAAAGCGAATTTTGAGTGTATGGAATCAAGCTATTCATCAATTTAATAGCATCTTATGCCTTAAAGAAGATTAAATTAGCTAATTTTGCATGCAAAACTAAGAAAAAAACAAAAAAGAAAATAAAATGGGATTCAACAACCTACTAAAGTCGCTCTTCGGCGATAAATCAACACGCGACATGAAGAATATACAGCCAATCGTTGAGCAAGTGAAGGCTGCATATCCAGAAATCAAGGAACTCAGTAACGACGAGCTTCGAGCACGTACCAAAGCTCTTCAACAGAAATTGCAGGATGCTGTCGCAGAAGACAAGGCTAAGATTGCCGATTTAAAATCAAAGATAGAAGAAACACCCATCGATGAACGTGAAGGAATATTCAACCAGATAGATAAACTGGAAAAAGAAGTTCTTGACAAATATGAAGTGGTTCTGAATGAAATTCTTCCAATAGCGTTCAGCATAATGAAGGATACTGCACGTCGCTTTGCTGAAAATGAAGAGATTGTTGTAACAGCCACTGATTTTGACCGTGAACTTGCTACGACAAAAGACTTCGTACGCATAGAAGAGGACAAAGCAATATACAGCAACCATTGGATGGCCGGCGGAAACGACATGAAATGGGATATGGTTCATTACGACGTTCAGTTGTTTGGAGGTACGGTGCTTCATCAAGGAAAAATTGCCGAAATGGCAACAGGTGAAGGAAAGACCCTCGTAGCGACATTGCCCGTATTTTTGAATGCACTAACAGGCAACGGCGTGCATGTTGTAACAGTCAACGACTACCTTGCCAAACGTGACTCAGAATGGATGGGGCCACTCTATGAATTCAACGGACTATCAGTTGACTGTATCGACAAGCACAGACCCAACTCGCCCGAACGCCGCAAAGCCTATCAAGCAGATATAACTTTTGGTACGAACAACGAGTTTGGCTTCGATTATCTGCGAGACAATATGGCAATCTCTCCTGAAGACTTGGTTCAGCGCAAACACAATTATGCAATTGTTGATGAGGTGGACTCTGTCCTCATTGATGATGCACGTACGCCACTTATCATATCAGGCCCTGTACCTAACGGTGACGACCAGATGTTTGAAGAATACCAACCATTGGTTGAACGCTTGGTTGATGTGCAGAGAAAACTTGCAACACAATTTCTTGCCGACGCTAAACTAAAAATAGCAAACGGAAGAAGCAACAACGACCAAAAGCTTTTGGACGAAGGTTTTCTTAGTCTTTACCGTTCCCACAAAGCATTGCCAAAGAATAAGCCTCTTATAAAATATCTTTCCGAGGACGGCATAAAATCCGGCATGCTTAAAACGGAAGAGATTTATATGGAAAACAACAACAGACGTATGCCAGAGGCTGTTGAACCACTTTATTTTGTCGTTGATGAGAAGCTTAACTCCGTAGACCTTACAGATAAGGGAACAGAATGGCTTGCAAATCAAGTAAATGACAAGGAACTGTTTGTACTACCTGACATTACGACACAACTTTCAGATCTTGAAAATGAAAAAGGCCTTGATGATCAGCAGCGAATTGACAAGAAAGATGCCCTTCTTAACCATTATTCCATACAAAGCGAACGAGTTCACACTCTTCAGCAGCTGTTGAAGGCTTACACCATGTTCAATAAGGATGACGAATATGTTGTTATGGACGGTGAAGTCAAAATTGTTGACGAGCAGACAGGACGTATAATGGAAGGTCGCCAATGGAGTGACGGTCTTCATCAGGCTATTGAAGCGAAAGAACATGTAAAAATAAAAGAGGCGACGCAAACATTTGCAACAATTACGTTGCAGAACTATTTCCGTATGTACCACAAACTTTCTGGTATGACAGGTACTGCAAGCACGGAAGCAGGCGAATTCTGGGATATCTATAAACTCGATGTTGTTGAAATTCCGACAAACCGTCCGATATTAAGAAAAGACCTGGAAGACAGACTTTACAAAACGGCTCGTGAGAAATACAATGCAGTAATAGAAGAGATACAGGAAATGATAAACCAAGGCAGACCTGTTCTTGTTGGTACTACTTCGGTTGAAATTTCGGAGCTTCTTTCCAGAATGCTGACAATACGTCATATACCACACAATGTATTGAACGCCAAGTTGCATCAACACGAAGCTGACATCGTTGCCAAGGCCGGCTTAAGCAAGACGGTAACTATAGCAACAAACATGGCTGGACGTGGAACGGACATCAAGCTTTCTCCTGAAGTTAAAGCAGCAGGCGGCCTTGCAATTATCGGTACAGAACGTCACGAAAGCCGTCGAGTAGACCGTCAGCTTAGAGGACGTGCAGGACGACAAGGCGACCCGGGAAGCTCTGTATTCTACGTTAGTCTGGAAGACAAGCTTATGCGTCTTTTTGCCAGCGAACGTATCGCACGAGTCATGGACAGACTTGGAGTTGAGGAAGGAGCCCGTATTGAAAGTTCACTGATGTCAAAAAGTATAGAAAGAGCACAGAAAAAAGTTGAAGAGAACAACTTCGGCATTCGCAAACGCTTGCTTGAATATGACGATGTGATGAACAAACAGCGTACCGTAGTTTACGAAAAACGTCGCCACGCCCTAATGGGAGAAAGAATTGGCATGGACATAACCAATATTATTTGGGACCGCATAGTGAACATTATTGAAAAGAATGACTATGAAGGCTGCAAAGATGAATTCCTGAAAGTATTGGCAATGGAATGCCCATTCACTGATGCAGAATTTGAGAATGAAGACCGCGCCAACTTGGAAGAGAAAGCATTCCAGGTTGCTATTGCTGACTTCAAACGCAAAACTGACCGCATCCAGGGTGTTGGTTATCCTGTCATAAAACAAGTTTATGAAGAACAGGGGGCTATCTACGAACGTATCATGGTTCCATTAACAGACGGTAAGCGATTGTACAATATTCCTTGCAATCTAAAAGAGGCCTATGAAACTGAGGGTAAGAGCGTAGTTAAACAGTTTGAGAAAACTATAATGCTCCATATTATCGACGATTGCTGGAAAGAAAATCTGCGCGCACTCGATGAACTTAAACACAGTGTTCAGAATGCTTCTTACGAACAGAAAGATCCGCTTATCATATTCAAGCTCGAAAGTGTCAAGCTCTTCGATGATATGGTAGACCAGATGAATAACCGTATTGTAAGCATTCTAATGCGTGCTCAGATACCAGTAATGGAGCAACAGGAAGTAAAAGAAGCCGCTCCAGAAGAACACAGCAAACTTTACAACGAAGAAAAGGTAGATCTTGACGAAAGAGCTCAACAACGTGCAGCAAAAACTGATACAAGAGAAACGGCAAGCCAGCGCCAAGCACCTATCGTTAAGGAAAAGTTACCAGGAAGAAATGATCTTTGCCCATGTGGAAGCGGTAAGAAATTCAAGAATTGCCATGGTAAAGGTTTAGTATAAAGAAAATAAGAATATAAAGAAATCGCAATAGAAAAGAGTGTCGCAGCAAGCCTTTCGGGCTCTACTGTTGACACTTTTTTTCTAAACGTCAACTACACTACGAACAATAATCCTTCTGGGAGTAAACAACGAGGGTAACAACAAATAACAAGTTTAAATCATCGTCGATGGCAGTAAATATAAAAAATCTGAAAAAGACATTCGGAGAAAAAACAGCAGTAAATATAGAAAAGCTTTCAATTGAGAACGGGACAATGTTAGGTCTGGTAGGTAATAATGGTGCAGGAAAAACGACACTTTTCAGACTTATTCTCGACCTGCTGAAAGCTGATACAGGAGCAGTAAGCATGTCATTCTCAAAAGACGATGGTGTTACATTTGAGACAGACGTAAAAGTTGACGAAGAATGGAAAGCATACACCGGAGCTTACATCGACGAAAGTTTCTTGATTGATTTTTTATCGCCGGATGAATATTTTGATTTCATTGCAAAGGTCAATGACATAAAGAAAGATACTCTTAAAACAAGGTTGACAGAATTTGAAGATTTCATGAACAATGAAATAACTGGTCAGAAAAAACTTATACGCAGTCTTTCAGCCGGCAACAAGCAAAAAACAGGAATAGTTTCAGCTATGCTGAATTATCCGCAACTGCTAATCCTTGACGAACCATTCAATTTCCTGGACCCTTCAAGCCAAAACCATTTGAAAAGGATTCTTTCAGAATATAATAGAAAGACAAAAGCAACCATCATCATAAGTAGCCACAATCTTGCCCATACCATCGATATTTGCAACCGCATTGTTGTAATGGAACATGGGAATGTGGTCAAAGACTTGTCGGGTAACAACGAGGATACACGATCAGAACTTGAAGAATATTTCGGGAAAATGTAATATTATAAAAATAATCGATTGTCTTTTTCATCGATTGTTCAAATAAAAATTATCACTTCCATAAATCAGGATCTTTGAGAACAGGCAATGAAATCCCATACTTTACTGCTAACAGCCTGACAAGAACTACAGATATGAATGAAGCCACGACTGTAATTTCCAATGGCACATGTGATATCTCACATATTTGGTAAACGATTCCACCAACAATGCATGCGATGGCATAAATTTCTTTTCTGAATATCAGAGGAACCTCATTTATCAACACATCACGTAGCACACCGCCAGCAGCACCGGTAATACATCCCATAATTATAGCCACCCAAAACGGGAAACCACAGGTCAATGTCTTCTGTAAGCCAGCAATAGTGAATAGTGCAAGGCCCAATGTATCGAAGAGAAACCATGTCTTACTCAGCCTTGTAAAAAGCTTTTTCAAAAGGACAAATGTTACAAGTGCTGCCGCAGTACATGTAAGGTATATAGAATTGGTCATCCAAAAAGGTGTTTGGCCTAACATTACATCCCTTATGGTTCCTCCACCAATTGCTGTAGCAAGGCCGACAACATATCCGCCAAACCAATCGAAATTCTTGGAAGATGCATTGCGTATTCCTGAAATTGCAAAAGCAAATGTGCCAAGGAATTCTATAATAAATTGTATTGAGTCCATCTTTCAGACAACATTTTTTGGATTACCATTAACAAAAGATCTCAAATTTTCCACTGCAATCTTCATTAGCCTCAAGCGTGCTTCACTTGTGGCCCATGCAATGTGTGGTGTAAAGAAAGCATTTGGAGCAGACAAAAGAGGATTATCGTCTTGCGGTGGCTCAACACTCATAACGTCAGTCCCATAGGCGCCAAGTCTACCTGTGCGGAGTGCTTCAGCAACATCAAGTTCATTGACCAATGCACCGCGAGCGGTATTTATAAGGATTGCGCCGTGTCGCATTTTCTGTATCGCTTTCTTGTCTATCAGCTGGAATGTCTTTTCAGTTAATGGACAATGAAGTGACAAAACATCACAACAACTTAACAACCCATCAAACGTTGTTTTTTGAATACCCTCGGGAAGATCTGCAGATGCTTTGCTTGTGAATGCAAACACTTCCATGCCAAAATTATGCGCAACACGAGCTACTTTCTTGCCTATGTTACCCAGTCCAACAAGCCCAATTGTCATTGAAGATAATTCTCGCACTGGAGTGTTCCAATAGCAAAAGTCTGCATTTCGGCTCCAAACACCATGCCTACATTCTTCTGTATAGTGCCCCACCCGATTTGTTATATTAAAAATGTGAGCAAAGGTGTTCTGTACTACGCTTGCCGTACTATATGCAGGTACATTTGTAACCACAATTCCATGCGCATGGGCAGCATTGAGATCTACTACATTAACTCCTGTTGCCAATACTCCGATATATTTGAGCATAGGCAAATGTTCCATTGCTTTAGAGTCTATAACAACCTTATTTAATATGATTGCATCGGCATCTCTAGCGCGTTGTATCAATTGTTCAGAAGAAGTTCTGTCATAAACGACAGTTTCCCCAAGTTGTTCAAGAGCCCGCCAAGAAAGATCACCGGGATTTAAGGCAAATCCATCCAATACTACTATCTTCATTTCATCTCATGCTATTTTATTTATATCTGTCGCCCCAGCAATTCAACATCTGCTTATAGAGTTTGTCTTCGTTAAGCGAATGTTGCGCTTTCCATATTCGTTGTTCCTTCAATGCATCGGGCATAAATTGTTGCTGTACAAAATGATTTGGGAAATCATGCGAGTATTTGTATTCTGCTGCATATCCTAAATCTTTCATTAGTTTTGTTGGTGCGTTACGCAAATGCAACGGCACAGGAAGATTACCTGTTTTGCCAACAATTTCCAGCGATCTGTTTATTCCCAAATATGCAGAATTGCTTTTGGGTGAACAAGCCAAATAGACCGTGGCTTCAGCAAGCGGTATTCGGCCTTCAGGCCAACCAATTTTCATAACAGCATCAAAAGCCGCATTAGCAAGCAGAAGTGCATTTGGATTTGCAAGACCAATGTCTTCAGAAGCGCTTATGACAAGACGCCTTGCGATAAACGAAGGGTCTTCTCCACCCTCAATCATGCGGGCTAACCAATAAAGTGCTGCATCCGGATCAGAACCTCTTATACTTTTGATAAACGCTGAAATGATATCATAATGCATCTCGCCGTTTTTATCATAAGCCATAGGATTTTGTTGAAGGCATTCAACAACCCGCTTGTCTGTTATCTCAACACTTTCATCAGAAGATGATTCAACTACGAGTTCAAGTATGTTGAGAAGTTTACGGGCATCACCTCCACTATAACGCAAAATAGCAGAAGTTTCTTTTACTACAATGTTTCTATGGCTAAGTTCCGAATCTTTCTCTATTGCTCGCTTAAGCAGCAACAGAAGGTCATTTTCATCAAGTGGCTTTAAGACATATAACTGACACCGTGACAAAAGTGGCCTTATCACTTCGAAAGAGGGGTTCTCGGTTGTAGCTCCTATCAATGTGACAATTCCTTTTTCAACTGCTCCAAGGAGTGAATCTTGCTGACTCTTGTTGAAACGGTGAATCTCGTCAATAAACAATATTGGATTTGAATTATTGAAGAACCTACCGGCACGAGCTTTCTCTATAACATCTCTGACATCCTTAACACCACTAGTAACTGCGCTCAATGTAAAAAAAGGAACATCTAATTGACTGGCCACTATCTGCGCCAAAGTAGTCTTCCCCACCCCTGGCGGTCCCCATAATATGAAAGAACTGATATGCCGAGATTCTATCATGTTGCGAAGCACAGCTCCTTTGCCTACAAGATGTTTCTGACCGATATATTCGTCAAGAGTTTGCGGACGCATCCTCTCTGCTAATGGTTTGCTCATATGTGCAAAATTATGAATAATATATCATATTAACAAAAAAAATATAGTCCAAAAAAAATTTGCAGGTAACGGATATTATAGTACTTTTGCATCATTCTAAAACGCATAGTGCAACACATCTTATATGAAAGTCACAATTCTTCAGACTGATATTATTTGGAACAAACCTCTTGAAAACCAGAAACGTGTAGAAAAGCATATAGAGGCATCTCCACAGGCAGATCTATATGTTCTGCCAGAGATGTGGTCTACAGGATTTCTAACTAATCCGAATATAGAAGTTGAAAGTGAAAACAAAACTGACAGTAGCGTTGCATGGATGACGAAAATGGCAAAGCTATATAATGCAGCAATATGTGGAAGTTTATCTATAAGATGTGGTAATGCATTTGTCAATCGCCTATATTTCATAAGTCCTGACGGAAAACAAGTCACTTATGACAAACGCCACCTTTTTACACCTGGTGGAGAAGGAGAATCCTACAAAAAAGGGACAGAAAGAGTTGTAGTAAAGTTTCGTGGGATTAGATTCTTGCTGCAAATTTGCTATGACTTGAGATTTCCTGTATGGAGCCGCAACAATGAAGATTATGATGCCGCAATTTATGTTGCGAACTGGCCATCGTCAAGGCACGAAGTATGGACCACACTACTTAAGGCTCGCGCAATAGAAAACCAATGCTATGTCATCGGAGCAAACCGAGTTGGTAAAGACACACAATGCAACTACAAAGGTGGCAGTTCAATAATTAGCCCTTATGGCAGTATTCTTACAGAATATAGTGACCAAGAAGGGAGTGTACAAGCTGAGATTGACATGAAAAAATTGGAAAAATTCAGAAACACATTTCCTGTTCTAAAGGACAGAGATTTTATTTCATTAGATGCGAAACGGCATAACGACATCTAACAAATCATAGAACAAGAACTCTATAATTAGAAAAGATATTTAACGAAACATTAATACAAGAACATAGAACGACATGAAAGAAGCAGTAAAGAAAGCCCTCACACTCAAGACTTTGAATAAAAGCAACGTCTGGGATATCCAAGAAAACGACATCTTAAGAATGTTGGAGGCCTCTGAAAGAGATGCAGATCTCACTGATAATTTAAAACATTACTTCGATATTATCAGAAGCGCTTTTGATGTAGAGGAAATAAAGATAGACAGGCCAGAAATCATTGCCAAGTACGAAGCCCGCGATTTCAAAATAGGTTCAGTAAAAACTGACGACAAAAGCATATTCAAATTTGCTTTGAAGAAAAAAACTATAATGAGAGTAACAGACCTGACATACGAGAACATACGTCATATCTCAGCAGCAAAGCTACTTGAGGTTATTGACCGTAATTTCGGAGGGGGATGGGACTCCTTATCGCAAAGCATACAGGACATAATACAAAGCGGATTCGACATCAGCACGACAACTCTTCCAAAAGACCGATTGCATAAAAAAGGCGGCATGTACGAAAAGAAAATCAACGACGGATTTGATGTTCTTGAAATACCGAAGGGGGGATGGACAGAAGCCATCTTTGCAATAGCAAAACCGATAGAAGATAAACCACATATTGATTTGGAAGAAGAACAAAAGCATTACGATCATGAAAATGCCTCAGATAATGATGAAGATCTACCTGAGGACAGAGAATTTGACGATGACGACGATGACGATGTATACGATGAAGACAAACTAACAGAAGAAAGCTATCGTACAACAATAGACGAAGATCCAGAAGAACTCTCTCTTGAAGCAGAAGATGTTGCTGATGACGATGAGTACTAAGCCTTCAAGAAAACAATCCTAAAATGAGAATATACAAATTTCTTATATTCCTGATTGTCCCTTTCTTTATCGCTTCTTGCGGAAAATCCCAAACCGCAGCTAACGATGAAGAGGGGGATACTTTATTTTTCAAATATGCACAAAATATCAATATAATAAAATTCAAAAAAGGAATTAAGGCCATTATATATGACCCGTGGAACAGAGGAAAAATACTGCACACATATACTCTTGTTCCACGAGCTTCTTATAATGGAAATGAGACGCAATCTCTTAATTTGGCAGACAATGGCGATGAACAGGGCAGAAAAGACGTCGTTCAAATTCCTATTTGTAAAGCATTGATAACGACTTCCGTTCATTGCGAGCTCCTCAAAATGCTTGGAAAAGAACAGTCAATAAGCAGTGTTTGTGACATTCGATATATGAATGCGACTTGGATTCACGACAAGTACAAAAACGGGGAAATATCAAACTGCGGAAGTTCTATGTCTCCGGATATTGAGAAAGTTATAGATATTTCACCGGATGCAATATTCCTTTCTCCAATGCAGAATAACGGAAGCTATGGAAAAATAGAAAACATTGGCATTCCTATTATAGAAATGGCAGACTATATGGAAAACTCACCTTTGGGTAGAGCAGAATGGGCAAAATTCTACGGTCTGCTATTCGGTTGCGAAAAACAGGCACAATTATTATTCGTACAAACTGAGAAAAAGTATTTGCAACTGCGTCAACGTGCAAAGGCCTGTAAAAGTTCACCTTTATTGCTTATGGACAAAATGGAAAGCGGGGCGTGGTTTCTTCCTGGCGGCAATAGTACAATAGCGCAAATGATTGCTGATGCCAACATAAACTACGCATATTCCGCAGACACGTCGGCTGGTAGCATAAAGAAATCAAAAGAAAGTGTTTTGGAAACCAATTCAGAAGCCAACCTTTGGATGGTGCGATATTATAACCCACAGGGTGCAATGTCCTTAAAAGAACTTTTGGCCGAAGACAATAGCTATTCTCTCATAAAAGCATTCTCCACAGGAAATGTCTATGGTTGCAATACTGCCACATCACTTTTTTTTGAAGAAACTCCTTTCAGACCGGACCTTCTATTACAAGATTTCATATTGGCAGCACATCCAGAAATAAAAGATTTGGGGAAAATGCGCTATTTTTTCAAGTTGAAAAAATAAAAGATGACAAACAAAAGAGCAAGGAACTATATCATATATGCAATAATAGCAACTGTTCTGCTTTTTACGCTGAATATAATAACAGGTTCTGTTGATATTCCGTTGGAAACCATATGGAATATTATATGTGGTAGTACAGAAGAAAAAGAAACCTGGCAATACATAATACTGCATTCACGCATTCCTACCGCCATAACAGCTCTCCTTTGTGGGTCGTCGCTTGCTTTATCCGGCATGATGCTCCAAACATCATTCAACAATCCACTTGCAGGTCCTTCCATTTTTGGAATCAGCGGTGGGGCGAGCCTAGGTGTTGCCATCGTAATACTTTTTCTAAACGGGAGTCTGTCTACAGATATATTGACGTTAAATGGTTTCGTAGCAATAATTTCCGGAGCTATATGTGGCGCAGCTACAGTTATATCGATACTGGTTGTATTATCAAAGATTATACGTAGCAATATCGCATTACTTATCGTCGGAATAATGGTAGGATACTTATCGTCAGCGGCAATATCCGTAATGAATTTCTTTGCTTCCGAACACGGAATATCATCCTATGTTATGTGGGGTATGGGAAGCTTCAATAACGTAACCTCTGAACATTTGCCAGCATTTGCTTCTGCAATAATAATTTGTATGGTATTTTCCCTATTGCTTGTTAAGCCTTTGAACGCTTTATTACTAGGTGACAAATACGCAGCAAACCTTGGAATAAAGGCACAACATACTCGAACAATGTTACTATTGCTCACTGGAATCCAAACAGCAGTAACAACGGCTTATTGTGGGCCTGTAGCTTTTATCGGACTTGCCGTTCCGCATATTGCTAGACTTATACTCCGCACAGACATGCAATCAAGACTAATGCCATGCACTATACTGACCGGAGGCGTGGTAGCTCTACTGTGTAACCTTCTCTGCACGATGCCCACAACAGACAATGTCATTCCACTTAATGCAATAACACCTCTGATTGGCGCACCTGTAATAATATACATTGTTATAAGACAAAGCACTGTTCAATAAAGAGCACATAAGAATAGCACCAAAATCCATCGGTTTTACACGAACGACTACTAAGGATAACAAGTTAGTTAGTAGCTTAACACTATAAGTTAAACTATTTACGAAAAACATACACAATTAGGTTAAAATATTCTTAATTCCACATTTGTCTACATATTATTGTTACCTTTGCATAATAATGTTGTATTAAAAATTAAACGATAACAAGTTTCAAAAACAAAAATAAAAGAGCAAATGAAACGCATTATAACAACCATATTAGCCTTAGCAACATCAACCGCAATTTTAAATGCTCAAGACATTTGGGAACGTCCCGATACTGTACAGTCAGAAAAGACACAGAAAGTTTCAACAAAGCCAAAAGTCCAAAAGAAAAACGAAGACGAAAAGTATCTAGAAGGAGCTGTAAAGGAAATTGACGGAAAAGTGACTTGGCAACAAAAAATCAGTGCACCCGGAAAAACTTCTCAGGAAATCTACGATAAAGTAATGGACTTTGCTAAAAAGTTCACGAAAGAAGAGAATCAACTTCCGGAAAGTAATGTTGCTTTGATAAACAAGAAAGAGCACATAATTGTCATTTCTCCATGGGAATGGCTTGTTTTCAAAAGTTCATTCATATCCTTGGATCGTGCAAAATTCAACTATGTTATCGTTGCCACATGCAAGGAAAATGAGCTTGATCTAACTATAAACCGTCTGAAATACAGATACGACGAATCGAACAACAAAAAGGAGCAAACCATTTTTGCAGAAGAAGCAATCAACGACAAGAATGCGCTAAACAAGAAAAAAACGAAACTTGTTCCAGGATGGTCAAAGTTCAGAAAAAAGACAATCGATAGAATGGAAGAAGTAATGGGCTTGTTCGGGAAAATAGTTAAGTAGAATAAACAGAGAAAGCAAACACTGAAATGGTAGAAAATTTGCAAACAGAAGACGATAGGACAAAAGAAGGTTCAACCTTTGCTCAAAGACCAGAAAAACGCCATAGCCGTCCAAAGGATAAAGGAAAATTCTTTGTGTTACGCAATTTGCTGAACACAATATTCATAATCGGTGCAATTATTGGAATGATTGTGTATTTTTTCTTCAATTCAGAGAAGGGAATGATTATCATACTTGGAGCAATGGCATTCAAGATGTGTGAATGCGTAATACGTCTTGTGAAATGATGAAAAAGGCCCTTGCATTGGTATTTCTCCTACTTATAGTATTTAATGGGATAAAGGCACAGAATTACAACACGTTACAAGATGACGGAACTTATACATCCGCAAACAACAATGCCCTTTCTGGTCATCGTGACTCTACAAAGGCTAAAGATAAAGTTATTCCGAAGGGACTGAAGGTATGGACACTTGACGAACGTTTGGGCGATAGAATTACTGCTCGACCAGATACTCTAATGCATATGTTTCAAAATACCATATTCACAACAGGCTTGCGTGGAGAATTTATAACAACAGGCAACTTGGGAGCTCCACGGATAAACAGAATCTTTACGGATCGTCCGTTGGCAGAACAATTTATTTTCACGCAACCCTACGATTATTTCGTAAAGCCAGTGAATCAATCCATCTTCACAAACACGCTCTCCCCTATTACCAATCTCACATTCAACGAATGTGGAGACCGTTCAAATGGTGAAGATCACTTAAAAGCTATGTTTGCAGTAAATGCAGGAAAGAAAATAGGCGTAGGTTTTAATTTTGACTACATATACGGAAGAGGATACTATCAAGAACAAAGTACTGCTCATTTCAACTACTCCATGTATGGTTCCTACATCGGAGAGCGCTACAATGCGCACCTTTTATTTTCTACGAATCACCAGAAAGTTACGGAAAATGGCGGTATTACTGATGACCGTTATATAACTCATCCCGAAATATTCAAAGACAATTTCAGCGAAAGCGAAATACCGACAGCACTGACACGCAATTGGAATCGCAACGACAACCAACACATTTACTTTACTCACCGATATAATATAGGCTTCAACCGAAAAGTAAAAATGACTGATGACGAGATAAAAGCCCGCAAATTCGCCATTGAATCTCAGAAGGAAAACGAAGAGTTGCGCAAAAAAGAGGAAGCAAAGAAATCGGCAAAAAATGCAGGAAAAAAATTTAACGACGAAGAATACGCTCGCAATAACAAATCTTTTGCAGGACGCCCAGATGATGCTAAAGTGAACGATGAAGAACCAGAATCAAAGAAAAAGGATCATTCTGATAGAACCGCCGTTAACGGGAAAGCAGCAGCAGACAGCATCTCGCGTGTTTACCAAAAAGAAAATACGGATACTACTTGGATGAAGGATGAATATGTACCTGTAACAAGCATTATACACACAATAAAATTCGACAACAACAAACGTATATATGAAGCATACAAGTCACCGACGAATTACTATGCAGACACATACGACATGGACGAAAGATTCTCCGGTGACTCTATTTTCGACAAGACAAGTCATTACTCAATTAAGAACACTATAGGAATTGCCATGCTTGAAGGCTTTAACAAATGGGCAAAAGCAGGGATAAAATTGTTCGCCACGTCAGAATTACGCCATTTCACACTACCTGCACATCAAACAGGTACAGATTCATACAACGAGCATAATTTAAGCATTGGCGGAGAATTATCTAAATGTGAGGGCAAAGCGCTTCATTATAAAGCTTCTGTCGAAACATGGCTTACAGGAGAAGATGCAGGGCAACTGAAAATTGATGCTCATGCAGACTTTAACTTCAAATTCCTTGGCGACACAATGCAGTTGGCAGCAAATGCAGCTTTCGGACGATTAAATCCTACTTTCTATTTCCGCCACTATCACTCAAAGCACAATTGGTGGGATAGCGACTTTGACAAGGAAATAAGAACAAAAGTTGAGGGTTCCCTTACCTTTAAAAAAACGAAGACGATGTTACGTGTAGCTTTCGATGACTTAAAAAACTATACGTATTTCGCTCAACAGTATACGACAACAGAAGACCATAACAGAACGCAAAATTCAGTGAGCGTTAAACAGGCAAGCGGAAATATAACTTTGCTCACACTGCAACTGAACCAAGACTTCAAATTTGGTCCGCTCTGCTGGGAGAACAGTATAACATATCAAAAATCCAGTAATACTGGTAGTTTACCTGTGCCACAACTTAACATCTACTCAAACCTATATTTCAAATTCAAGTTGGCAAAAGTCCTTAGCATAGACTTAGGAGGAGACCTTCGTTATTTCACAAGTTACGAAGCTCCAGAATACAGTGCTGCAATTGGGCAATATACAGTACAAGACAATGGAGCCAACAACGTTAAAGTCGGCAACTACCCTATCATAAACGTATATGCAAACATGCATTTGAAAAAAACACGCTTCTTCGTAATGATGAGCCACGTTAATTCCAGTAAGGGAAACTATTTCCTAACTCCTCACCATCCACTCAACACGAGAGTGTTGAGATTCGGATTATCCTGGAATTTCTTCAATTGATATAATATAAAGTTTTCATAACAATGTACTCCGGGTCTTAAGAAGACACTTTTATAAAAAAGTGTTCCCTGACACAGACCATAACATATAAATAAACCGCCATTAAAATGGCATGAAAATTAAAGACTATGCCTCAAATATCTATACGTGGACTGGAAATGCCAGAATCTCCAATAAGAAAATTAGCGCCGCTGGCAGCTGCTGCAAAAAAAAGAGGAACAAAAGTTTATCATCTCAATATCGGCCAGCCGGACCTTCCTACTCCACAAGTTGCACTTGATGCAATAAAAAACATAAACAGAAATATACTTGAATATTCACCATCACAAGGATATTTAAGCTATAGAGAGAAACTTGTGGACTACTATAAGAAGTATAACATCAACGTAACTCCTGATGACATAATAATAACCTGCGGAGGAAGCGAAGCTGTACTTTTCGCATTCATGTCGTGTCTAAATCCCGGCGATGAAATTATTGTTCCAGAACCAGCTTATGCCAACTATATGGCTTTTGCCATATCTGCTGGTGCTACAATACGTACAATAGCGACAACCATAGAGGAAGGATTTTCTCTCCCCAAAGTTGAAAAATTCGAAGAATTGATAAATCCGCGAACACGCGCCATACTTATATGCAATCCCAATAACCCGACAGGTTACCTTTATACGCGTAGGGAAATGAATCAAATCAGAGATATGGTAAAGAAACACGATCTATATCTATTTTCTGATGAAGTTTACCGAGAATATATCTACACAGGATCACCTTATATAAGTGCATGTCATCTTGAGGGAATCGAACAGAATGTTGTGCTCATAGACTCCGTAAGCAAACGCTATAGCGAGTGTGGTATTCGCATAGGTGCACTTATAACAAAGAACAAGGAGGTAAGACAAGCAGTTATGAAATTCTGTCAGGCACGCCTTTCTCCCCCACTTATCGGTCAAATTGCCGCAGAAGCTTCACTTGACGCTCCAGAAGAATACTACCGCGACGTTTATGATGAATATGTGGAACGCCGAAAATGTCTTATCGATGGTCTTAACAGAATTCCAGGGGTTTACTCTCCTATCCCAATGGGAGCCTTTTATACAGTAGCAAAGCTACCTGTTGACGATAGCGAAAAATTTTGCAGATGGTGTCTTGAGGAATTCAGCTATGAAAATGAGACTGTTATGATGGCTCCTGCCAGTGGATTCTATACGACACCAGGAGCAGGAATTAACCAAGTAAGAATAGCGTATGTGCTGAAGAAAGAAGATCTAACCAGAGCTCTTTTCATACTTCGTAAAGCACTTGAAACTTATCCAGGACGTAAAGAAGAGGAATAAATGAACCTTCCCTTACTTATTGCAAAACGCATATATGCCACAAAAGAGGCAGGAAAACAAGTCAGCAAACCAGCTATCCATATCGCCACCGCTGGTGTTGCCATAGGATTGGCTGTAATGATTGTCAGCATATCTGTAATTTTGGGCTTCAAACACACGATTCGCGATAAGATTACAGGACTGGTGCAACATGTATCGGTTGGGAACTTCTCACTATATCATGGTGAAGAAAATCGACCTATAGATGCAAGTGACAGCATAATGGGAATCCTAAAGAAAACACCCAATTGTAAACATATACAACGATACACAACAACGCAAGGGATTCTTAAGACTGACAATGATTTCATTGGCGTTGTCTTTAAAGGTATTGCATCAGACTTCGATACTACGTTTATTCATAATTCAATGAAGGGTGGAATCATACCTACATTCAGTGATGAAAAAAACGGCAATCGCATACTAATTTCACAAAATATCGCAAACAAGCTGAAGGTAAAGAATGGAGACAGAATTTTTTCTTATTTCATTAGCAGCAAAGGAGTTAAAGCGCGTCGTTTTACAATTTCTGGCATTTATCAGACAAACATGACTAAATTCGATGACAACCTTGTCTTTGCCGACCTCTTTATGACCCGTAAAATAAATGGTTGGGAAAAAGGACAAGTAACGGGCATTGAAATACAGTTGTCTGGCTATGACGCAATACCTGAAGCCGGTGATTATCTTGTAAAAAACATAAACCGCAGAACAGATAAATATGGGGAAACTTACTCCTCTGAAACTATCTACGATTCTTATCCTCAGATTTTCTCATGGCTTGATTTGCTAGATTTGAATGTATGGATAATCATTGCACTTATGACATGCGTTGCCGGTATAACAATAGTGTCAGGACTCTTGATTATAATACTTGAACGCACCAGCATGATTGGCATTCTAAAAGCATTGGGAGGAAATAACAAGACAATAAGGCATACGTTCATGTGGTATGCTGCATTCATTATAAACAAGGGAATTATAATAGGTGATGTTCTTGCAATATTCTTAGTAGTCTTACAGAAAACAACAAAGATTGTTACTTTAGACGCGTCTATTTATTATGTTGATTATGTCCCAGTTGAAATAAACATTCCCGCAATAATCGTGATAAACGTAACGACATTGATGGCCTGTCTTCTAGCATTTATGGGACCAAGTTTTTTGGTTTCACACATCACACCATCAAAATCGATGAAATACGAATGACAATTGCGAAAATAATCAATTCTTTTATTAACATTCATACAGTGAAACGATATTATAAAAGCCAAAGACATGCTTACCAATAAACAATTGTTTTCCAAATATGCATTCATTTTTTTATTAGCTTTTGCAGTCACAAACGTTTATGCACAGAAAAACAGGCATATATCTAATAAAAACGAAAGAAAGGCAAGCAACAAAGCCTTTATAAAACAAGAAACTGGGCATTTGTTGGTAAAAGATTTTCTGAAGTCAACTGCAAAAATCATGTTTATTGACAGTATAGTCGTTGACAGGAAAGAAGCCTTATTATATGTTCCATATACAGTGAAAAGCGGAAAGATTGTAAGACAAGACCAAATCTTCGGTAATGGCATTCCCGCAAATGATACACTTACAGCTTATATTAACGGATTTTCAGATAGATGTATATTCAGTAAATCCATTGCAAGCGGAAAGACAAACCTTGTTGAAGCCAACAAAATCGGAGGAAAATGGAAGATAGGACGAACTTTAACTGAATTGGGAAATGAATTTGAACACATAGGTTTCCCATATTTAATGTCTGACGGAATAACTTTATACTTCAGTGCCATAGACAAGAAAAATAGCTTTGGAGGTAGAGACATATTTATGACAAGACTAAACACTGATTCGATGAAATTCTATAAACCAGAAAACATAGGTCTCCCCTATAATTCCAAAGACAATGATTATTTCTGCATAATGGATGACATAAACAAATTAGGATGGCTAGCAACAGACCGCAACCAACCTTATGGAAAAGTTTGCATATATACATTCGTACCATCTGACGAGAGATGGATGTCTGAAACAACGGCATTAGACGAAATCAAATTAGCAGAACTGGCAGATGTAAAAAATATAAAAGCTACACAGTATGACAAAGGCGAACTCAGCCAAGCTCGAGAAAGGCTTAAGCTTCTTAAGGAACAAGCAAGTATAAATTTAGATGTTCAAAAAAATATAACAGAACAAGACACCATATATTTTATCATTAATGATAGCACGATATATAGGAGCATAAATGATTTCAAGTCTCCCACAGGACGAAACATGTTTCTAACGATGCAAAAGTTGAAGAAAGAGCAGAAAGAAAACCGGCAGAAACTTGAATACCTTTACAATTCAGCAACGATGGCAACAAAAAAAACTACGAAAAAAAACAGGACATCTATACTTGATTTAGAATATGCAATTGAAGCCAATGAGAATGAAATAAAAATTCTCGAGAAGAAAATCCGTAATGCAGAAAACCTTTTGTAACTTTGCATATACCATTAAAAACAAACAATACTGTCTGTTTAACTAAAAATCAAAACTTATGAAAGAATACTATCCAGAATCAGAACTTATAATAAATGCTGACGGAAGCATATTCCACCTCCACCTAAAACCTGAACAAATTGCAGATAAAATAATATTAGTTGGCGACCCTGGACGTGTCCCCCTTGTGGCAAGCCATTTTGAAAACATGGAATATGAAGTTGAAAGCCGGGAATTCCGAACAATAACGGGAACATACAAAGGGAAAAGATTTACTGCAATATCTACAGGAATCGGCTGTGACAATATAGACATTGTAGTAAATGAGCTTGACGCTCTTGCTAACATAAACTTCAAGACAAGAGAGGAAAATGAACAATTCCGTCAATTAACCCTCGTAAGGATAGGCACCTGCGGAGGCTTGCAGCCATATACCCCTGCAGGAACTTTCATATGCTCACAAAAATCTATAGGTTTTGACGGCCTTCTAAATTTTTATGCTGGACGAAATTCAGTCTGCGACCTTCAGTTAGAAAGAGCATTTATAAACCATATGGGATGGGAAGGCAACATATGCCAACCTGCGCCATATGTTATAGAAGCTGATGAAGAACTCGTAGAACGCATAGCGTCGGACGACATGGTAAGAGGAATAACTATAGCATGTGGAGGTTTCTTCGGTCCACAAGGCCGCAAACTACGTATACCATTAGCAGATCCACACCAAAACGAAAAAATAGAAAGTTTTGAATATAAAGGGCAGAAAATAACTAATTTTGAAATGGAAAGTTCTGCACTTGCAGGACTGTCAAAACTAATGGGGCATAAAGCGACAACCGTTTGTATGGTTATTGCTAATCGCGTTGCACAAAAGGCTGACACAGGATACAAAAGTCATATAGACGATTTAATCCAAGTTGTATTGGAAAGAATTTGACATATGAAAGTAAAATCAATAGAGCATATATAATCAACAACAATAAAAAACAAATTGCAGACAAATACGTATACATGTAAAAATGTTATGTAAAACTCTGCTGCTATTTTAATTACATGTCTATAAAATCGATATCACAAAGAAAATACATCATTCTTGCATGTGCATTTCTACTCATTGCAGCAGCATTGGTGTATTATTATTTGTTTTCACCAATGTCGTCTGTCCATACAACACAGTATATTTATGTTGACAATGACGACAATGTTGACTCTGTCTGCGCAAAAGTTGAAAAAATATCAAATGGTCATGGCATTATTGCCTTCAGAACTCTTGTACGTCATACATCATATTCAGACAATATAAGAACAGGACGCTATGAAGTTACAGCAAGCAATGGTGCCCTGGTTGTTTTCAGGAAATTAAAAAACGGTCTGCAGACGCCTGTCAACCTGACAATTCCATCGGTCAGAACCACGGAAAAATTAGCAGAATCAATTGCAAATAAATTGGAGTTTAGTAAAAAAGATTTGCTAGAAGCATTAGAATGCGATACCATATGCGATAAATACGGATACAATAAACAGACAATAATTTGCATGTTCATCCCAAATACATATTCAATATATTGGAACGTAAGTGTGGATAAATTCCTTGACAAGATGAAAGAAGAAAGTCGCCGTTTTTGGAATTTTGAACGAACGAATGAAGCCAAAGCCATGGGATTGGATGAAATTCAAGTCATTACGCTAGCAAGCATAGTCGATGAAGAAACAGCGAATGATACAGAAAAGCCGATGATTGCAGGAATGTACTATAACAGATTAAAAGCCGACATGCCATTGCAAGCAGACCCAACCGTGAAGTTTGCATTAGGAAAATTTGAGCTTAAACGAATCTATCATGATATGCTGACAACCGAAAGTCCATACAATACTTATAAATATAAAGGTCTACCTCCTGGGCCGATTCGCATTCCAACAGTTGCAGGAATAGAGGCAGTTCTAAATCATGTTCATCATGACTATTTATATATGTGTGCCAAGGAAGATTTCAGCGGAACTCACAACTTTGCCAAAACTTATGCAGAACACAAACAAAACGCTGTGAAATATACCAAAGCATTAAATGCACGTGGAATACAGTAATTTCTTTTTTCAATAGAAGTATTGCATACATCACTAAATATATTTATTTTTGCAAAAAGAGTAATCAGTAAAATCAAAAAATAGACAATAATATGATAGACGTAAAGCAAACGCTGAACGACAGCGAAGAAAAGATGGAAATGGCAGCCCTTTATTTAGAGGAAGAACTGAATCGCATCCGCGCTGGTCGCGCAAACGTTGCAATACTTGATTGCGTAAGAGTTGAATCTTATGGTTCTAAAGTTCCGCTCAACCAAGTAGCAAGCGTTTCTGTACCAGACGCAAGGACAATAGCAATAAAGCCTTGGGACAAAAAACAGATACGCGAAATAGAAAAGGCCATCATGGACTCTGAAGTCGGTATAACACCTGAAAACAACGGAGAAATCATACGTCTTTCAATTCCACAGCCTACCGAAGAACGACGCCGCGAACTTGCTAAACAATGCAATAAAATCGGTGAGAAGATAAAAGTGCAGGTACGCAATGTAAGAGCAGAAACAAAGGAAAAATTAAAGAAAGCCATAAAAGACGGTCTTTCTGAAGACCTAGAAAAAGACGCAGAACAGGATCTACAAAAGATTCACGACAAATACATAAA
The DNA here is from genome assembly GCA_963590505.1 of uncultured Alistipes sp. Lineage (GTDB taxonomy): Bacteria > Bacteroidota > Bacteroidia > Bacteroidales > Bacteroidaceae > Prevotella. The sequence goes on along the minus strand of CAVAPC010000013.1, from coordinate 12,894 downwards.
GAAAGTTGACGACCTTTTAGCTGCTAAAAATAAAGAAATAATGACGGTTTAACGGTATAATGTTATATACCAAGTTATATCATAGCGAATACGTAAAGTTATAGGCATTCAATTTGAACACCCTCAAAAAGGGGATTAAAACAAACCGTATTAGAATCATTTAATCCTCTTCGGACGTGTACCGAAGAGGATTAAAAATTATACTGAAATTGTTATGTGCGAAAATGTAGGATTGGTCATACGGAATACAGGAAGCTGGTATACAGTTCTAACCGATAGTGGTACAAGAATTGACTGCAAAATTAAAGGCAATTTCCGTCTTAAAGGTATTAGGAGCACCAATCCTGTTGCTGTTGGTGATCGTGTGGAAATAATTCGTAACCAAGAAGGGACAGCATTCATTAAAGAAATTCTAGAACGACGCAATTACATAATTAGAAAGTCATCAAACCTTTCAAAACAGAGTCATATAATTGCTGCAAATATAGATCAAGCATTTCTTATTGTTACAGTGGATTTTCCACAAACATCTACAACATTTATCGATCGTTTCCTTGCTTCAGCAGAAGCTTACCGCATACCTGTTGTAATTGTGTTCAACAAAATAGATTTATTATTAAGTGAAGACCAAAACCGGTATCTTGATCTACTGAAAAATCTCTATGAAAATATAGGATACAAATGCATTTGTGTTTCTGCGATAAAGGGTCAAGGTATAAATGACGTCAAAATAAATTTAAAAGGAAAGACAACTCTTTTCAGTGGTAACAGTGGCGTAGGCAAAAGTACGCTATTAAATTTGCTGATTCCTACAGCCAAATTAAAAACTGCCGAAATATCAGATGCACATAACACAGGCATGCACACAACAACTTTCAGTGAAATGCTTGAACTTCAAGGCGGAGGCTGGGTAATTGACACTCCAGGAATAAAAGGATTCGGCACTTTCGATATGGAACCAGAAGAAATATGCGGATATTTCAAAGAGATATTTCTTTTCTCAAAGAAATGCAGGTTCAGTAATTGCACGCATACACATGAACCGGGCTGTGCAGTAAGAAAAGCTGTTGAAGAACACTATATTTCAGAAAGCAGATATAATTCATATCTAAGCATGCTTGAAGATAAAGATGAAGGCAAGTATCGAGCTGCGTTCTGATATGTAAAAACTTTGCCTGTCAGTTATACTTAATATAAAAAGACAGGCAAAGTTATATAATCAATTCTCTTTCACTAATCCATGCCTGTAAGCATAAAGAAGTTTTTTAAGATAGGCAATCTGACTTCTTAGTTCGTTACCTATATCTGTATCAGCAACAAGCATACGATGAGCTGACATCTCTACAATCTGTGTAATGCTCTTTATGTCTGATCCACGCTTTACGGCATCCTCTTCACTTGTAAAAGGCTCATGTTGTACGAGTACAAAACCACGACTGTGATATACAAGAGTATAACCAGCAATGCCTGTTTCCTTATGATACGCTTCAGAGAAGCCACCGTCTATAACCATCAATTTCCCATTTGCCTTAATCGGGTTTTCGCCACTGGCAGCATGAACAGGCACATGGCCGTTGATAATATGTCTATTAGGACCTGTAACACCGAACGCATCTAAAATTCCATCGCATACTTTCTCATTGTCTCTCAGTGTATAATAGAAGCCTTTTTCTTCTTTATGCGTTTCTTTGTCAAGAATAAAATATCTTTCAAAGGTTGCCATTTTAGATTTATCGAACAATGTTGAGTCTTTGCCACACCATAGATAAAGGAAATAGTCTATCGCATATTCACGTTCATCCTGTGGAGTGTCTTTCTGAAAAGCACTTCTGATAAGTAATCCAGTTTGATGCATCAATTCACGTCCTTTATAAAAATGTCCGTGTGAAAGTTCAACTTCCTTTAAACTGCCATCAGCATTCAAAGGAACAGAAGCATGATAAAGCAAGTTGTTGTTAGTTATATTATACATGCAACCATGCGCCAAAAGAGTCTTAATATGCCGCCTCAACTTTTCGCATACAGTGAAAGAATGGTGCAATTTCTGCATAAGTTCTGTCTCTTCACACGTAAGTTCATTTGGATTGTCAGGAGAAATTGTGGGGAAGAAACAACTTTTCATCTGATATTCCTTGTTTCCAACGACACATATATGTTTGTCGTAATCAACATTTTCAAGCATTTTTCTATCTTTCATGCTCCACCATGAATGTTTGTCGAAAAGTTGCGCCTCTATTTTAAACTGAATTACCGCAATGGCTTTATGCATCATGGCGATAAGACGCTTTGTCTTGTCGTCTATTTCACCGCTACCGCCATTAGTCTTAGGTATGAATTCAGCACAAGGGTCATCGGAATAAGTTTCCATAGCAAATGTAGCCAGGGGAACCAAGTTTATGCCGTAGCCCTCTTCCAAAGTTGCCATGTTGGCATACCTCAGCGAAAGCCTAATTACATTGCAGATACACGCATCGTTGCCTGCGCAGGCACCCATCCATAGAATATCATGATTTCCCCATTGTATGTCCCAGTAATGATATCGCTCAAGCAAATCCATAATACGATGAGCACCAGGACCACGATCGTATACGTCGCCAAGAATGTGAAGTTGGTCAATGGCCAAACGTTGTATTACATTTGAAATTGTTATGATAAAGTCATCAGCACGATCAGTCTCTATCATGCTGTCAACGACAGCATTAACATAACCTGCTTTGTCAATATCATCAGAACGTTCCTGAAGCAGTTCTTGTATAATATAGGAAAAAGAAGAAGGCAATGATTTTCTCACTTTTGACCGAGTATATTTGCTTGCCACATCTCTACAGACCTTCACCAGTTGGTGTATAGTGATATGATACCAATCATTAATGTCTGTTTCACTTTCCTTTATCCGTTCAAGTTTTTGCTCAGGATAATAGATAAGAGTACAAAGGTCACGAAGCTCAGTTTCACGGATTTGATTCCCAAATATTTCTGTCACTTTTCTCTTAATATTTCCAGAAGCATTCTTCAATACATGTTGGAAAGACTCATAGGAACCGTGTATGTCCGCTAAAAAATGTTCCGTACCCTTGGGAAGATTCAAGATAGCCTGCAAGTTAATAATTTCCGTACTTGCAGCTGCTACGGTAGGAAAAGTTTTCGATAACAGTTGCAGATACTGCAAATCTTCTGTTGTCAAGGTGTTAAGAGCGTTATTCATTGTATTTCAGATTTATAAAGTTCTTCGTTTATGTGTTTCGTCTTTCCGTCATCAATTATTTCAATCGGCGTATAACCGGCTTCCAAGCTAAGGCTTTGTTGAAGAACACATAATATTCTTCCGGCAAAGCCCTTAATGTCCAAATCGTCAAGCATGTTGTCAAAGACATATTCATCATATGTTTCATACCTCAAAAACAAATATAGATCTACTAAATTTCTTCTACTGAGCTTGCCTTTGTCAAGCAAGTGCTTAATGTTTAGGAACATTATGCATAAACGTTGCTCTGTTTCGTTTCTTTCATAGTCTTCAACTATTTGATGCATACGTGCCCTATGTATTCGCGGCTGCGACATATCCAAAGATGAAGTTTCTTTCGGAATACAATAACGATCAATTTTGTCGACATCAATAGCTCTAAACTTTCCTCCAAGAAATTGATAAGCCGTAAGTACATAAGTTAACACATTCTGATCACTTGCATGTATTTGTATTCGCCGCCAATGCTCAACATCCAATCGTTTAAGATGCTCTTGCATAACTTCTTTTTGTAAGAAAATGTCACTCTCCCCTTTTGCGTTTTGCAAGGCAGCTCCAAGTGCAATGAGATTGTCTTCGATTTTGTGATCTTCCTCTGTCATAAGACGGAAAGCATTGCTGTCAACAACCTTACGATAAAGACGTTCCATTTCCAAAAGCACTTTATGATAGTCAGCCACGCCATTGGCATCATTGATAGAAAATCCTACAGTTTCAAGCCTTCCGTTTATGGGTTTGTGTGAAAATGGGTATGAATTTATCGCTTTGATGTTTTTCATCTCTTGCCTCGTTATTGCATGTATGGTAGAAGCACCGCTAATCATTTTGCGTTTGGAAAAATGAAAACGTAGAAATCGAGGAGATATTGGAATAGTAGGCATGTTCCATGGCATAGTACTTTTATATGTAGAAAGTACAACTGCCCTACCCTGCTTATGGCTCCACCGATATATTGTGCTTGAACAAAAATTCCACAGTCCATGAATGTGAACAATATCAGTTTTGCTTTCAGCAAGTATCTTAAGAAATTGTCTGTAAGACTTGAAAGTTAAACATGGCGACTTGATTCTGAATAATCTTATTCCATGCCATTGCGCCGCTACATCAGTTTTGGAGAAAGTCAGTATGCTGAAGACACACGAAGACTCTCCTCCTTGAAGTATTTCATCGACAAATTTTGTAGCCATGTTTTCATTGTCGATATACGGTAAGAAATGCAGCACATTTATCTTTGACATGAGTTAATCAGATCTTATGGGTAATGAAATCGTATTTGTCTGTCAGTTTATAGTTGATGTATCTCTTGATTTTTCGGAAAGGTATGGTCTGTTCATACCAAAACATTTTGAAAAGCGATATTTCCGGAACCCACTTTTTCAATGTATTTGATAATATGACAACCCGAAGAATCCAGGATAATATAAGCGCAACGGCACTAATTATAGTAAGGATATATTTACCTTCAACTGCGGAGTACACCATAGAGGCAATAAATACTATGTTTGCCAATATCATAAACAAAATTGTTATACCTGCGAAAAACTTAGGCAAGGCAACTCCTCTTAGATGATTTATTGTGGACAGAAAATACAGATTTTTGTTGCGCCATGCTTTATCCGTAAGAACATTCTCAACTATGCATGCGTCATTGTCTATAGCGACAGAAGTATTAGTAGGTGTTGAAAATTTGTTCAAAAGAAAATCATATTCACCACGCAAGAATTTCAAATTGCCGTCAAATCCTTTGCCGTGTATAAATGTTTCTTTTCTCAGCAGCATATTGGAACCAAAAACTGCCCAAGCATTTCCACGTTGTGCACTTGACAATTGCCTGTATAATAAATATGTATAGTCAAATATTCTATCTCCTTTATTTTCAACGTCCATTTTTGTATAGCCAAGAACAATGTCTGTACTCTCTGAACAATACCTCGACATACTTTGAAGCCATAATCGACTGCATGGTCTACAATCCACATCCGTCAACAAAATCCAATCGTATTTCGCAGCCTTTATTCCTACTGTTATCGCAAGTTTTCTGCGACTCATATAACGTGAAGAAGCAGGGATAAAAGTGGTATACAAGCGGGAATTACCGGAGGATTGTTTTAAAATATTCTCTATGTTTTCACTGTTACCAGTCATAACAACAATCACCTGAAACTCACCTGCATAATCTTGCTGGAGCCATTCAGGCAGATTAGCACGCAAATCTTCTATTTCATCGTCAACAGTAACAACAATACAAATACCAGGATTTTTCACATGAATGTCTGAAATCATTGTTTCAGACGTCACGTCAATTAGATTTGATGAGACGTCTGATACATTTGTCATGCCGTTGTTGCTTTTATCTTCTCCGGTCTTTAATCTTATTAAAAGCACATTGACCAAAGGGGAAATCAATGCAACAACCAACGTAGCAATGCCAATAATTATTGTAATTTCATCAATAACAAACATACTCTTCAAGTTTTCTTTATTTGTCGCCACAAAGACAAGCTTTTAGTGACAAATCGCCTATTCTAGTCAATGAATGCGCGCAATGTCTTCTGTAGTATAGCCCAAAGGCAATTTTCGGCAATTATATTGGGAAGCCATAATCTCTCCGTAGGCACCTGCAGAACGCAATGCAAGCAAGTCTCCTCTATGACAAGCATTCAAGTCTATTGATTTTGCAAACACATCGCTCGATTCACATATAGGGCCAACGACATCATAAGTTTCCTCTATATCATCATTGCTTATATTTTCTATTTTGTGAAATGCTTGGTATAATGCTGGTCTGATCAAATCTGTCATACCTGCATCAACAATAGCGAATTTCTTTGCCGTACCTTCCTTTACATATAGAACCTTTGTGATTAGCGACCCGCACTGTGCAACAACTGCACGCCCCAATTCGAAATGTAGGGTTTGGTCTTCGCGCAAATGAAGATGTTTTGAATAAGTCTTGAAATATGACTTAAAGTCCGGCAAAGGCAGACGATTAGGGTGATGGTAATCTATACCCAATCCTCCGCCAACGTTTATTGTTTCAACTTTTATATGATGCCTTTCCAATTGATTCTGAAGATCGTTGATTCGATTACAGAGAGCCTCGAAATCTCCCATATCAAGTATTTGAGAACCGATATGGAAATGCAGTCCATGAAACTTTACGTTGTTCATGCCTGAAGCTAACTCTATGACTTTTTCCATATCACTCATTGGAATGCCGAACTTGTTTTCAGCTAAACCGGTTGTTATGTTTGCATGAGTATGAGCACCAACATTTGGGTTTATTCTGAATGCAACATTGGCAATCTTGCCCTTTGCGGCAGCAAGTTCATTGATTACCTCTAGTTCCGGAATACTCTCGACATTAAAACATTGAATGTCATTGTCAATTCCTAAATTTATTTCCCAGTCGCTTTTTCCGACACCGGCGTAAACAATCTTCGAGCTGGGAAATCCAGCATTTATTGCCGCTTGTATCTCTCCCCCGCTTACACAGTCTGCACCCAAACCGCTTTGTGCTATTATATTCAGGACTTTTGGATTCGCATTTGCCTTAACGGCATAATGTACGTTAAAACCGGGATATTTTGCAACCTCCTCATTTATTGTACGCAGAGTGGTGCGCAAAAGTTCCGTGTCATAATAGTAAAACGGAGTTTCAATCTTTCTAAATTTTTCTATTTGGAAATTACCTTTCATATAACTATATCGTGTCGTGTTTGTCGCTTAACGTATAACGGCATTAAATTGACGTTTTAAACGTTTTACAACGTAGTTTCATCTTTTTCAAAAGCAAGTGACTTAACAATTAAAATCAACTGGCTTTTAGAACATCATCTCTTGTCTATTATTGTAAGAGGCTGAGATTTTTCTTGCAGCACAATTACGTGTTGTATTGGAAAATTCAGTTATGGTGAAACAATGTTTCGCTGAGGCTCTGCAATGCACGCTTCTTGTCGCTCTCTTTCACTAGGAATGAAATATTATAATTGCTACCACCATATGAAATCATCCTTACTGGAATATTTTTCATAGCTTCGGCAGCAAGTGTTTCAAAACCTACATTGCTCCAGTCCAAGTCACCCACAACACATATTATACACATATCTGTATCTACAGTAACTGTGCCGTATTTTTTCAGTTCATCAACAATGTCGCTCAGATGCGCACTATTGTCGATAGACATAGAAACTCCGACTTCGCTTGTAGCTACCATATCAATGGCTGTCTGATAACTCTCAAAGATTTCAAACACTTTGCGAAGGAATCCCGTTGCCAAAAGCATACGGCTGCTTTTTATCTTTATTGCAGTTATGTTGTCTTTTGCTGCTACCGCTTTGATTTTTCCTTTCAGTGTAACATTGTCTATAATTGTTCCTGGGGCATCAGGCTCCATCGTATTAAGAAGTCTTACGGGAATACCGGCATATTTAGCAGGCTGAATGCATGTTGGATGCAAAATCTTTGCGCCAAAATATGCCAATTCTGCTGCTTCCTCAAAATGCAGTTGCCTTACAGCCTCGGTTTTTTCAACAATGCGCGGGTCATTGTTGTGCATTCCGTCGATGTCTGTCCAAATTTGAATTTCCTCAGCACCTATTGCCGCTCCAATAAGAGATGCAGTATAGTCGCTGCCACCCCTTTGTAGATTGTCTACCTCACCATAGGCATTTCTGCAAATAAAACCTTGAGTTATATATATTTGGCTTTCCGGTGTATTTGCGAGTACATCGTTGACTTTTTCTTTAATATATTGCGTATCCGGTTCCCCGTTTTTGTCGGTACGCATAAAGTCGAGAGCAGACAATAAAGAAGCTTTGACGCCACATTCTTTAAGGTAATTGACCACCATGTTGGTGCTCATTATCTCACCTTGGGCCACAATGCTTTTTTCCTCGAAGCTTGTGAACAAGTCTTTTGTGAAGGAACGTAGATAAGCAAATTCATCACGCAAGAATTCACGTGTGGCATTTTTCCACTCTGAAGTGGAATAAAGTTCATCCACATGTCCCATGTATTTTTGCTCCAAACGGTTTATCACCTCGTTTGCCCCGTCTGTATTCTTCTTGTAGAGATAGTTAGATATTTCCACAAGAGAGTTTGTTGTACCTGACATAGCCGAGAGAACGACAAAAACAGGCTCGCCACTTTTCGTTATAAGAGTTGACACGTTTTTCATCCGCTCAGGTGAGCCGACAGAAGTGCCTCCGAATTTCATTACTATCATATACTCAGTTTTTTGTTTTATGTTTAACTATAAGCACGTTAAACCATTGCAGTAATTTATAAATGCTAATGTTTTACCTGCTCTGTTAGTGTGCCTTCTTGACAAGTGTAAATAATCCCTGGATATTTTTCTATTAGGGGAATATTATGAGTGGACATTATTACTGCTGTCCCCTTTTGACTTATCTCTTTCAACAAGCACACTATGTTTGATGCTGTTTCTGCATCAAGGTTTCCAGTAGGTTCGTCTGCTATAATAAGCTGTGGTTTGTTAAGCAATGAACGTGCTATTGCTATTCGTTGCTGTTCCCCTCCAGAAAGTTGATGAGGCATTTTGTCTTTAACATCAAACATTTCCACAGAAGAAAGAACTTCTTCAATACGGTTGGCAATCAAGTCTTTTTTTTTCCAACCCGTTGCTCGCAACACAAATTCCAGATTTTGATATATCGTACGATCATGCAACAGTTGAAAATCTTGAAAGATAATCCCCATAGATTTTCTCAGTCGGGGTATTTGTCTGCGTTTGATTGTTGTCAAATCAAACCCAAGTGCAACTGCAGTTTCTGCTGTTGTAATATCCAATTCGCAATATAATGTTTTTAGAAAGCTGCTTTTTCCACTTCCCACTTTGCCTGTAATGTAGATCAGCTCACCTTCTTCAGCACGAAAATCTACATCCTTAAGTATGCATTGACTTTCCTGATAAATGTTTACGCCTTTGTATTCTACCAACATTTCCTTTTTTTCTCCTAGGTGATTATTTTTCAAAAAGCATTATCAGTGTTTTTTCCAATTTGCAGAATGCCTTGTTTCTAGTTCGTTTGCAATATCTTCAATACGGAGTCCCTTGCTGGTCAAAAGCACAATCAAGTGGTAGAACATGTCTGATGCTTCGTATATCAATCGTTCGTTAGTCCCGTTTACAGCTTCAATCACTGTTTCCAACGCTTCTTCTCCAACTTTTTGAGCCATTCTGTTCAAACCATCTTTAAAAAGGCTTGTTGTATACGAACCTTCAGGCATATCACGATAACGCGTTTCTATAAAGTCTTGCAGTTGAGAAAGAAATTCAAGAGATTTGTAGTCATTTTTTTCGCCCCAGCAAGTATCAGTTCCTTTATGGCAAACAGGACCGGTTGGGTTTGCCTTTACCAACAAAGTATCATTGTCACAATCAACCTTTATGGAGACAAGTTCCAAAAAATTCCCGGAAGTTTCGCCTTTTGTCCATAACTGTTGGCGGCTACGGCTAAAAAAAGTAACTTTTTTTGTTTCAAGAGTCTTTCTGTAAGCCTCATCATTCATATATCCAAGCATCAAGACATTCTTGGTCCTTGCATCTTGTATTATTGCTGGAACAAGTCCAGCTGATTTTTCAAAATCTATATTCATACCATTTAAATTGTAATTCAGCATCTTATTTATTGCCTTAACTTTTTATGGGCAGATTCAGATTTATGTATCATTATCATGCCAATAGCAAACAGCAAAAGCAACATACAATACGTTATTGTATGCAAATATACTAATTATAATTCTAATCAAGCGGTAGCATAAAAGATTTAATAAAACTTTGTCGTTGATTTTACATGTATTCATAAACTAACAATGCCTTCATGCGGTCTTTAGATCACAAGAAGGCTTCTTTAGTTGTATTTGTGTTTCTGCGAAATTGAGGATAAATGGTCATGCCATATTGTTCTAAGCCATAGTTAAATAACATTTACAAATTCACCCTCAATCCTAGTAAACTTGAGCTTGTAGTTTATGTCCTTGTCTATTGTCATTAAATGTGCGTACTCGGGATTCATTAGCTCGGCAATTTTTAATGCTATTAGCCCCATTGTGCAACGGAGATTTATTTCGACACACGGGTTAACGATGAATTTTTCAGCTTCGGGTTGAGTCACTATCATCATGTCTACCCCTAATGGCCCTTCGTATCTGCCCTGAATCATATGCGAGAGAACATCTTCAAGAATTAAAGGAACTTCGTCTATCATGCTTTCTGGGATGTAACGCTTAAGGATGTTGCGTTTATATTCCTCACTTCCAATAACATTGCCAGCATATTTTCCATTCAAGGTTGAAAATACAGAAAGACCGGCATATTCAACCTTACCATTTTCAAATGCTGTAAATTCCATTGCAAAATCGGCTATTCGGTTGAAATAAGGTTCAACTGTTACGCCTTTCTGACGAAGAATAACTTTTTCTATCCATTTTTGCTCTGCAACATTGTTCTTCGTCGTAATGTATCTAATACCTCTGCCAGAAGAACTCCATGGCTCTTTTGCAACAATCGTACCATAGCGGTCAATCAGTTTGTTTACTTCTTCAAGCGTATTGCAAGTGAAGCTTTTGCCACAAACATCATGTCCCAAAGCACCGGATACGGCATTTAGGACATTGCCTACTTGAAAACGAGACGAAAGTGTTCTGAAAACATCAAGATTTTCATCGTCAGGCATTAGCTTTTCAGACATTCCACAAGAAACAAGTTCAGCTTTAAGATGTTTATCCCATCCCCATGGCTTTATGCAAGTTATAGGTAGATATTTCAGATCGTTCTTTTCGACAAATACAACATTGGGCATATAACCAAGAAATGACTTTGTTGCTTTTATTGCGAATTGTATATCATCAACCAAAACAAACTCACCATCATTTGCATAGAAGGCAGAGATGAATCCCAAGTTGCCCCGAAGACTCTGTACGGCATGGGGCATCGTTATATTCTGAGTGTTGTAAGCAAGAGCTATATCATGTTCGGGATTAAAGATATTCAGTATCATTACTAGCTATAAACTTGTATCTTGTTCTAATTACACTGCAAATATAAAGAAAAAACTGTAATTTTGCATTATCAAAAATAAAATAATGAACAATACGACAACCATCTGCGCTATTGCAACAGCACCAGGAGGTGCATTAGGAATAATACGAGTCTCTGGTCCTGAAGCTATCATTCTTGTAGACAAGATATTCCAGCCCAAAGACAAAAAAGCATCTTCTCTAACTCAACGCCATTCCCACACATTGGCTTTTGGCAATATAAACGATGAAAACGGAAATATCGTTGACGAAGTATTAGTCAGCGTATTCCACGCCCCACATTCATATACTGGAGAAAACTCTGTTGAAATATCTTGCCATGGGTCATCCTATATTCTTCAGCGTATAATGGAACTTTTATTAGCGGCTGGCTGTCACACAGCTGCGCCTGGCGAATATACGCGACGTGCGTTTATGAATGGCAAGATGGATTTGGCAGAGGCAGAAGCTGTCGCAGATCTTATTGCTTCAACAACTGAAGCCAACCATCGTATGGCCATTAACCAAATGAAAGGTCTTTTCAGCAATAAGCTCAAACACCTTCGTGAACAATTACTCCATTTAACTTCACTTATGGAACTTGAACTAGATTTTTCAGACCATGAAGAACTGGAATTTGCCTCACGGCCAGAACTAAAGAAAATAGCAGAACAAATTGATGAAGAAATAAAACATCTGACAGGAACTTTCCAGTTAGGAAACGCATTAAAAAACGGAATTCCAGTTGCTATAGTTGGTGAAACAAATGTAGGTAAATCGACTCTTCTTAATCGGCTTTTGGGGGAAGAAAGAGCAATTGTAAGCAGCATTCATGGAACAACACGTGATGTAATAGAAGACACATTGAACATCCAAGGTACGATGTTCCGCTTTATTGATACAGCAGGTTTAAGAAACACAACTGACGAAATTGAAATTATTGGAATCAATAAAACGATACAAAAAATAAAGCAGGCTGATATAGTTCTCGTTTTAGTCGACAAAAACAACTTATCCGCTCAATATAAAAATGTTACAGAAAAGATACTTCCATTATGCAATAAAAAGAAAACGATCATACTGATTAACAAATGCGACAGTTCTTCATGCTCTCCATCTGAAAAGGACATAGAAAAAGCCTTGGAAATAAATGACAACAATATAGAGATAATTAAAATTAGCGCTCTTTATGGTACATCGGTTGACAAATTAAAGCAACTGCTTTATAACTACACCAAATCACTTGCTAATAATGTTGAAGGTGGAGTAATTGTAAATAACCTGCGTCATCAAGAGGCTCTAAACCTAGCACATGATGATATACAAAGGATTATATCAGGTTTGGATTACGGCTTATCCACAGACATTATCAGTCAAGATCTTCGCATCTGCATTTATCATTTGTCTGAAATAACAGGTGGAAATATAGCCCCTCCAGAAGTATTGAATAATATATTTGAAAATTTTTGCGTGGGCAAATAAATGTTTTGCATCGGAAAGTGACGGACTGCAAAGAAAGCACCATCATCTACAAATAGAACTCTGAAAACTCTTGATACTCAAAGAAATCCGCAAAATTTTATTTGCAGATTTTCTTTGAGTAAAAT
>CAVAPC010000012.1:0-66668 GCA_963590505.1 uncultured Alistipes sp. | reverse complement strand
TTTTAGACTGTCCAAGATTTTTGCCTAATCCACACGTTTTTGCAAGTGACCCGAGAAAGTATGTCAGTTCGGAGAATGCCTCAAAAAGTTCGGAGAGAAAAAGAAAAAGTTCGGAGAGAATACTTGATTTAATAAAGAAAAAGTCTACAATATCAGCAGCAGAAATCGCAATGGAAATAGATATGTCATCACGAGGAGTAGAAAAGCAGATAAAAAAGCTCCGAGAGGCTGGAATCATCAAACGCAATGGTGCTGACTTTGGTGGCTTTTGGGAAATTGTAAATTCGGATAACAACTAAAAAAGTAGAATACAATGTTATTAGGAAACAAGATAAGGTCTCTTAGAGACGAACAAGGGATATTGCAACGCCAAGTGGCTGCATACTTGGAAATAGACACTCCTATGTTTAGTAAAATTGAACGTGGAGACAGACGAGCAAAGAGAAGCCAAGTAATTCAGATGGCAACATATTTCAAAGTGGATGAAAAGGAAATGCTCACCCTTTGGCTTGCCGACAAAATATTGGATGCTTTGGAAGGTGAAGATGAATTGAGACTTACTGCCATCGAAACAGCAAAAGCGGAGTTAATGAATATTAATCGCTAATTTGCAGCAAACTATTCATTTTCTGACATAAACAATGCAAGGTTGATTTCTTGCAGACAATGGGAACTTTGTGGTATCATTTATGCTTGACGCCGTAAAGTTTCTTTTGATTTACAGATACTTATAAAACACATACTGGTTCAAAGCGTGGAACCATTCTGTCACTCGTTCCACGTTCAGAAGGCCTTCGCATTGCCCGACAAGTCGAAACGAGCAACGGAAAGCCCCACGCTGATGCATATATATAAACCACCTTTGGCCTAATCCTCGCACAATAGCAGAATTGAGCTATAATGGATGGTATACAATACACCCCATGGAGCGTTCCTGTTGCTTTGTTCTTGACTTGTCCGTAGGAAGTTGCGAAGTTCTCTGAACGTCAAAACCAAAGCGCACAAAAACGCCTTTATCATATGTATGTCTCACCAAACATCAGCCCTATAGGCTTATGGCATGAGTAGAGACACCACAAAAATACAATTATTTCTTCAAACAGACGAAAAAAGAATTGATTTTTAATTCAATATGTGAGGACGTTTGTCTTTTACGAAGTTTTTTGCAATATTGCCATTTTTTTCTTCGTAGAAGTTCGTTGTCGCCGTTTCTGAATTGAGGCCTGTCTTCATCATCAATATGAAACATAGGAAATGAAAAGGAAAAAAAACAGCGACTTCCGTTAATGAAAGTTGCTGTCTTTAATGCAGTGGGCCATCTAGGGCTTGAACCTAGGACCTCCAGATTATGAGTCTGTTGCTCTAACCAACTGAGCTAAAAGCCCGGCTTGACATACCTGAGCGTGTCAAGTTTGCGGATGCAAAGGTAATGAGATTTGGTTTTATCACCAAATTTTTTCGATGGAAAATGACAGGATTTTTAGTAGACACGCACTTTTTGATTCATTTGTCTGCCATAAAGCGGATGCTTAATGGCTGTTTTTATGCAAAATAAGCGTAAAAAAGGGTGTGGAGAAGCGATTGCGGGCGCTCTTGTCTTGTCTTTTTATTAACTTTGCATGCGTTAATTACCGACAAGATTAAATAGAAATGAACGACATTCTCGACGGAATAAAGAATATAGTGTTCGACTTTGGCTGCGTTATCGTTGATCTTGACAAGCGCAAGTGCATTGACGCTCTCAACAATATAGGTGCGCACAAGATTTCAAGCTACGTGGATGAATGCAAGCAGACAGACATGTTTCTTGCTCTTGAACTGGGAACGCTCGACGTTGAGGGCTTCTGCCGTGAAGTGCGCATGCGCGCTCCCGAATGTACGGGAACAGACGCGGAGATAGCCGAGGCATGGGGCGAACTGCTTACAGGCATACCCGTGGAACGGCTTCAGCGCATTGAAAACCTGCACAAGCGCTACAACACTTTTCTCTTGAGTAACAGCAATCCCGTGCACTGGGGAAAATCCGTGGATCGCTTCTTCCCCGCAAGCGGACATGCGCCTGAATACTATTTCGACCAAATGTTCATATCATACAAGCTCGGCATGGTCAAGCCGGATCCCCGCATATTCACGGCATTGCTCGACGCTACTGGAGCAGTTCCAGGCGAGACGCTTTTTGTTGACGACTCCGCTGCAAACTGCCGCGCCGCCGAAGCATTTGGAATACGCACAATGCACGTAGCGCATGGCGACGAGTGGCTTCCTGTCTTGAAATAACTTACTTAGAATTATGAAGAACGAAGAATCAAGTGTTGCAACGATAGGTTTTTTCGATGGTTTGCACCGTGGCCACCGCTTTCTTATCGACCAGGTGAAGACATTGGCGCACGAAGCAGGCATGGCATCGGCGGTTGTCACTTTTTCCAAGCATCCGCGCATGGTGTTGGCATCGGACTATCAACCGCAGTTGCTGACAACCATCGAGGAAAAGATAAGGTTGCTGAATGAAACAGGCATTGACCGTTGCCACATACTGCCGTTCACGAAAGATATGGCAGCGCTTACAGCATACGATTTCATGCAAACGATGTTGCGCGACAGGCTTCACGTGCGCAAGCTGGTGATTGGTTACGACAACCGTTTCGGTCATAACCGTGAGGAGGGCTTCGATGATTATGTGGAATACGGGCGTCAGTTGGGCATAGACGTAGTGCAGGCAAAGGCTTTTGTGCTGAACGGCGTAAACGTAAGCTCGTCTGTCGTGCGCTCTTTCCTGGCTGAGGGCGAGGTTGAAATGGCTGCCATGTGTCTTGGCTACCGCTATTCTATAACGGGGACGGTGGTAGACGGCATGAAGAAGGGACGGCAGATGGGGTTCCCTACAGCCAACATCGATCCGCAGAGCATAGGCAAGATGCTGCCGGGCAAAGGTGTTTATGCCGTTGAGGCCCGCATTGACAACGGTGTGGCTTTGCCTGCCATGCTGAACATAGGCAACCGCCCAACCTTCAACGGCGGAGATACGACGATAGAAGTCAATATCTTTGGTTTCAACGGCGACATTTATGGACGGAAACTTACCGTTTCGTTTGTAAAACGGTTGCGCGGCGAACAGCGTTTCCCTTCAGAGAAAGCTCTGACGGCGCAGCTTGAAGCCGACCGCAAGGAAGTGGAGAGAATTTTTTCAGAAACAAAACAACAGTAACCGTATTTCTTTTATGAAGAGCGAGAGTGCAGAAACAGCCAAAAGCGTATTCTATTATGTTCTGACCTTTATTGTGGTGATGGCAACGGCAGGCTTCATCGTAAGTCCGCTATACAAGCTTCTGACAGGGACGGAAGATGCTACCGGTGCCGCAATAGTTACCTCTGCCGTGTATAGCGTGGTGACTTTTATCCTTTTCTACCGGTTCAAGTGGTGTCCCTTGACCACAGACTATCTTAAGAGCAAGCCCTGGGGCGTGATAGCTTGGGCGGTTTTGTTTTCTCTGGGGATGATAATTCCGGTTGTGTTCTTGCAGGAAAAGCTCCCTGAGGTGAAAGACATTGCGGCAGAGCAGCTTGAGCAGCTCGTCAAGAGCAATTTCGGTTTTGTCACGTTATGTCTGTTTGCTCCGTTTGTGGAAGAGATGGTGTTCCGCGGTGCGGTTTTGCGCAAACTCCTTTCCACTTCGCGCAAGCCTTGGGCAGCCATAACCGTATCGGCGTTGCTGTTTGCCCTGATACACATAAATCCGGCGCAGATGCCGTTTGCTTTTGTGGCAGGACTGTTTCTCGGCTGGATGTATTGGCGCACGGGCAGCATTGTGCCCGGCGTGGTATATCATTTCGTCAACAATTCGGTGGTATTCTTTGCCTCCCGCTTGTTGCCCGTTGTTAACGAGCGCGACGGATTGTTGCAGCTTTTCGGCGGCGACAGCAGGAAAGAGGTCCTTGCCGTTATATTCTCGCTGTTCATCCTTCTGCCGTCGCTCTATCAGCTGTCTCTGCGCATGCGCAAGCCTGACGGCCGCAGAGCCTAGAACAGCGAAGGCTCCATGATGTTGCCGTTGTAGGGATTGCGCCCGAAGTGCTGGTAGGCAAGTTCCGTTACCATGCGTCCTCGCGGCGTGCGCTTGATGAAACCTTCCATTATGAGGAAAGGTTCGTAAACTTCCTCCACGGTGCCACTGTCTTCGCCAATGGCGGTGGCAATGGTTGTCACGCCCACCGGACCGCCCTTGAATTTGTCTATTATCGTAAGCAGTATCTTGTTGTCAATCTCGTCCAGTCCGTATTGGTCGATATTCAGTGCGGTCAGTGCCACGTGCGAAATCTTTGTGTCTATGCGCCCCGTTCCTCTTACCTGTGCGAAGTCTCTGACGCGTCGCAACAGAGCGTTGGCAATACGTGGCGTTCCGCGCGAGCGTCTGGATATCTCCATTGCCGCATCGTCGTCGATGGGCACTTTCAGAATGCTTGCCGAGCGTTTCAGAATGCGTTTCAGCGTTTCCGGGTCGTAGTATTCCAAGTGCAGGTTTATTCCGAAGCGTGCTCTGAGCGGGGCAGTGAGCAGACCGCTGCGTGTCGTTGCTCCGACAAGCGTGAAAGGGTTAAGGTCTATCTGTATAGAGCGTGCCGAAGGCCCTTTGTCTATCATTATGTCGATGCGGTAGTCCTCCATTGCCGAATAGAGATATTCTTCGACAACGGGCGACAGACGGTGTATCTCGTCGATGAAGAGCACGTCGTTCGGTTCCAGCGAAGTCAGAATGCCGGCAAGATCGCCCGGCTTGTCGAGAACCGGTCCGCTGGTTATCTTGAATCCCACGCCAAGCTCGTTGGCGATAATGTTGCTGAGCGTTGTCTTTCCAAGTCCGGGAGGACCGTGAAGAAGTGTGTGGTCGAGCGGTTCGCCGCGGTATTTTGCCGCTTCCACAAAGACTTCAAGGTTTTCCACAACCTTCTGCTGGCCGCTGAAGTCGCCGAAGCGCAGCGGACGCAGTGCGTTTTCGAAATCCTTTTCGGCGGAAGACGAACCCTCTCTCCTTATGTCGAAATCTGTATCCATTGTTTTTCTCTTCTTGCAGCCGCATGTCTTTATGCAGCCAATATTCATGCAAAAATATCAAAAAAAGGGCTTATTCGCAAGATAAAGGCGCTTTTCTGTGGTGCAGGCTTGCGGTGCAGGGCAAAAACGCCTTTCCTTCACTTCTTTTTCTTGCACCAAACGTATGAAAGTGTTACTTTTGCAATATGAATAAAGGAATATTCGTGGGCAGTTTCGACCCCTTTACCATCGGCCACGATTCTGTTGTAAGGCGTGCATTGCTGCTTTTCGACCATATCGTAATAGGCGTAGGGCACAACGAACGCAAACAGTATATGCGCCCTACGGAAGAACGTGTTGCCGAAATACGCCGCATCTACAGCGATGAACCGTGCGTGGAGGTAAAACAGTACGACGACCTTACCGTAGACTTTGCGCGCCGCGAGGGAGCGCCATTTATAATAAAAGGCGTTCGAAGCGTCAAAGACTTCGAGTATGAACGTGAACAGGCTGAAATCAACCTTCGTCTTGCGAACATCGAAACGGTGTTTTTCTACGCCGAGCCTGGAATGGAAAGCATAAGCTCCAGTCTTGTGAGAGAGCTTGTGCACTTCGGCAAGGACGTGTCGGAGTTCCTTCCCCGTAAAGGTGCAGGAAAAGAAGCTGAAAGCACGCACAATGAAGAATAAAAACAACTGACGTTGACATTAAAACACACGCGTTATGATTACATACAACAGCGACGGTATAAAGATGCCGAAGATCAAGAAGCGCGAAACGACGGCGTGGATAAAGGCGGTTTGCGCCAGCTACGGGCGCAAGGCCGGTGACATTGGCTACATGTTCGTTGACGACGAGAAGATTCTTGAGGTGAACCGTGAATATCTGGGGCACGACTACTACACGGATGTGATAACATTTGATTACGACGAAGACGATGTCGTTAGCGGCGACATCGTGATCTCTCTCGACACAGTGCGCTCAAATGCCGAACTCTTCGGCAAGAGCTACGAAGACGAACTGCGCCGCGTCATAATCCACGGTATCCTTCATCTCTGCGGCATAAACGACAAGGGGCCGGGAGAGCGTGAAATAATGGAGGCTGCCGAGAACAAGGCTCTCGACATGCATCCTTAGAGTGCCGCATCAGGTTCGTTCCGTAAATGCCGCCGCATAATGATGAAGTAAAGCGCACGGAAATATTTCCCGATTGACAAATCGTCAGCAAAAGCAGGATAATGGTTAATTATTTTAAACTTTGCTGACGATTTGTCTTTCTAGTTCCGTAGAAAAGGATAATCTGTCAGTTCTTTGCCGTGCTTGGCAATTTGGCACAACAGTTGCACAACCATAAGTGAACGCCTGAAGGCAGTGAGGCAAAGGAACTTGAAAGAGTTGCAAGCCGAAGGCCGAAGACGAAAAATAAAACGATAAACAAAGAACTAAAAAACGATATGGAGGTATTTACTATGCTACCAGTAATGAACAGAAACCTTTGGATGCCTGAAGAGTTTAACGATTTCTTTGATACGGATTTCATGCCGCGAGTTAACGCAACTGCACCTGCAATAAACGTTACGGAAAGCGAAAGTGACTATAAAGTGGAGCTTGCCGCTCCGGGTCTGACTAAAGACGATTTCAACGTAAACATCGATGACGACGGTAATCTTCACATAAAGATTGAGAACCAGAGCAAGAAGAATGATGAGGACAAGAAACGCCATTATCTGCGCCGTGAGTTCTCGTACAGCAAATACGAGCAGACGCTGCTCCTGCCTGACGATGTTGAAAAGACCAAGATTGCAGCAAGCGTAAACAACGGTGTGCTTACCGTCGATCTTCCTAAGGTGGAAAAGACCGTGGTCAAGAACGCAAGGCAGATTGAGATAAAGTAAAAAGCGTTTCTTTCCGCGTTAAGGATTGACGATGAATGAATAAATCATAAATAGGTGTTGGTTTTGGTTAAGTGTAAGGGCTGTGATACAATGGAAACTTGTGTCACAGCCCTTTTTTCTTGCCGTTTAAGTATTAGACTGCGGCGACTTTGCTGCACAAGAGCAATAGCTTCTGTCCGTCGGCAAGCGTGGTTGCAAATATGTATGTGTCTCCACCGTCGGCAAGTTTCAGCTTGCGCCGCAGCTCGGCAACTGAGAGCGGAAAATTCCTCACCGCTACGTTTGCCTTTTTTATGCCCGCAAGAGTGCGTTTCAGCTCCTTCTTGTTCAGTCCGGTGGCTGCCTTTATTATGAATTCCCTGCCAGGGAAACTCGGCAAGCGAGTGGGAGAGAAGAAAAGGTGACTGTTCTTTGCCGCTTGTTGCGCTCCGTAGCGTCTTGAAAGCTCGCTGAAGCATCCGGCTTTCATAACGGCTGCGTTTGGCTCGTAGAGGAACTTTCCAGCCAACTGTGTGCAATGCAATATAGTCTGTGCATCGTTGTTTTCCGTTGCAGCAGACAATATGTCGCATGGCGCTGTCAACGGATTTCCGGCACAGTCGTTTGCGCGGAAAGTTTCCACTGAGAATATTGTTTCTCCCGAAGAGTTTATTGTGCAGTCGGCGCAGTAGATGTACGGTGCGCCTTCGTTGTCGGATTTCCTGTTGCTCAGCACGAGCAGCAGTTCCTTGCATTCGTTCTTCACAGCTACTATGTGCACCTCACTGACGCCTTGCATGTCGGTGGCAGCCTTGTGCCAGTCGAGCATGGGCGAAAGCTTCACGATTACGTTGTCGGCGTGTTCCAACAGCTTGTCGCGCAACTCTGCCACGTTCGGCGTGCAGTCGCCTATGGCAAACGTGCGTGCTCCTTTAGTGTCGCGCCTTGCGGGGTCGAGAAATAAGATTTGAACGTGCGGCATGTCGTTGAGAAACGAAGTGCCGTCGGCGCATACAATTTTTGCGTTTTGCAGTCCTAGCAACGGGAAATTGTGGCGTGCAATGTTGCAGAGCCTTTCTTGTTGTTCCACGTATGTGGCGTTTCTGAACGCTTGCGCCATGTACGAGAAGTCAACTCCAAAGCCTCCTGTCAGGTCGGCAATGCTTTCTGCCGAGCCGTTTACAAGCTTTTGGGCAAGCCGGCGCTTGTATAGTGCCGTAGGTTCGGACGAACACTGTTCCATCGACAGGTGGGGCGGAAACACGATGCCTTCGGTTGCAGCCCATGTGGGCAGCTTGCGGCATGCCGTCTGCCATCCTGCAATCTGTTCGATTGCGTCTGCAATGTCTATGCCTTCGGGATGCGATTTCAGAGCCAGTTGCCTTATGTCTTCGGTGCGGTGCGAGCGTATGAATTCTTCCTGTGTCATGTGGCCGTCGGTGTTGCGTGTGGAGAGTCTGTATATTATAATGTGGAAAAGAAAAAAGCCCGGTCATGTTCCTTGCGGAGCTTAACCGGGCCATGTTTTATGTTGGTTGTCGAATTACTTCTTCACAACCTTTATTGTTTTGCCGCCAGCGGTCTTTACCATGTATACGTTTCCGCTTGTCATGCGGCTGACTTGCTGTCCGCTGAGCGTGAATATCTTCTGTGCCGAGGCGTTGGTGTCAACGGTTGTCACAACGGAGTTGATGCCGTCAGCCACCGGCTCGCTGAACACGAAGGTGTAGCGGTTAACAGTCTTGCAGTCGCCTGAAACCACAGTCGCCGTAACGGTAGCCTTTCCCGGGGTCTTCTCGTTGCGCGTGATGCTCTTCGAAACGCTTGCGCCAACGCCGTCTGCAACAACTTCCACATCGTCGAGCGAAACTTCCTTGTCGGAAGTCAGTCCGTCATAGTAGAACTTGTCTGCGGAGAACGCTTCCAGGTCATTGCCACCGATTTTCACAGAAGCCAGTTTGGTGTTGTAAACCAGTTCAACGTCGTCAACATAGAGTTTGTCGTCCGCACTTCCCTTGCCAGGAGTAGCGTTGGTTGAAATCGTAACGAAAATCGCCTTTGCGTCAACACCGTTGGCTGTGTATGACTCGTAGTCGAAAGGAATGGTTATTTCCTGCCATTCATCCTTGCTCTCTATCTGTGCGTTCTGTGCTCTTGCAGCTACATTCTTCACTTCTGTACCTTCTTTCACAGGCTCCTGGTAGCGTGTTCCGTCGGTGATGGCAGCGCTGACGGTAGCGTAAGGATAGCCCGTTGTCAAATCTCCTGTGCCCTGCTGGAACTTTACCCAAAGCTTAATTGCGTCCGGCTTCGCGTCAACAGTTGTGTAGAACGGGTCGCCGTTTGCGTCGAGGCTTTCGTTGCTGAAGTCAAGGAAGGCATTGTTTTCAGAATCTCCAGCCTTGATTGCACCGGCGTTCATCTGTCCTGTCGTTATCGTTCCGTTGGGAATCTGTCCCATGATAGCTGCGTTGGCAGTAATGAGCACGCTCTTTGTGCCAGTAGAGTTTGGACGCACGTCGCTGCTTTCCTGCGTATGTATTGTCTGGTTTACGAATCCGGCAAGCAGTCCTGTTGAAGACATGAAAGAGTGCCATGTGTCAGGTTCCTGGCTTGACGTGGAGCCAACGGTAACGGTGTGGAATTTTTCAAAATCAGAGTTCGGAATTTGTCCGATGGTGTATGAACCGTCGCCCAACGTAATCTTCAGAGTGCGCTTTATAGCGGGGTAAGTGTCGAGCAGAAGGTTGCCGTAGATTTTTCCTCCGCGTATTTCAGCACTGAAGTATGCAGGAACGGCACCGCCGCAAAGTGCACCGTAGCTCGGACCTTGCCAACTGATGTTCTCGTCGTCGCCTGCCTGGATGTCGATGCCGCTGACAGAGCCGAGCAACTGATAGACACCTGCCTTTTTCAGGTCTACGTCGTTAATTACGATAGTGCCGACAGGCATTTCCTGAGTGTAGTATTTGTATGAAACGTTCTTTATCGTAATCTTGCATTTGCCCTCACCTGTTTCGTCGATGCTGACAACGGTGTTGGGATATTCTGCTGTTCCTGCTCCTGCGCTTATGTTTAGTGCGGTGTTGTAGTCTGTTGCTGAAGCAGCGAGTGCTGAAGCAGCAAGAAACATTGTTGAAAGAATCTTTTTCATTGTTTACTTGTTTTTTATGTTAGTATTTGTTTACCGTCTTGACGGTCTTTCCGCTTTTCATCTTTATGATGTTCACGCCTCTTGCGGGAGTGTTTATGCGCTGTCCGCCGATGGTGTAGATTGCCTCCACCTTGTCGTTTGCCATTGTTGCATCGGTGTTCTTGATGCCGTCGGTGAAGTTGTTGTCGCCGAATGTAGCGTCGATGTCGCCGAAGCCGGTAACGGTAAGGCTAATCAATGCGTAGAACTTGTCGCCCTTGCAGCGTGTTCCTTCCTTCACCGTTACGTTCACCTTTCCGCCAAGCATCTCCATGAGGTCGGCACCGTTCGTTATTGTTGCCTCCTGGGTTGTGCTGAAATTGGTGAAGCCCTGTTCGTCGGTGATTCCAGTAACGTCTGTCATTGTAACGTCGCCAACGAGCATGCCCATGAACGAGAACTGGTTGAGCTGGATGGTATACTTGTCAGCTTCTGCCTGCGATGTTATGGTGATGCTCGCTTTGCTTGTGTTTGTCATGCCTGAAACGTTTACCGTCAGGTCGTCGGTAAAGGTCTTAGAGTCCTGTGCCATAGCACTAACTGCCATTACGGCCATTACGATAAGAGTAAAAATTTTCTTCATTAGTTTTTTGTTTAAAATGTTGTTTGTTTATTAAGCCTTTGCTCCCGAAGCGGGGCCAGCTTATATCGTCGTTTACATGCTGTACGAGAAGCCCAATGTTCCGTAGATAGGATACATGGTCTGTTCGATTGTATTGAAACTTTTCTTGAAAATTCCGGTGAATCCCCACGAAAGCTCGACGAAGGCTCCCCACTGTTGGTGGAAGCGCCAGTCCACTCCAGCCATCATTCCCCATTGCAGCTTGCGCATATCGCCCGAGAAGTCGTAAGTTCCGCGGTCGCCTTCGGCTGTTCCCAGTTCCACTTTCTCGCCTGTCGGGTCGCCAACGCGCAGATACCCGTCGTATGCAGAGCCTTTGAACTGTCTGGTGTTGACGTAAGAGAAATACGGGCCAGCCTTTATTTTCCATCTCTTGCCGAAGACGTATGTGGCTTGCAGCGGCAGAGTAAGCATCCACTGTGCGGCCTCAGAGTGGTTCTTGCCAGTGAACATTCCTTCGAGCTCCTGTCCGCCGCGGACTATCTTCATGTGGTAGTTCTTCACCGTGGCGTCTATGTCCATTCCTTTGTTCTCGAATCTCAGTCCTGTGGTCAGTCCCCAGTGTTCCGTGAGCGGTTTGTAAACTCCCAGCCCAATCATGATGCTAGGAGTAAGCCTGTAGGCATCGAGTGAACGTATCGATGCCGGCATTCCGATGGGAGCCGTTCCTCCGATGTTGTATCCGGCGCGCAGGTCGTAGTGCAGATTGTCTAATATTCCTGCTGCATTTGCTCCTGTTGCCGTCATTGCGGCAACGGCCAGCGCTATGATCTTGTTTCTAGTCATGTCTGCTTCTTTTTTGCTTGTGTGAATTATTCGTCTCCTTCGCATACCAGACGGAACTCGTCAATGCAGAGCGTGCTGCCAACGGCTCCCTGGAAACTTGCTCCTTCGTTGCTCGAAGTGCATACTATGGCAATGCTGTATCCGTTGGAACTTATTGTTCCCGGTTCCGGCTCTGTGGTATATACGAAAGGAATGTCGAATTCTTTCCATTCGCTGGTGTTCGTGACGTTGCCAAGCTCTGCCATGCCGATTATGTAGGGACTTGTCTTCACGTCGTTGCCGTTAAGCACGATTTCGTTGCCGTCGTTGTCGTGGTTGCGGTAGAAAACGGCGTAGATATCGCCTTGGTCAACTTTCCCCTCAACCGTGTTCCCGTCTTTGTCCTGGAACGTTTCGCCGGGCTTGTATTTGTAGAAACCTTTCAGTCGCAGTGGCTTGCGGTCGAACGGCAGTCCGAAGCGTGTCGTTGCCAAGGTGTTTGTGAGTGCCGGCTTCACGTCGAAGACTCCGAGGAAGAGGTTTCCTGCTGCGATGCGCCTTCCAGCCATTACACCGAAAACGCCTGTTGAACGCGTTATGAGTTTCACTCCGTAGCCAACCTTTCCCTGTGGGTCTGGAACGGTGGGATATTCGTCCGGTTTTGCGTTGGTCATCGAAAGTTTGAAGCCTGCATTGCCCGTTGCCCAGCAGCGGTATTGCTTTGTTTGGCTTCCGCGGCTATAGTCAATCCACTGGCAATAGCGCATAACGTTCTTTGCTTGTGTCTTGTCGTACTCGTAGAGCGTGTCAAACTGCTCGAAATGGTATTCTGTCGGCAGCATCTTTGCTCCGAAATCCACGTAGTAGTTTCTGTGCCACATTCCGTCTTCGCTCGTTACGGTGTAGAGTTGTCGGGCGTTGCCCGAGAAATCCAGTTCAGTGCCGCTTTCGGGCGATACGGAAGCCCCTTCGGTAAGTTTGAAGTGAGGGGCCATCTTCGATACGTCAGCACCGTCTTTGACGTCAAACGAAATGATGCTGTCGTTCGATAGGACGTTCACTGTCATGTTGCTTTGGTTGTTGAAGATGTTTTCCCATCCTTCCATCTCCACGAAGGCCTGCTGAATGTCGCATTCAGAGTTCGGTGCCTCGTCTTTGAAACACGACGATAGCAATGCCGATGCGGCAGTTGCCGCAAGCACAGGTGTAAAATAATTCATTGATGCAATTATAATAATGTGGTGCAAAGTTAAGACAAATGGCGTAAAGTTGCAAGAAACATGTGGATAATAGACACTATTACCGCAAAAATGAAGTATTTGTTGTTAGGAATGACGTTTTGTTATATTAACAGTCTTTTGTGTTTGAATTGTTAAATGCTGCATATTGAAAAAGCATGAAAATGGCTTCTTTTGAAAGGACTTTTCTTCTTGTTGAAAACGGAAGATTCCGGTGTTTTGAACATAACTGATAAAGTTTAAAAACGAAGTTCGTTTTATTATTATCTGACATGCCTTTTATGTCTGTCTTAACGTCGTTTCCGGCTGTGTGTTACGAGTCCTTCCGTAATGTGGTTTCGATTAGACTAAAACGGACAACTCCTAATTGTTAATTGTTGTTGCTTTGTATGTTAAACAAGGTTACAGAAATTTATCTTGTGCTGACGGCATACGTGAAAGAAAGAGGATAGAAAAACTATGTGCAGACTGCCATTTTGCGAAGTTTGGAACATGCTATGCTACCTCTTTTTATGTAAATTTATCATCGCGGAAAGGTGTTGAAAGGTTGAAAAGCAGTATATTTGCAAATTGATATGTGCGCCACGCTCTCGCCGCAAGAGGCGCTGACGGCGTGCTGTGTCAGCAACTTAAAACAAATAAAAAACAAACATTACCGGTTATGAAAATAGCTTTGATAGGCTACGGCAAGATGGGCAAGATGATAGAGCAGATTGCCAAGAGCCGCGGCCATGAGATAGTGAGCATCATTGATATTGACAACCAGCAGGACTTCGACAGCGAGGCTTTCAGCAGTGCCGACGTTGCGATAGAGTTCACTTCGCCCACGGCGGCCTATGGAAATTATCTGCGTGCCTTCAGTCACAACGTGAAAGTAGTGTCGGGTTCTACGGGATGGATGAAAGACCACGGCGAGGAAGTGCGCCGCCTGTGTTCGCCCGAAGGCGGACAGACCCTTTTCTGGGCTTCTAACTTCTCCATCGGCGTGGCGGTGTTCTCGGCCGTGAACCGTTACCTGGCAAAGATAATGAACGGCTTCCCGCAGTATGACGTGCGTATGGAAGAGACACACCATGTACACAAACTGGACGCACCGAGCGGCACAGCCATCACACTGGCAGAGGAAATCGTTGACGCTTTGGACCGCAAGACAGGATGGGTGAAAGGCGTGGAACGCCGTGCCGACGGAACAGTTGTGGGCTCCAACGATGTTGCGCCAGGTGAGATAGCCATTGAGAGCGTGCGTCGTGACGAAGTGCCCGGCATTCACTCCGTAATCTACGACAGCGAGGCCGACTGCATAACAATAACCCACGATGCCCATTCCCGCAAGGGATTCGCTCTTGGCGCAGTGCTCGCAGCAGAGTTTACGTGCCAGCACAGCGGTCTGCTCACCATCAGCGACATGTTCAAGTTCTAAAGAAATGCAGCCCCTCGCCGCTCCCTCAGCGGCGCATCAGGGATCAACAACAATAAGAAGGCTAAAAGAAAATGGCAACAAAGCAAAAAAACACCCTCAACATGAAGAAGCAGTGGGCAAAGTTCATAGCAGTGCTTGTGGTCTATCTGCTGTTCCTCGTATGGCTGAAAAGCTGGCTTGGGCTCGTGGTCGTGCCCTTCATCTACGACGTTTACATATCGAAAAAAATAAAATGGCAGTGGTGGAAAGACGCCGAAGGCCCGACACGCTTCATAATGTCGTGGGTCGACGCTCTCGTCTTCGCTCTCGTGGCGGTGTATTTCATCAACCAGTTCTTCTTCCAGAACTACGTCATACCTTCGTCGTCGCTTGAAAAATCCCTTCTCACCGGCGACTATCTCTTCGTGTCGAAGGTGAGCTACGGGCCAAGAATACCCGAAACACCGCTAACCATGCCGCTCACGCAGCACACCCTGCCCGTGATAGAAACAAAGTCATACATCGAGTGGCCGCACTGGGACTACCGTCGTGTGAAGGGACTCGGCAAGGTGGAACTCAACGACATCGTGGTATTCAACTATCCCGCAGGCGACACAATCGTGAAGAACTTCCAGAACGCCGACTTCTACCGCGACATCTGCTATGCCACAGGCTATCAGCTGCTCGCCAACGAGCCGGTGGACTTCAGCACAATGACGCCGCAACAAAGATACGACTACTTTGCACATGTCTACAAGACAGGCCGGATGTATGTGGAGCAGAACCCGCAGCAGTTCGGAAAGATTATGTCGCGCCCCACCGACCGCCGCGAAAACTACGTGAAACGCTGCGTGGGACTGCCGGGACAGACGCTGCAGATAAAAAACCGCATTGTGTATCTTGACGGAAAGCCAAACAAAGAGCCCGACAACGTGCAGTATTCCTATCAGGTGGAACTAAGCCAGCCGCTCAACGACGATGTTACAAAGGAACTTGGCATAAGCATGGAAGACCTGACAAGCCTTAACCAAAACGGATACATGCCGCTGACGCGCCGTGCAGCAAAGGCACTTGCCTCAAATCCGCAGCTGGCCAAGAAGGTTACGCTGGCGCCCGAGGTGACGAACGACCTGCTGTATCCGCTCAACGCCGTTACCGGATGGACGCGCGACAACTATGGTCCGGTGTGGATTCCGAAGAAAGGGGCGACGGTAAAGCTTGACATGAACAACATCGCAATTTACGAACGTCCCATCCGCGCCTACGAGCACAACGATCTTGAGGTGAAGGGCGGAAAGATATACATCAACGGAAAGCAGACAGACCGCTACACGTTCAAGATGGACTATTATTGGATGATGGGTGACAACCGCCACAACTCGGCCGACTCGCGCTATTGGGGCTTTGTGCCCGAAGACCACATCGTGGGTAAGCCAATATTCATCTGGTGGTCGAGCGATCCTGACCGCCACGGCTTCTCCGGCATACGCTGGAGCCGCTTGTTCAGAATGGTAGACAACATCAAGTAACCGGCAGACTCCACGCCACACAATCCCAACAATGCGCAGTCTACTGAAGTTCATAGCCGCCCTGGCAGCCGCCGTGCTGCTGATGCTGCTCTTCCGCGGCACGGCTTTCACCATATATACCGTTCCCCAGTCGGGCATCAAGCCTTGGCTTCTGGGCGGCGACAGGGTGCTTGTGAACAGGTGGAACTATGGTCTGCGCACCGGAGGCTTCGGCAAGTTCGTCTATAGCAGGTGGTTTCAGAAACCAGTGGGAAAGGGAGAGCTGGTGGCTTTCAACTATCCGCTCGACACTCTGCGCTCAATCGGAAACCGCCCCGTGTGTGCTGCCTTCTGTGCCGCAGGGCCGGGTGATACGGCTTACGTGGACGGCAAACCCGTAATACCGCCAAAGAGATGCAGAATGGTGGAGGTTCAGCCCTGGAATATAAAGCTGCTTTGCAACACTTACCGCATACACGAACACCGGAGTGCCGACATTTGCGGCGACAAACTGTATGTTGACGGCAAGGAAACACGTTATGCCTATTTCTCGCAGAACTACTACTGGATGGCTTCTGCCAAGGGAGACACCGTGCCTGACTCCAGATTCTACGGTTTCGTGCCAGAAAGCCACATCATCGGCCGCGTGGTAATGGTGGTTTACTCAAAGGGAAATAGTATATCCTTCTTGGGAAGTTTCAGAAACAAACGGTGGTTCATGCCGC
This sequence comes from uncultured Alistipes sp., assembly GCA_963590505.1. Classification (GTDB taxonomy): domain Bacteria; phylum Bacteroidota; class Bacteroidia; order Bacteroidales; family Bacteroidaceae; genus Prevotella. The sequence continues at coordinate 50,315 of CAVAPC010000012.1, read as the reverse complement.
TCTGACGCAAAACGGACAGGTTTCGGCGTAAAAACAAGACCGGCTCATTATATGCCGGAAGAACGAAAGACAACGCACAATGACAGCATTACTGGCAACAACATATTTCGGACCCGTTCAGTGGTATCAGAAGCTCAACAGATACGATACCGTATATGTGGAGAAGCACGAGAATTTCCAAAAGCAGACATACCGCAGCCGCTGCGTCATAGCCACGGCAAACGGTGCGCAGACACTCAGCGTGCCCGTGACGTCTCCGGGACGAAACGGAGCAGCGACGGAAGCAACGGTGAGCGACCACGGAAACTGGCGGCACGTGCACTGGAACGCACTGCAAAGCGCCTATGGCGAATCGCCGTTCTTCGAATACTATGCCGACGACATATATCCTTTCTTCCGCGACAAATGGGAGACGCTCTTCGATTTCAACATGGCGATATGCCGGAAGATGTGCGAGCTGCTGGACATCGAACCTGACATAAGGACGACCGACCACTACATAACGCCCGAAGAAGCAGGACTGGCTGGAATTGACGATTTCCGGCAGGGCATCAACCCGAAGAAGCCAGCGCCAGACGACAGCTTCACCCCAAGGGCATACTACCAGGTATATTCCGCAAGAAACGGTTTCCTGCCAAACATGAGCGTGCTTGACTTGCTTTTCAACATGGGCAACGAAAGCGTGATGTGGCTCTAGGGCACATCGCGGCAATTATCCACCGAAAAACAACAACGATGAAATACATATTCGAAACAAAGATGACTGTGCGCGACTACGAGTGCGACATAGAAGGAATCGTGAACAACGCCAACTATCTGCACTACGCCGAGCATACGCGTCATCTCTTCCTTAAACAGTGTGGACTTAGCTTTGCCGAGATGCACCGCCGGGGCGTGGATGCAGTGGTGGCAAGGATGAACCTGCAGTACAAGACACCTTTGCGCTGCGACGACGAATTTATCTCGAAATTGAACCTCAGCAAGGAAGGACTGAAGTACGTGTTCCGACAGGACATCTTCCGTGCGTCGGACAACAAGCTTTGTTTTCGCGGAGTTATAGACCTGGTGTGCATTGTTGACGGAAAGCTGGCTGAAAGCCCCGAATACGACGAGGCCTTCCGTGAGTACCTTAACTGACACTGAACCGAAGGCAAACCACAAAGCAAGTCGGCAAAATGGCAACATCATACCAAGAGACTTTAAGCGCACTTGTGTTGGCAAGGATAAGCTACTTTTCACTGCCTGCAATGCGGCAGCTCGTAGAGGCGGCAGGTTCGTTTCTTGCCGTGATGCAAAACCGCGACAGCATACGTGACATTGTGCCCGAATGCCAGCCCAGGCTTGCCAACATGCTGAAAAACACGCAGGCAATAGAGGAAAGGGCGAAGCAGGAGCTTGAATACGTAAGGCAGCACGGCATACAGACATTGGTCTTGGGCGACCCGCAATATCCCGCAAGGCTTGCCGAATGCGGCGACGCGCCGCTTGTGCTCTTCTACAAAGGCACTGCCGACCTGAACGCCCACCGGGTGATAAACATCGTGGGAACACGCCATGCCACGGTATATGCCGACGACTGCATACGCCGTTTCATTGAAGACATGAAGCAACTCTGTCCGCAACTGCTCGTGGTCAGCGGACTGGCATACGGCGTTGACATAATGGCACACCGGCGCTCGCTCGAAAACGGTCTCCCCACTGTTGGGGTGCTGGCGCACGGCCTGGACAACCTGTATCCGCCTCGGCACAGGGAAACGGCAGGCAGAATGGTGGAAAACGGCGGGCTGCTTACGGAACACTTCACGCAGACAAATGCCGACAAGGTTAACTTCGTGAGGAGAAACAGAATCGTTGCCGGAATGTCTGACGCCACAATCCTCGTGGAGAGCGCTGCTCATGGCGGAGGACTGATTACTTGCCGTATGGCCCAAGGCTACAACCGCGACGTTTTCGCTTTCCCCGGACGCGTGGGCGACAAGTATTCTGAAGGATGCAACAACCTTATACGCGACCGCAAGGCAGAACTCATAACGTGTGCCCAAGATTTAGTGAAGGCGATGATGTGGGAAACCGACAACACGCTTGCCGCTGCCCAGCGGCAGGGCATAGAAAGAAGTCTGTTTCCGCAGATGGACGGCGATGCGAAAACGGTGGCAGAAGCATTGGCAAGCCACAACGACCGCCAGCAGAACGACATTGCGCGCAGCGTGGCGCTGCCCGTGAACAAGGTGGCGGCTGCATTGTTCGAACTCGAAATGAAAGGTGTGGTGAAAGCCCTGCCCGGCGGGGTCTATCACCTGATAAACTGAAGCAAAAGCCCACTCCCAGGCCATGCTGCCAAAGGGGCAGGGCATACAACAGAAAGATAAAACGATGAAGATAGGAAACATACAGTTTGGCGACCGCCCGCTCTTTCTCGCTCCGATGGAAGACGTGACAGACATAGGATTCCGCATGCTCTGCAAGCGATACGGCGCATCTATGGTTTACACGGAGTTTGTAAGCGCCGAAGCGTTGGTGAGATCGGTGAAGAGCACAGTCAGCAAACTGACCATAAGCGACGAGGAACGCCCCGTGGGCATACAGATATACGGGCGCGACGTAGATTCGATGGTTGAGGCTGCAAGGATTGTTGAAGACCAGGCGCACCCCGACGTGATTGACATCAATTTCGGTTGTCCCGTGAAGAAGGTTGCAGGAAAGGGGGCCGGAGCGGGAATGCTTCAGAACATACCGCTGCTGCTCGACATCACACGCAACGTAGTGAAGGCAGTAAGCACCCCCGTAACCGTAAAGACGCGACTTGGATGGAACAGCGAGAGCCTTGTGATAACAGACCTTGCCGAACAGCTTCAAGACTGCGGCATTCAGGCGCTCACCATACATGGCAGAACGCGCGCTCAGATGTATACCGGAAATGCCGACTGGACACTTATCGGCGAGGTGAAGCGCAATCCCAGGATAAAGATACCTGTGATAGGCAACGGCGACATTACGTCGCCTGAAGAGACACGCCGTGCTTTCGAAGAGTATGGCGTTGATGCCGTTATGATTGGCAGGGCAACGTTCGGAAGACCGTGGATATTCAAGGAGATTCGCGACAGTCTTGAGGGACGGGAGACTGACCACGCAATGGATTTCAACTGGAAACTCGACGTGCTCGAAGAGCAACTGCGCATAAACGTAGAGCGCATAGACGAATACCGGGGCATACTGCACACAAGAAGACACTTGGCGGCAAGTCCGATATTCAAGGGTATTCCAAATTTCAGACAGACACGCATAGCAATGCTGAGGGCAGACACGATGGAAGAACTGATGCGCATACTTGAGGAACAGCGCAGAAAAGACCTGGACTGAGGCCGAACGCAATCTGCGGGCACACTCTGGCTCACGGAAGGAAAGGTTACATCTTGCGGTTGTTGCCGTCAGATATATAGGAGCAAGTTCCACCTATATATTTAATACACGACAAGGAAACCGCAATATTATGAAAACATCCATGAAAGAATGGATAACCGACGTTATCCGAAACCCCAAAACCGTGGCAGTGCCCGTTATGACCCATCCTGGAATAGAGCTGATAGGACACAGTGTGAGGGAAGCCTGCTGCGACGGACAGATTCACTACGAAGCTATAAAGGCGCTGGCCGACAAATACCCAACGGCGGCGGCAACCGTAATAATGGACCTTACCGTTGAGGCCGAGGCATTCGGAGCGCAGATACACTTTACGGAAGATGCCGTGCCCGCAGTGATAGGGCATCTTCTGAACAATGCCGACGACATAAGGGCCTTGGAAGTGCCCTCGCTCAAGGCGGCGCGCGTGCCGGCTTACCTCAAGGCAAACCTGCTCTCGGCAAGAAACATAACCGACCGGCCCGTGCTGGGCGGATGCATCGGCCCGTTCTCGCTTGCCGGAAGACTCTACGACATGTCTGAGATCATGGTTCTTATCTACGCAGACCCCGATGCGGCGCATTGCCTGCTAAGCAAGTGCACAAAATTTATCCTGAAATACTGCCAGGCGTTGAAGCTTACCGGCGTGCAGGGCGTGGTTATGGCAGAACCCGCAGCAGGGCTGATGTCGGACGACGACTGCAAGCGTTTCTCGTCAGACTACGTGAAATATATCGTCGGCATGGTGCAGGACGACAATTTCAGCGTCGTGCTCCACAACTGCGGAAACACTGGCCACTGCACAAAGGCCATGGTTGCCACCGGTTCGGCAGTTTACCATTTCGGCAACAAATGCGACATGCGCCAGGTCATAAAGGACGTTCCGCCCACGGCTCTTGCCATGGGAAACGTGGACCCCGTTTCGATGTTCAAGGAAGGCACGCCGGAAAAGATGTACGAATATACAACCCTGCTTATATCCGACATGAAAGCCTATCCCAACTTCGTTCTCTCAAGCGGATGCGACACGCCGCCGCACACGCCGATGGCCAACATCGACGCCTTCTTCAAGGCTCTCGACGACAGTAACAAACAGTGAGTTTGTGTTAAAACTCCCGATATGCTTGGGAAAACGGGCCGATAGTCTTAATTTTGTTCGGTAAAACAAAAACGTAAAAGACAAGAAAGCAACAACAGACTATATGACAGATTTCAAAGACATAAGGGTGGCCGTGGCCGGAACAGGCTACGTAGGGCTTAGCATCGCAACGCTCCTCTCCCAGCATCACCACGTCGATGCGGTTGACGTGGTGCCGGAAAAGGTGGAGAAAATAAACAGGCGTGAATCGCCCATACAGGACGAATACATCGAGAAATACCTTGCCGAGAAGGAACTCGACCTTACGGCCACGCTCGACGGCCGCAAGGCATATGCCGATGCAGACTTCGTCGTGATTGCCGCACCGACCAACTACGACCCCGTAAAGAACTACTTCGACACGTCGCACGTGGAGGAAGTGATAGACCTCGTACTTGAAGTCAATCCCAAGGCCGTTATGGTGATAAAGAGCACCATACCCGTTGGCTACACGCGCAGCCTGTATCTGAAATACTCGCAAAGGGGAGTGAAGGAGTTCAACCTTCTCTTCTCGCCCGAATTCCTGCGCGAGAGCAAGGCGCTGTACGACAATCTCTATCCAAGCCGCATTATAGTGGGATACCCGAAGATAATAGACAGTCCGGAGTTTGCCGAAGAAAACGATGCTATACGCAGCGTCACCGACGTGGAACGCATGAAAGGCGCTGCCGAAACCTTTGCCCGTCTGCTTCAGGAGGGCGCAGAGAAGGAAAACATCGACACGCTGTTTATGGGCATGAAAGAGGCCGAGGCGGTGAAACTGTTCGCCAACACGTATCTGGCACTGCGCGTGAGCTATTTCAATGAACTTGACACTTATGCCGAAGTGAAGGGACTTGACACGCGTGCCATCATCGAGGGAGTGGGGCTTGACCCGCGCATCGGGAAACACTACAACAATCCTTCGTTCGGCTACGGCGGCTACTGTCTGCCGAAAGATACCAAGCAGCTCCTTGCAAACTACAAGGACGTGCCTGAGAACCTTATTGAAGCGATAGTGGAAAGCAACCGCACGCGCAAGGACTACATTGCCGACGCCGTTCTGCGCAAGGCTGGATACTACAGCTACGCCGGGGACAACAGCTTCTCTGCCACAAGGGAACACCGTTGCGTCATAGGCGTCTACAGACTGACGATGAAGTCGAACTCCGACAACTTCAGGCAGTCTGCCATACAGGGCATAATGAAAAGAATAAAGGCAAAGGGCGCGGAAGTGGTTATCTATGAACCTACGCTTGCCGACGGCACTACGTTCTTCGGCTCGCTAGTGGTCAACGACCTCGACAAGTTCAAGCAGCAGAGCCAAGCCATCATTGCAAACCGTTACGACGCTTGCCTGGAAGACGTGAAAGGCAAGGTCTACACGAGGGACATCTTCAGAAGAGACTAACAATAGTGCGCTGCGTCTTAAGCGAAGTTATGCGGCAGCGCACTGCATAAAGAGGGCCTTGCGCCTTTACGGACACATCATCTCGTCGGCAATGCCGCATGCAGGTGTCCGTAAGGGCGCAAGGCTTTTTTCCGCATCGGCGTTTGCTTCCTTTCGTTACGACGCTTGTCCTCTTGCGCAATGACGCTTGTCTGTGAATACGTTCAAACGTCGTATCTGTACTGCATGCGCAGGGTGGGGGAAGGGATGGACTTCTGCCGGAATGTTGGATGTGTGTCTTTTGAATGCGTATAAAAACAAAAAGTTCCGTAAGCTTGTGGCTTGCGGAACTTATGCGCTTCAAGATGGGCTTGAACCAACGACCCCCTGATTAACAGTCAGGTGCTCTAACCAACTGAGCTATTGAAGCATTGCAGAAGCGTTATTGCTTAATTGCGGTTGCAAAGGTAAGGCGTTTTTGGTAAACCGCCAAACTTTTTTGAAACTTTTTTTGCTTTTCTGCATTATTTCCCTGTTTTTTCGGCGTTCCGGCACTTCGTTCCGGCTCTGTGGGAGTTATTTTACCACCGTTGCGCGCAAGATAACGACATCAGTCAGGGGGCGGTCGTTGTCGTTCTTGTCTGTCTCGACGTTCTGTATGGCGTCAACCACGTCCATTCCTTCCAGCACTTCGCCGAAAACGGTGTATCCGTTGTCTAGATGCGGAACGCCGCCGTATTTTATGTAGCCCTGATACACTTCCCCCTCAGGTATGGCGTATGCCGTTCCGCGTTGCTTCATCCTTTCGGTGTAGTATTCCATTTGTCTTTCAGAGAAGTTCCTGCCCCATGTGATATAGAAGTCCGTGGAGCCTGACGCCTTCGTCGGGTTCACGTCGTCGCCCATCCTGGCCGCACACAACTGTCCACGCTTGTGGTAGTGCGCCGGATAGCGTATCTCCGCCGGTATGGTGTAGTCGAGTTCAAAGTGTTCCTCCTTCCCGTCGGCGTGCTTGCGGTAATGCTCGTCGCCAGCCTGAATCATAAAGTCCTTTATCACGCGCTGGAAAATGCAGCCGTTATAATATCCGTTGTTGACCAGTTTAAGAAAATTGTCGCGGTGAAGCGGCGTGTCGTTGTAGAGAGCCACGCGTATGTTGCCCATGCTCGTTTCGAGCAGCACCTGCCGCAGTGAATCCTGTGCGCGGGCAGAGATGCACAAGGCAAGCGCAAACAGTGCCATCATTGCTTTCTTCATGTCGTTCGTCCTTTCCTTTCGTTTTATGTCGTTGTTCGTTGGAGTGCACTATTGCGTTCTCCTTTGGCAAAGGTACGCAAAAAATGTAGGCACTCTGCATTTATGCCCGCAAATGTCGGCGAAAGTCGAAACTTTTATGTAAGTTTGCAGATTGTAAATTCCAGCCGGCAGTGTGCCGGAATGTAACGAACAAACGAAAAGAATTCAGGTAAATGAAGAAAATATTGCTGGCGGCTCTTGCTGCCTTTGCCGTGATGGCTGCAACGGTCAGTGCGCAAGACGACAAGGACCACAATTTCAAGGTGTCGAAAAACATAGAGGTATTCAACGATATCTACCGCTATCTCGATATGATATACGTTGACACGCTCGACGCCGACGAGGTTGTCGGCAACGGGATAAAGGGCATGCTGCGCTCGCTCGACCCTTACACGGAATACTATCCCGAGACGGAAGTGAACAAGCTGAAGAAGATGCTGACAGGAAAGTATGTCGGCATCGGCGCCATCATACGCTACAATCTGCAACTGCAGCGCGTGGTTGTCGACGAACCTTACGAGGGAAGCCCTGCGGCAGAGGCAGGATTGCAGAAGGGCGACATAATACTGAGCATCGACGACAGTGTGATGACAGACAAGAACACGTCGTATGTAAGCTCCCACCTGCGCGGCGATCCAGGCACGACGTTCATACTGAAGATAAAGCGCCCGTCGACTGGAAAGAAAATGCAGATGCGCATAACGCGCCGCGCCATAACACTGCCGTATCTGCCTTATTACGGAATGCTGACAGACAGCACCGGAATAATCTGTCTGAACAGCTTTACCGACGGATGCGCCAAAGACGTGCGCCGTGCGCTCATCGACTTGAAACACAAGGGCATGAAATCGCTTGTGCTCGACCTTCGCGGCAATGGCGGCGGCTCGGTGAAAGAAGCCGTTGACATAGTGAACATGTTCGTGCCGAAAGGCATAACGCTGGTAAGGACACGCGGAAAGATGGAACGCATGAACCACGACTACAAGACAACGGTGGAGCCAATGGATACCGTTATGCCCATTGTCGTGATGGTCAACGGCGAGACAGCATCGGCAAGCGAGATAACTTCCGGCGGATTGCAGGACCTTGACAGGGCGGTTGTGCTTGGCACGCGAACTTACGGAAAGGGACTTGTGCAGGCACCTGTGGACCTTCCGTATAACGGACAGCTGAAACTCACCACGGGGAAATACTACATTCCAAGCAACCGGTGCATCCAGGCAATCAACTACAAGCATGCCCACGGCGGATACACAGAGCATGTGCCGGACAGCCTGACCAAGACTTTCTATACGCAGAACGGGCGCGAGGTGCGCGACGGGGGTGGAATAAAACCCGACATAGAGGTGGTGCCCGACTCGATGCCCAACATCGCGTATTATCTGAGCGTTTCGGGAATGGATTCCACCGAGGTTATGCTCAACTACGAGCTTGACTACATAGACAAACACGCTTCGATAGCCCCCGCGGGCGAGTTCGAGATATCCGAGGACGAATACGCAGACTTCAAGAAGCGCGTGGTGGAAAGCGGCTTCAAGTACGACGCCGAGAGCGGCAGGACGCTTGACCATCTGAAGAAGGTAGCGCAGTTTGAAGGATACTACGACGATGCGAAACCGGAATTCGAGGCGCTGGAGAAAAAGCTGAAGCACAATCTCGCCACAGACCTTGAGCGGAACAAAGTGCTGATAAAGCAGTTGCTCGCGGCAGACATCGTGGCACACTACTATTATCAGGCAGGTGCGATAGAAAACAACATGAGATACGACAAGCAGGTGAAGGAAGCGTGCCGCCTGTTGGCTTCGCCTGACGAATACCGCGCTTTGCTCACGCCAAAGCCAAAGGCCGCCAGCGACGGGAAGAAAAAGTGACAGGTTTTCCGAATTACGGAAAACTTTATTAACTTTGCAGCAAAGGCGGGCGCTTTAGCGTGCGGCAGCATGGAGAGCACCTGTCTTCCAAAGGAAATATCCACGGGCCAACAATGTTGGCTCCGCGTCAAAACATACGATTATGCAGACAAACAGCCATTTGTCAGTCTTGGTTCACGACCAGGCGAAGAAGTATGCCGACAGAGAAGCCCTGATATACAAGGATTTTGGCGGCAGCACATGGAAAACATACACATGGAACGATTTTTCGCGAAAGGTAAAGCAGGTGTCAAACGCACTGCTAAACCTTGGCGTAAGGCCGCAGGAAAATCTCGGAGTGTTCTCGCAGAACTGCGTGCAATACCTGTTCAGCGATTTCGGAGCGTGGGGAATCAGGGCAGTCACCATTCCTTTCTATGCAACAAGCAGCGAGCAACAGATACAGTTCATGATAAACGACGCCAAAGTGCGCTACCTCTTCGTGGGAGAACAGGAGCAGTACGACAAGGCTCACCGCGTGCTCTCGCTCTGTCCGACGCTTGAACGCATCATAATCTACGACAGACGCGTGGCGTTGAGCGGGCAGGACCACAACGCCCTATATTTCGACGATTTCCTAAAGCTCGGCGAAAACCTGCCGCGTCAGACGGAAGTGGAGCAGTTGTACCGTGAAGCCAACATGGACGACCTTGCAAACATTCTTTATACCAGCGGCACTACAGGCGACAGCAAGGGAGTTATGCTCAGCCACTTGCAGTATACGTCGGCTCTTGAAGCTAACGACCGCGCTGTCAGCGTTACGGAAAACGACCGTATAATGAACTTTCTTCCATATGCCCATATCTTTGAAAAGGGATGGACGCTGCTCTGCCTGTCAGAGGGAGCCACACTCATCGTAAACACAGACCCTCGCGAAGTGCAGAAGTCAATGCGCGAAACACATCCGACAAGCATGTGCTCCGTGCCGCGCTTCTGGGAGAAAGTATACACCGGCGTGCAGGAAAAGATCGACAACGCCAGTGCCGTGCAGCGCAAGCTGTTCCTTCATGCCCTGGCAGTGGGAAAGAAACACAACATAGACTACATGAGCCGCGGAAAGCGCCCGCCTTTGTCGCTGCACATGGAGTATATGATGTACAACAGAACGCTTTTCAGTCTTGTGCGCAGTCAGCTCGGACTTGAAAACCCCAACATCTTCCCGACGGCAGGGGCGACTGTCTCTGCACACGTAGAGGAATTCGTTCACGCCATAGGTATAAAAATGGTGGTTGGCTATGGACTTACGGAAAGTCTCGCCACCGTAACGTGCGACCGCGTGGGCGTAAAGCCGTACAGCGTAGGGTCGGTGGGACGACCAATCCACAGCATTGACATAAAGATAAGCGAAGAAGGCGAGATATGCCTTAAAGGCCCGACCATAACGAAGGGCTACTACAACCGTCCGGACATTACGGAACAGGCGTTCGACGCTGAAGGATATTTCAAAACAGGCGATTCCGGATACATGAAAGACGGTGAACTTTATCTGAAAGACCGCATAAAGGATCTTTTCAAAACATCCAACGGAAAATACATCGCCCCGCAGATGATAGAGGCGAAGCTGCTTGTTGACAAATACATCGACCAGATTGCAATCATTGCCGACAGAAGGAAATTCGTGTCGGCGCTCATCATACCGTCGTTCGGCCTGCTTGAGGAATACGCCAAAGCTCATGGCATAAGCTATTCAAGCCGGATTGAACTGTGTCGCAACGCAGAGATAAACACAATGATAAAGGAGCGTATCGATACGATACAGCAACAGCTTGCACACTATGAACAGATAAAGCGCTTCACGCTGCTGCCGGAAACGTTCAGCATGGAGAAAGGCGAGCTGACGAACACGCTAAAGATGAAGAGGCGCGTGATAAACGAAAACTACAGAAAGGAAATAGAACAGATGTATGCCGAATGACGGCAGGAATGCTCTTCCGAAACTTGTGCAGTTCAGCTTGCGGCGAAACACAACTGCCTGAAATAGAATCAAACCGGTGAGGAGCCAAAGCTCCCGCCCCTTGCAGAAAACGAAACGATGATAACTCAAGAACAACTGAAAGACGTGGTGGAACGCGTTGAAGCCCTTCACCGCTATTTGGATATCGACAAGAAAAAAGTAGAGTTCGAGGAAGAACAGCTGCGCACGCAGGCTCCTGATTTCTGGGACGACCCTAAACGTGCACAGGAACAAATGAAAAAGGTTAAGGGAATAGAGAAGTGGCTCGTAGGATACAAGGAAGTCAGCGTCCTGTCTGAAGAGCTGCAGCTTGCTTTCGACTTCTATCACGACGACATGGTAAGCGAAGAAGAAGTCGACGAAGATTACTCCAAGGCGATAAAGGCAATAGAAGACCTTGAATTGAAGAATATGCTGCGCCAGAAGGAAGACCCTATGGATTGCGTGCTAAAGATAAACAGTGGCGCCGGAGGTACGGAAAGCCAGGACTGGGCGCAGATGCTGATGCGTATGTACATGCGCTGGGCTGAATCACACGGTCATAAGGTGACGGTCAGCGACCTTCAGGAGGGCGATGAGGCCGGCATCAAGAGCGTAACGATGGAGATAGAAGGCGGAGAGTATGCTTACGGCTATCTGAAAAGCGAGAACGGTGTGCACCGTCTTGTGCGCGTCTCGCCGTTCAATGCACAGGGAAAGCGAATGACAAGCTTCGCCAGCGTTTTCGTCTCGCCCCTTGTTGACGACACGATAGAGGTGTTTGTTGACCCATCGAAAGTCAGCTGGGACCTATTCCGCAGTGGCGGTGCCGGCGGACAGAACGTGAACAAGGTGGAAACGGGCGTGCGTCTGCGCTACCAGTATGTTGATCCCGACACTGGCGAAGAGGAGGAAATCCTCATCGAGAACACCGAAAGCCGCAAACAGCTGGAGAACCGCAACAACGCCATGCGTCTGTTGAAGTCGCAACTGTACGACCGCGCCATGAAAAAGCGCCTTGAAGCACAGGCAAAGATAGAGGCAGGCAAGAAAAAGATAGAGTGGGGCAGCCAGATACGCAGTTACGTCTTTGACGACCGCCGCGTGAAGGACCACCGTACCAACTACCAGACATCGGATGTTGACGCTGTTATGGACGGAAAGATAGACGGATTCATAAAGGCATACTTGATGGAATTCCCCGTGAACGACGAAGAACAGTAGAACATTCCTTATAAGATTAACTTTAAAAACACAATACTATGAGTCAAAAAGGAAAGGCACGCCGCGAGCGCTATCAGGAGCGCCAGGCAAAAGAAGGGAAGAAAGTTTTCAACTGGATATTGGTAATTCTTGGATTGTGTGCTCTGGCAATGATGGTTTACTACGCCGTTTTGGCGGCATAGCGCCGACTGATTGACAACACACAGGAGAACTGCAACAAATGACGTTAGGATATGAGCGGACTTGAGATAGAACGGAAATTCCTTGTGCACAAACAAGACGGAGAATACCGGAAACAGGCTTTTTCTTCTTCGCGGATAAAACAAGGATACATCTGCAGCGGACACGGACGCACGGTGCGTGTCCGCATTCGCGGCGACAAAGGCTATCTTACGATAAAGGGTCCGTCGGACGAACGGGGCATGATGCGTTATGAATTTGAGAAGGAGATAAACCTTGACGAAGCGGAACACCTGTTCAAACTGTGCGAGCCCGGTGTCATTGACAAGACGCGCTATCTTGTAAAGAGCGGCAGACACACCTTCGAGGTGGACGAGTTCTACGGTCTTAACAGCGGCCTTGTAATGGCGGAAGTTGAGCTTGCCAGCGAGGACGAACCGTATGAAAAACCCGGTTTCATCGCAGATGAAGTGACGGGAGACCGCCGTTTCTACAACTCATACCTGCGACAGAAACCGTTCGCAGAGTGGAAAAACCAACTGCCAGAAGAATTTCAGTAGGAAACAATACCGTTCAGAATGAATCTGAGGGACTTTTTCTATTTTCACAAGAGCGACCGCATTGCGATGATTGCCATCGGAATCGTGGCCATGGTGCTTGTTGTTGTCTTCTTCGCTCCAACAGACGGCGACACAGCTTTCTTCTCCGCTCCCGCAACAGATACGGCACGCCTCTCCGCACGTGATTCCGCCAAGGCGGGCGAAGGATATTATTATGTGGAAGAAAGGAAAATAACCCTTACGCCCTTCGACCCGAATACGGCAGACAGCACTCAACTTCTCAGTCTTGGCCTTCAGCCGTGGATGGTAAGGAACATATACCGCTATCGTGCAGCCGGAGGAGTTTATCGGCGCGCAGAAGATTTTGCAAGGCTCTACGGACTGACGCGCAAACAGTTTGAAACGCTTCGTCCGTACATACGCATCTCCGACGATTACAGGGCGGCGGCTGATTTCTATGGCGGCACATCCAGTAGGGAAGAGAGCGGCCTGCATAACCAGACTGCCATGCAACCGGCACGCGACACAGTGAAGTATCCGCGGAAACTGCGCCCCGGAGAAACCGTAGCCCTGAACGTTTCTGACACGGCAGAACTGAAAAAGGTTCCTGGCATAGGCAGTGCCTATGCACTGGCAATAGTGAGGCGCCGCGAAAGGCTTGGCGGTTTCTATTCGGAACGCCAGCTGCTCGAAATTGAGGGACTTCCGGAGCAGGCCCTTCCGTATTTCTCCGTTGACGGGAATGTGAAGAAACTGAATCTGAACACACTCACTTATTCACAACTCCGCCAGCATCCGTACCTCAATTATTATCAGGCGCGCGACATTGTTGACTTCCGCCGACTGCGCGGACCCCTTAAATCCCTCTCCCAGCTAAAGCTGTTAAAATCGTTCACCGCTGCCGATCTGGAGCGTCTTCAGTATTACGTTGAATTCTGAAAAGCCCTATTTTTTCAGCTTATGGTTGACGGGTTCAATAATAAGCGTTACCTTTGCAACTTTATAAAGGATGTATTATATAATAAGGTAAAGAAAAAGAGATGGTATTGAACTATATTTGGATAGCCTTCTTCTTGGTGGCTTTCGTCATGGCATTGGTTAAGCTCGTTTTCATGGGCGATTTTGATGTGTTCCCCGCTATGATGAATTCAACTTTCGACTCTTCCAAAACAGCTTTCGAGATATCTCTCGGTCTTACCGGCGTTCTGTCGTTGTGGCTTGGCGTAATGAAAGTAGGCGAAAAAGGCGGTATGGTGAACGCACTCGCACGTCTTCTCTCGCCTGTCTTCTGCAAGCTTTTCCCCGACATACCCAAGGGGCATCCAGTAACAGGCTCCGTCTTTATGAACATCGCAGCCAATATGCTGGGCCTTGACAATGCCGCAACGCCGCTTGGCCTCAAGGCAATGGAACAGTTGCAGCAGCTAAACACGAAGAAAGACACTGCAACGAATCCCATGATAATGTTCCTTGTGCTCAACACAAGCGGACTTACCCTCATTCCAGTGAGCATTATGGTTTACAGGGCGCAGCTCGGAGCGGCGCAACCCACCGACGTGTTCATCCCGATACTTCTGGCCACGTTCTTTTCCACTTTGGCAGGAATCATAGTAACCAGTCTCTACCAGCGCATCAACTTGCTTAACAAGGTTATGCTCTTGACTCTTGGCGGCGTGAGCCTTCTTGTTGCCGCCATTATATGGGGCTTCGGTCAGTTGGACAAAGACCAGATGAACATTGTCAGTACAACCGTTGCCAACATCCTGTTAATGACAATCATAGTTGGCTTCATTCTTGCCGGAATGAGGAAGAAAGTGAATGTATACGACGCCTTCATCGAAGGAGCGAAAGAGGGTTTCAATACTGCTGTAAGGATAATCCCCTACCTTGTGGCCATACTTGTGGGCATAGGAGTGTTCCGCGCATCAGGAGCAATGGACATGTTGATTGGAGCGGTAAAGTGGTTTGTTGAAATTCTAGGTGGGAACACCGATTTTGTGGGGGCGTTGCCCACCGCATTGATGAAGCCTCTTTCGGGCAGCGGGGCGCGCGGCATGATGGTCGACGCTATGACAACTTACGGAGCCGATTCCTTCGTTGGACGTCTCAGTTGCATCTTCCAGGGTTCAACCGACACCACGTTCTATATCCTTGCCGTCTATTTCGGAAGTGTAGGCGTGCGCTACACCCGTCACGCCGTTGCATGCGGCCTGCTTGCCGATCTTGCAGGCGTGTTGGCTGCCATTGCAATCTGTTATATGTTCTTCTGACAAAAAACGAAAATACAAAAGATATGGCATCACTGAAAAGTTTGGCCAAGGATACGGCCATCTACGGCATGAGCAGCATCGTTGGCCGTTTTCTCAACTATCTCCTCGTTCCGCTCTATACTGCAAAGCTTTCGGCAGCAAGCGGCGGATACGGTGTGATAACAAACGTTTATGCCTATACGGCACTGCTGATGGTTATACTTACATACGGAATGGAAACCACTTTCTTCCGCTTTGCCAACAAGGAGGGCGAAAATCCGCAGACCGTTTACACTACGACTCTGGCGTGTGTAGGCTTCACCTCGCTTGTCTTCATCGTGCTAGTTCTGGCGTTCCTCACGCCGATAGCGTCGTTTATGGGCTATGCCGAACATCCGTCGTATATATGGGTGATGGCAGTCACGGTGGCAATCGACGCATTCCAGTGCATACCTTTTGCCTATCTGCGCTACAAAAAACGCCCGATAAAGTTTGCTGCGCTCAAGCTTCTGAACATTTTCATGGCGATATTGCTTAACATCGTGTTCTTCGCCATTCTTCCTTCTGTCTACGACAGTGCCGGAGGCAAAGGTTTCATAGCGTCAATATACGACCCCACGGTGGGAGCGGGATACGCCTTCTATGTCAATCTGTTCTGTTCGGCGTTTCTCACGCTGTTCTTCTGGAAAGAACTTGCGTGCCGCGAATATTCCTTCGACCGCAAGCTGCTGCGCCGTATGTTCAGCTACAGCTGGCCAATACTTGTGCTCGGCATTGCCGGAATACTGAACCAGACCGCCGACAAGATTCTCTTCCCGTATGTATACAAAGGCGCTGACGCACACTCTCAGCTCGGAATCTACGGTGCGGCGAGCAAGATAGCCATGATTATGGCAATGATTACGCAGGCTTTCCGCTATGCCTACGAACCGTTCGTTTTCGGAAAGTCGAAAGACAAGGACAACCGCGAGACATACGCAAAGGCAATGAAATACTTTGTCATCTTCACGCTCCTTGCTTTTCTCGTTGTCGTAGGCTATATGGATGTGCTTCGCCACATCATCGGCCGCGACTATTGGGAAGGCTTGCGCGTTGTGCCCATTGTTATGGCGGCAGAGATTATGATGGGCGTTTACTTCAACCTGTCCTTCTGGTACAAACTCATCGACAAGACAATCTGGGGAGCCTATTTCTCAGGCATAGGATGCGTGGTGCTGATTGCAGTGAACGTCGTTTTCGTTCCGCGCTACGGATATATAGCCTGCGCGTGGGCCGGTTTTGCCGGATATGCCACTGCAATGACTCTGTCATATATTGTGGGGCAGAAAAAGTACCCCATAAATTATCCTGTCAGAGATATTGCCGTTTACGTTGCCATTACGGCAGCGCTCTATTTCTGCATGTCGGCAGCCAACAGAAGCCTGCCCGTTGCAGCGGCCATAGGCGTAAACACCTTGCTCGGCCTGCTTTTCGTGGGCTACATAGTTAAGAAGGATTTCCCTCTTGGTGGCTTACCGGTGATAGGAAAGTATTTCAGAACAAACCAAAAGCAATGATATGAAAATAAACAAGAAAACTTCCGCTTTTCTCGCAGGCATGATTGCTCTTTGCGGGCAGCAAGCGCAGGCAGACGAAGGCATGTGGACACTCTACAACCTGCCTCAAGCAGTGTTTGAACAGATGCAGAGCTATGGCTTCAGCCTTCCTTACGACGGACTTTACAAGGGCGACGATGCCATAATGAAGTCGGTCGTGAACTTTTCCGGCTATTGTTCGGGCGTAGTCGTATCGCCCGACGGCCTCGTGTTCACCAACCACCACTGTGGCTTTGAAGCCATACGCAGCCATTCCACGGTTGAGCATGACTATATGCTCAACGGATTCTATGCCAAGAGCTACGCCGAAGAACTTCCGAACGAGAACATGTTTGTCAGTTTCATGGTTGACCAGAAAGACATCACAGAGGAGCTGGCGGCTAAAGGACTCTATAAATTGCCGATAGACAAGCAGTCGGCTTTCATCGATTCCATCGAGAACGCCATGTCGAAAGACGTAAAGGCTAACGATTCCACCCTGCGTCTGGAGATAAAGCCCTATTACGAAGGAAACAAGTATTACGCGACAACTTATCGCGACTTTACCGATCTGCGCCTTGTCTTCACTGTGCCAAAGTCGATGGGAAAGTTCGGCGGAGAGACAGACAACTGGATGTGGCCCCGCCAGACGTGCGACTATTCCGTGTTCCGCATCTACGCAGATCCTAAGACAAACGGTCCGGCAGCCTATTCGGAGAAGAACGTGCCTTATCATCCGCAGCATTGGACACAGGTTTCGCTTGACGGATACAAGGAAGGCGACTTCGCCATGACCGTGGGCTACCCCGGTTCAACCAGCCGTTACCTGTCTTCTTACGGAATCAAGGAGCGTCGCGACGCTCAGAACGCTCCGCGGGCACAGGTTCGCGGCGTGAAGCAGGAGATAATGCTGCGTCATATGCGTGCCGACGAAGCCGTGCGCATCAAATATGACTCAAAGTATGCCACCAGTTCGAACTACTGGAAGAATTCTATCGGAATGAATAAATGTATCGATTCCATCGGAATGATAAGGCAGAAAAGGGAGTTTGAAGAGCGCATCAAGGCTTATCAGGACAGCACCGGATATCTGAAAGGAAAACTTGACTTCGCAAAGATGGAAAAGCTGTACGCACAGCGCCTTGAACTGTCGTATGTCCTAACCAACTGGGCAGAGGCCTTCCGCCGTACAAGCGAGTTCAACACGCGTGCGTTGAAGGTTCTGAACGGCATGGAGGTAAAGGGACCGAAGGACAAACCGGCAAAGCAGTATGTTGAATTTGCCGACAATAGCAACGATTGGGACGAGGCTCTCGACAAGGACGTAATGGCGGCTTTGCTGAAGAACTACCGCGAACACGTAGACAAGAAGTATCTTCCTTCGTTCTATGCAGAGATAGACAAACGTTTTGCAGGCGACTATGCCGCTTATGTGGACTGGCTCTATGCAAAATCGGTGCTGATGAAGAGCGGACAGAAGATTTATTTCAACAAAAAGGCCTATAAGAACGATCCGGGAGTGTGCTACGGCATGGATCTTCACGACGTGTACGACCAGCTGCGCGAGCAGCTTGACAGTCTGTCACCGCAGATAGCCGAACAGGAGCGCTATCTTTGCGATGCCAAGATACGTATGGAATATGACCTTCCGCACTATAGCGACGCCAACTTCACCATGCGTCTGAGCTACGGACAGGTGAAAAACGTCAACGTCGGCGGCAAACCTGCCGGATACTACACTACGGCAGAAAGCATCGTAAGCAAGATGAACTTGGGAGACAAGGTGATTGACTATTATGCAGAGCCTGTTATGAAAAGTCTTATGCAGTCTTCAGACTTCGGACGCTATGCCGACAAGACTTCCGGCAAGATGCAGCTTTGCTTCATTACCAACAACGACATTACGGGCGGTAACTCCGGTTCGCCAATGTTCGACGGAAAGGGACGTCTCATCGGCCTTGCTTTCGACGGTAACTGGGATTCGCTTGCAAGCGACATCAACTTCGACCGTGTGCTTGCGCGTTGCATCGGCGTTGACATACGCTACGTAATCTATCTGATGGACAAATGGGGCCATGCAGACAGGTTGCTGAAAGAACTCGGACTGTAACAAAAAACGCGGTTTCACCGCATAATCATTACATAATAAAAGTGGCGGCATCTCCTCACACCTGAGGGTTGCCGCCATGCTTGTCTTTGCAGACAGAAAGATTAAAGAAAGTCGGTTCAGTCGGCCACACCGTTTGCTGTGGCGTATGCTTTTCATGGTATAGGCTCGTGTCTGGCTGTGTTCACGGTGCGTTTGCTGCAAGACAAGTATGATGTGTTTTTGTTTGTTGGCAAAACCTTACTGTTTCGTCATCGCTTTCTTGCAGCGGAGCGTTGCCGACACAAGCCAGCCGAAAAGCAGCAGACGTGCCACGAGACTAATGTCGGCGGTGATTATCGTCAAAAGGAACGCTGCCTGTGCCTCAATCAAGTGGCAAGTCTGCGATATGCTTATTTCTTCCTCCAGGCATTCCGCATAGAAATCGCGAAGTATAACCACCGGTTCTTTTGCCCACTTGGACAGACGGACCAAGAGTGCCTCCATTTCCATGTTGTCGTTGCCTTTAGCATTGCTGCTGCATGTTATGTTCTTTTCCATATCTTTTGTGCTTTTATGGTTCAACCTATGTTTCTTGTTCTCTCACGGCAGAAGTTCCTTGTCGTGGATCTTCTGTTGTCTGTTGCAAAGATACTGGCGGTTTTTGCACAATAAGTTCAAACAGACAGCTATTTCCGTTAAACATTGTAAAGAAACAACGTCGCTCTCGCCACATCACCGTTTATATATGCCGTAACCAAGCTTAAACATGAATATATCGGCGCTTGAATGTTATTGTGTCCAAGCTTCAACGGTTTTATGTCCAATGTTCAACAGATTTGTAACGGCGTTAAGTCTTGAGAATGTCAAAATTTGTTTTAAGTGTAAGGTTACTAAATATTCGTGCCGCCGTCATTATAATGTAAAAAACTAATACCATGAACAGGAACAAAAGCTATTTTCTTATCCTTCTGTCTGCATTGCCTCTGTTTTGCAATGCCCAAAAGATAGATTTCAACATGACTGGCCGCCAGTTGGCGGAAGTTAACATGGAAGGCTGGACACCGTGGGCTGTGCCGTTTTCACAGGCAGACACGCTCACAATCGACGGCTTGCGCATAACAGTTGCAGCCCAAGGCAATTCCACCCGCCTTCGGGCGCAATGGAGCAAAGGCGACACAAAATCGGGAAAGCCTAACATGCAGATGCTTGGAGACGCTGTCGTTGCCTTTCTTGCCGACGATGACAACAATACTCCTAATCAAACCGAATTGCCCATGTCTATCTCCGTAACTCTTTCAGGTCTCTCTGCCGGCAATCACTCCCTCCAGGCTTACCACAACGGGGTTAACGGCTACAAGAACATTGCGCCGATTGACGTATATGTGAATGGAGTGTTGGCAGAAGACGACGTGAAACAGTCGGAAAATGTCCTTTCCATCGAACAATCCGGACTGTCATACACGCAGTTCAGTGCTGAGGACGGGAAAGACGTTACCGTTACTTTCGTTTCCGATCCGAAGGTCGGGACAGACTACGGCTCAACGCTTGTCTATCTCAACGGCATTATATTGGACGAGGCCAGCACCGTGCTTCGCGCCACCAACCCCGTGCCGGAGACGGGTGATTTCCATGCCGATGCAGACGGAGGACAGGTGCTCCTTCAGTGGCTCGCAGCAAAGGGCGCAACTTCGCACGATTTGTATTTCGGCACTTCACCCGACAATCTTTCAAAGTTGGCGTCGCTCACCGACACATGCTACGCCGTTTCCGGATTGAGCAACCTTAATACCTATTATTGGCGCGTTGACGAATGTGTCGACGGAACTGTGTCGCAGGGCGACCTGTGGAGCTTCCGTCCCCGTCACCTTGCCTTTCCAGGTGCAGAAGGCTACGGAAAATATGCCATCGGAGGGCGCGGCGGAACGGTTTACCACGTTACCACGCTTGAAGACAACGGCAAAGACGATGCCCCCGTGGAAGGTTCTCTGCGCTACGGAATAAAGAAAGTCAGCGGACCGCGCACCATCGTGTTCGATGTTTCGGGCATAATACATCTGAAGAGCCGTCTTACCTGTTCAGACAAATATGTAACAATAGCCGGACAGACTGCCCCCGGAAACGGAATAATGCTGCGAACCAGTCCGTTCGGAATGGCAACCGACGGCATTACGCGCTTCATCCGCATGGGATTGGGCCACAAGAAGCTGGTTAACGGTGTTATCCCGAATGCCGACAAGAACGGATACAGTTACGGCGACGAGGCCGGAACATCCGATGAAACCATACTTTCCGGCAACGATGGAATGGGAATGGCGGGAAATACAAACGCAATCATGGACCATTGCTCCATATCATGGACTATAGACGAAGCCTTTTCCAGCCGCAACGCACAGAGCATAACACTGCAACGCACCCTCATATCCGAAGCCCTCAACCAGGCTGGACATCCAAACTACAGTGCAGGAAAATGCCACGGCTTTGCCGCAACCATCGGCGGAGGCGAGATGTCGGCAAAACTCACCTGCGGGTCATATCACCACAACTTGCTCGCACACAATGCAGGGCGCAACTGGAGCATTTCGGGCGGTCTGGACGGCAGCGGAGCATACGACGGCCATCATTATGTGTGGAACAACGTTGTTTACAACTGGGGTGAACGCGCAACAGACGGAGGTACGCACGAAATGAATTTCGTGGGCAATTTCTATAAGATGGGGCCTGCAACAAAGCAGGAAGTGCCCTTCATCCTGGATCTTGAAGGCACGGGAAAGGGAACACAGAGCGCATACGTGAGCGGAAACCTGCGTCAAGGCAAAAACAACGGAACGCTGACGGAAGACAAACTGAACACCACCTATCTTTACAGAACTTCAAACAACCAGGTGGTAGACTGGGAACCGTTCGTGGACAAGCAGTTCTTTGAGCCGCTGGCAGAGGTAGAATCGGCAAGGGCAGCTTACAAGAACGTGCTTAGCGATGTGGGAGCAAACCAACCGTTCTTCAACGTGCACGACCAAAGGATGGTTAGCGAAACGCTTGCCGCCACAACGTCGGTGAAAGGAAGCAGAACGGGCAAGGCCGGGCTTATTGACTCGGAGGAAGACGAAGGCTGCGAAGGATTCGTCGGGCTTGGACTGACGGAAGAACACCGCCCCGACAACTGGGATACTGACGGCGACGGAATGCCGGACTGGTGGGAAGAGGCAGCAGGAGTGGACGACTCCAATGCCGATTGTAACGCCGACGGATACACAAACCTTGAAGATTACCTCAATTGGCTCGCCTGTCCGCATTACGAGCTTGCTGGAAAAGAACTGACAATAGACCTGACGCAACTGTTTGCAGGCTACAACAACAATCCTTCTTTCGCCGTTGTAGGCAACGACGCCAATCTTTCAGCCACGATAAACGGCAATCTTCTTACCGTTTCAGCGGGACAGACCGACAAGGCACTTGCGTCTTTGAACGTGAAAGCTACCGATGCCGACAACTGGGGCGAGCTTACAAGGCAACTGAATTTCCTTGTTGCAGGAACAACGGGCGTAAAGGAACTGAAGAACGTCAATTTGGCACCAGACCGCTATGAGGTGTATACTGTTGACGGGAAGAAAATCTGCACAACGCCTAAGACCGAAAACTTGCAGCCTGGAATATACGTGATAAAGGCGTATGCCGGAAGCAAGTTGGTTAGTACTGTGAAAAGGGGCGTGATGTAATCATTCGCGTTTTCCGCTTTCACTGAATCCAATCAGCGTAAGTTACGCTTGGTTTAGCGAAAAATAACGTATCTTTGCCGTTGCCAATCAAACCTGACACGGCAAAGATACGTTTGTTTATAAGGAAGAATATGCTTTTACCACACTATTATGACGGCCTTGTTGAGGCCGGATGCGATGAGGCGGGGCGCGGATGCCTTGCCGGCAGCGTTTATGCCGCAGCTGTTATACTGCCGCCCGACTATGAAAACAGTGAACTTAACGATTCGAAGAAGCTCACAGCGCGTCGCCGCCGACTGCTGCGCGAGACGATTGAACGCGATGCCGTGGCATGGGCAGTGGGCGTTGTTACACCTGAGGAAATAGACAGCATAAACATTCTGAACGCCAGCATACTTGCCATGCACCGCGCTTTGGACAAGCTGAAGGTGCGGCCGCAGGCGGTAATTGTAGACGGCAACCGCTTCAAGCCTTACTGCGATTTGCCTTACACCACAATCGTGAAGGGAGACGGCAAATATTTGTCGATAGCTGCCGCCAGCATACTTGCAAAGACGTATCGTGACGACTACATGGACCGTTTGGCTGAAGAATATCCCGCCTACGACTGGCTGAGCAACAAGGGATATCCTACGAAAAAACACCGCGAGGCAATCCGCCGCGAGGGCATAACGCCTTACCACAGGCGCACTTTCAATCTGCTGGGCGGCGAGGAAGGATGGCTTGACTTCAAGGAATGACTGAATGGAGGCTGTGCCACAGCACCGTCTGCTATACGATGGGCAGACTTATCCCGTTGATCTTCTGGTAAATGTCGAGCGCATAGATGTCGGTCATACCGCTGATGTAGTCGACAACGGCCATAATGCGAGTCTCCAGATCGGCACTGTTGATGTCGTATTGGCTTGAAACGCGGCTAATCAACTGTCGTGAATAAAATCTGTCGGGGTGAACGGCAGCGTCTGTCATTATCTCCATCAGCGTTTCCATTATCTTGAAACCGCTCAGCTCCACATCCAGCACCGGCTTGCTCTTGTATATCTTTTGGAACGAAACTTCGGTGCATCTTTTGTAGGCCGAATGTTGGGGCTCGGGTATGTGGTCAATGAGACAGCCTTCGAATGTTCCTGACAGTATGTCCTCTTCGTTGTCGATGAAAACCTTTGCACATACGTTCTCCAGCTTGCCTATTACGCATGCACGCATGTAGATAACCTTTTCGTTGTCATCGGTAATGCCTTCGTCGACAATGCGCTTTTCAATCCCTTTTTTCACGGTTTCATCGAAGAATCCCAACAAAAGTTCTTTTGTTTCAGCGTAAGAAAGAATTTTCAGCTTGTGGGCGTCTTCTATGTCCATTATCTCGTAGCAGATGTCATCGGCCGCTTCAACGAGATACACCAGCGGATGGCGCGCATACATAAGCGGTTTTCCGTTTTCTGACTTTCGTTCTATTCCAAGGTCGCTGGCAATTTTCTGGAAGATACCTTTCTCTGTGTTGAAGAAGCCGAACTTGCCGTGGCTTCCCGCCAAGGCCGACTCGAAAGGATATTTCACTATGCTGGCCAGTGTGGTGTAAGTCATTACGAACCCGCCGTCGCGACGCCCCCTGAAACGGTGGGCAAGAAGGCGGAAGGCATTGGCGTTTCCTTCAAAGTGGGTTATGTCGTTCCAGAGTTCCTCGCTTACTTGTCCCTTCAGAAACGCCCCTTTCCCTTCGGTGAAGAATGTCTGTATGGCTTTCTCGCCTGAGTGACCGAAGGGCGGATTGCCCATATCGTGTGCAAGACAGGCTGTGCTTACTATTGTTCCTATCTGTGTGAACAATGTCTTGGCCAGTTCCGGGCGCTTTTCAATTATGGCAGATGCGGTATCGTTGCCAAGCGACATTCCGACGCTTGCCACTTCAAGACTGTGTGTGAGCCTGTTGTGCACGAATATGCTTCCTGGCAACGGGAACACCTGTGTCTTGTTCTGCATTCGGCGGAAGGGAGCCGAGAAGATGAGGCGGTCGTAGTCGCGTTTAAACTCGCTGCGGTCGTCGTGCCGCTCCGTGTGGCGCTCTTCCTGCCCCAGTCGCTTGTTCGAAATGAGGTCGTTCCAGTTCATCATGACTCTTCGTTTTGTTTTCGTTCAACCTTTGACATCTATGTTTTGTTGCTGCAAATTTACGAAAACTCGCCTAAAAGTCTTACCTTTACACTCAGATTATAAACAAAACCAACGTATATGAAGATAGCAATATTCTGTTCGGCCAACAGCAACATAGAGCCGGTTTATTTCGAGAAAACGCAGGAATTTGGCGATTGGATTGCAAAAAACGGCCATTCCATCGTGTTCGGAGGCTGCGACATGGGACTTATGGAATGTGTTGCAAAGGCTGTTTCCGACGGCGGCGGTATGACTGTGGGCGTTGTGCCTTCAAAGATAGAAGAGAACGGGCACGTGAGCCAGCACCTCAGCGTTGAGATTCCGTGCGACAACCTGAGCGACAGAAAGGATTTGATGCTTCTGAAGAGCGACATCGTTGTGGCTCTGCCTGGCGGACTGGGCACTCTCGACGAGATATTCACCGTTGCAGCCGCTGCAACCATAGGCTATCACCACAAGAAGGTGGTGCTTTACAACATCAACGGCTTTTGGAACTCGCTCGTTTCGCTGCTCGACGATTTGCAAGGAAAGGGAATGGTGCGCGGCGACTATCGCAGACATATTCTTGTGGCAGACACTTTTGATGAGCTTGTGGCTGCCATCGGTGAAAACTGAAAATGTGCGCTTCGTCCAACGCAGCGAAGCGCACATCTTTTTTAGAAGCTTCTGAGCCAGGCTTTAAGCATAAGCTCCATCTCGTTGTGATACTTGAACGACTCTTTAATGCCGAAACCGTGGCCGCCGGAAGGGAAAACGTGGAGCGTTGCAGGTACGTCGTGACGGTAAAGCTCCGTGTAGTAGTTCACTCCGTTGACAGGGAGCACCGCATGGTCGTCGTCAGCCAAAACGATGAAAGCGCGCGGAGTGGTGCGCGACACCTGCAAGTCATTGCTGTATAACCTTTCGTCTTTTTTCTTCGCATCCTTTCCCAGCAGATTGTCGTGCGAACCCTTGTGCGTTATGTCCGGCAACATTGTTATTACGGGGTAGAAAAGAATCTGGAAGTCAGGCTTTGCCTCGCCCTTTGCATGTGTGGACACGGTTGAGGCCAAGTGTCCTCCGGCAGAAAAGCCCATTATACCAATTTGGTCAGTCTTTATCTTCCATGCCGAAGCGTTGCGGCGCACCAGCTTGATCGCCTCTTCGGCGTCGGTGGACGGCACTTCGCAGTTGCCGTTTGGCATGCGGTATTTAAGCACGACGGCTGCAATTCCCATGTTGTTGAAGAACGGAGCCCACTGGTATCCCTCGTTCTGCATTGACAGATGTGAGTATCCTCCGCCCGGACATATAACGACGCAGCGTCCCGTGTTCTCGCTGTCTTTCGGAAGGAAGACCCTTACGCGCGCCGTGTCCTGCGCGTTGCCGTTGTCGTTGGGCGCCTTGCTTTGCCAAAGGTCAATGTCGAATGTTTTCTGTGCAGCTGCCGTAAAGGCAGAAAAGGAGAGAATTGCGGATGCCATAAAGGCGGTCAACTTGTTCATGGTGCTTTCGTTTTTCTGTTTTGGGTTGTATGTTGCCAATCTCCGCCGCTTATGACGAAAGGCGGATATAGGCTTTTTATACGTGCAATATTCGCAAAAAAAAACGAAATGGGCAAGAAACACCGCCTAAGAGTTAGGTAAATCGGATAAAAAATAGTAATATTGCAAGATATTACACCTTCCTCCGCAGGCGCCGGCCGCGGCCGTGGATGCGGGAGGACGCTATACTTAAAAACTTCAATACAAAAAACATGCATATATTAGACAAATTTGCGTATTGCCCCAAGTGCGGAAGCCATCATTTCGCAGCGGACACGGAAAAGAGCAAGAAGTGCGAGAACTGCGGTTTTGAATACTTTCTCAACCCTGCGGCAGCTGTCGGAGCGTTCATTGTCAACGCCAAGGGCGAGCTGCTCGTGGAACGTCGCAAAAGAGAACCAGCCAAGGGAACTCTCGATCTGCCCGGTGGCTTTTCAGACATCAACGAAAGTGCGGAAGAAAGCGTAAGGCGGGAAGTGAAGGAGGAAACGTCGCTCACCGTGACAAAGGCCGACTACCTGTTCAGTCTGCCCAACATCTACCACTATTCGGACTTCGACGTGCACACGCTTGACTTCTTCTTCAAATGCGAAGTGGAAGATGAAACGAAGCTCGCGGCTGCCGACGATGCGGCAGAATGCTTCTGGCTTCCGCTGAAAGACCTTCATATTGAGCAGTTCGGACTGCGTTCCGTAAGGCATGCACTTCACCAAATAGTTGACGAAACGCTTGACCGACAGTAAACACACACGATTATCCAATCCCGAAGCAGAACGGCAGAAAACCGTTGAACCGCCAATAACCAAGCCGCGGATTTATAACTAACCTAAACCAACATTATATGGCTTACCACGGAAACACAAAAAAAAACCTGTTGGCGCTTATTGTCCCGCTGGCCATAGCGTCCGTTGCCATTTTCTCGTGCGGCAACGGACATAAGACTGCGCCCGAGTCTGTGAAGGCAAGCGCAGAATTCAACACTCTTTACGAAAAGATATGCTCGTCTGACGACCTTGCGCATGCCGACGACGAGATACGCCGGTCATACGGAAACGGAGACATAGGAAGCGGACAGTATTATTATCTTCACGCCATGGTGGTCTACCTGCAACAGGCAAATTTCGACTCGGTGCTGAACGTCTGCGAAGTGGCGCTGAAACAGCCCGATGCCAAAGACGACATAATGCTGCAATACTGCATCTACTCGCTGATGACAAATTCCACAATGGCAACAGTGAACAGCGTGGACATGCTACAGTATGCCTGCAAGACCGAAGAACTGGCGAAGAAACTTGGAGAAACATACAAGGAACAGGAGATGAAGGCCACCGTGGGCTACGGAATGGTTCTCATGGGGCATGTGAAAGACGGTTTCAGAATGATTGACAATGCGCTTGCCGCCCTGCGAAAAAGCAATGCGTGGAACGGAATAAACAGTTACCTTATCGCTTCGAAGCTGAAGATAGCCGCGCTTGACCGCGAGCACCGCTACGAAGACATTGCCAAAGTGGCCCTTGCCAACGTGACGCAGCTCGACAACATGCTGATGCACCCTGAAACGGTGAACGGAAAAAACAGCGCCCATGCGAAAGGCAATTCGCCGTTCCGAAACGAGATGTTGCTCTACCGCACACAGATGCTTGCATACATCACTTACGCTTATGCAAAGATGGGAGACACGGTTCAGGCTGAACGCTATCTCGGTGAGTTCGACAAATCAGAGTTCTCCGACTATATCGATTGTCAGAACATGATCGTTTCGGCTCTCGGCGAAATGAAACACTACAAACGGATGCTGAGCACGTTTGCCATGCTCGACAAGGAGATGGACGGCGACACGCTTAACCAATACTATTGCGAGGAACTCGACCTGATGGCTCGTGAGGCTGCAAGCCGCGGCGACACAAAATCGGCTTACGGATATCTTTACCGTGCCAACGCCCTTAAAGACACGCTCGACAGACTGCAGAACATGAACCAGATGGCGCGAAACCTTAGCGTCTATAAGGTGCACGACGAGCAGATGAAGACACAAAATGCCCAATTCACCGCAAAATTGATGTTCGTTATCGCCGGTGGAATGGCGCTGTTCATTATTCTTGCAGTTGGCTATATATTAAGGTTGGTTAGTCAACGGAAGCAAATTACAGAGAAGAACAAGGCTCTTGTAAATTCCATCGAACGGAGTATGGAATACAAGGACAAATACGAAAAACTGCTTTCTGAAGTGGAAAACTCTGCCGCCTGCCAGGACAAGAACTCTCTTTCAGACGTCAATGGCACAGAAAGTGACGGCGACACCGCCGATACGGAGCACGATGGCGACACGGCAGAAGACGACAATCCGGAAGACAGAAAGCTTTTTGAACTGATTGACCGTACCATCCGCACGGGACAGCTATACCTTAATCCCGACTTTCAGCGGCAGACGCTCGTTGAAACACTTCATGTTGACCGCAACCGCATAGGGCGCGCCATACGCGACTGCAGCGGTTTCTCGAATCTCTCGGCTTACATAAACAACTATCGCCTTGAGTTTGCATACCGTTTGCTGCGCGATATGGACAGCATACAAACTATCGACGGCGTGTCGAAAACTGCCGGATTCAACACTGTGCGCACCTTCCAACGCTTGTTCAAGGAGCGTTACGGCATGACTCCGGCTGAGTTCCGCGAGAGCTACACCAATATGTAAAACTGACTGCGCGGATGCGTAAATTTGTAAAAACGCTGCATAAATATTATAGTAACGACGATGAAATCGGTGTTTTCTGCGAAAAATTGTCATTATAGGCGTCAATGCGTCAACATGCTTTGTGTATTTGTAGATAATGACTACTTTTGCATTACAAGAAAACGCCCTATGGGTTTAGGCTATATAAATACGTAAGTCAACCGAACCGATAAAGACATTAAATCAACATAAAAGCTGGGTATATATTTAAGGAAGGAATTGTTGCAAGCCTTAATCGGCTGCATCATTCCTTTTAAAAAAATAATGCAGTCTCCGCTATCATTTGCGATAGAGAAGGCTGCACTTATTTTTTTTCCCGTTGCTTGTGAAAGCAATTGCGTTTGCTTGCGTTCACGACGAAGCTCGTTTTAAGGCAAACGCAACTGAAACGTTTCAGGCAAGAAGCTTCTTCACGATGTCGGAAATCATCTTTCCGTCAGCTTTGCCCGCCATCTGTTTGCTGGCAATGCCCATCACCTTGCCCATTTCCTTTATGCTCTGGGCCCCTGTCTGCTCTATAATGGCTTTTACCGCCGTTTCAATCTCTTCAGCCGACAGTGGCTTCGGCAGGTATTCCTCGATTACTTTCACCTGTGCCAGTTCAGCGTCGGCAAGATCCTGACGGTTCTGCTGAACGAAGGTCTCTGCTGATTCCTTGCCCTGCTTCGCCAGCTTTGCAAGAATCTTGAGCGCAGCTGCGTCTTCCAGCGTGTCGTTTGCGCCGGGAGCGGTCTTTGCTTCGATGAACACCTTCTTTATGTTGCGCAGGGTTTCAAGTCTAACCTTGTCGCGGGCCTTCATAGCCTCTTTGATGTCGTTGCTTACTTGATCGTATAACATATCTGTTCTTGTTTTTAGTTGTTGTTCCTTGTTTTCGCCTGTTTGCCGTTTCCTTTGCGTATGAACGCTTGTTTTCGTTTCGGCTTGTACTTGCATGCGAAATGCATTTTGTGGCTTTGTACGCAATTCTACGGTCCTTTCTGCGTATTATCTGCTTGTTCTCTCCGTCTTATGCGAACTTTATGGTGGTAGAGGTAGGCTGAACGGTTGTTCTCTGGCTGCTTTCGTTCTTGTTGTCTTTCGATGCAGAGTTTATTTGGTTCTCCTGCTCTTTCGTCCGGGAGTATGTCGGCATTGATTCGACCAGTGAAATGAGATTGTCGTTGTCGAGGTCGCTGTTGCTGAAGATGTGTATTCGCGGCATCGGGTGCTTGTTCCCTTTTGTGTCAGGGCCGTAATAGCGTTCTATTCTCCCTTCGTCTTCTCTATTTTTGTCATCTCTTTCTTTATTTTTTATGTCTTCCAGTTCTTTTGTGGTGACAATGTTCAGTTCAGCATTCTTGTTTCTCTTCATTCCGAAGCCTGTGGCCAGAATCGTTACCTTTATCTTCTTGCCCAGTTCAGGGTCCTTACTCAGTCCCCATTTCGTTTCTATGTCCTCGCTGAAGCCTTCCATAAACTTGTCTATGGCCTGCATTTCGTCCATCATCAGCGTGTCCTTCCCGTCAGCCGAAGAGCCGAACCAAACGCTGAGCAGCAGTTTCTTGGAGTGATAAACGTCGTTGTCGTTCAGCAGCGGCGAGTGTAGCGCATCTTCGATGGCCTTTT
Source organism: uncultured Alistipes sp. (assembly GCA_963590505.1). Classification (GTDB taxonomy): domain Bacteria; phylum Bacteroidota; class Bacteroidia; order Bacteroidales; family Bacteroidaceae; genus Prevotella. Next base: position 19,662 of record CAVAPC010000012.1, on the reverse strand, counting down.
TCACGCGGTTCTCGCCTTCGCCGTAACCGGTACTCATAAGAGCCACGCCGCCGTCTTTCAGCACTGTCTTCACATCGTTGAAGTCAAGGTTTATGATACCGTGCATGGTAATTATTTCGGCAATGCTTTTCGCAGCTATGCTAAGCGTGTCGTCGGCTTTTGCAAAAGCGCCTTCAACAGAGAGGTCGCTGTAGATGCTGAAAAGGCGCTCGTTGTTGATTACAAGCATGGCGTCAACGTTTTCCGCCATTTTTTCAACTCCGTCGATAGCCTGTATGATTTTTTTCTTTCCTTCCCACTTGAATGGAATAGTAACTATTCCAACGGTCAGGATGTCCATGTTCTTTGCAATGCGTGCCACTACAGGAGCAGCGCCGGTGCCCGTTCCTCCGCCCATTCCTGCGGTGATGAATACCATCTTCGTTCCGTCGTCGAGCATGTTGCGTATGGCGTCCTCGCTTTCTTCTGCGGCCTTTTGTGCTTTTATCGGTTTGTTTCCTGCTCCAAGTCCTTCTTTGCCGAGCTGAAGATGAACCGGCACGGGAGAGTCTTCAAGTGCCTTTTGGTCGGTATTGCACAATACGAAGTTCACGTTGTGTATGCCTTCTCTGTACATGTGGTTTACGGCGTTGCCTCCGCCTCCGCCCACACCAATCACTTTTATGATGCTCTTTGGCTTGTCTGGCTCTCCGAAGTTGCTTGCCATGCTGCCTATTCTATTGTTGTCTGCCATATCTTTAATCTTTCTTTATTAGTCTGCATTGTTTTCCTTGCCGCTTTTACTGGCTTTCCTTTCTCTTTTTATTGCGATAGACGTTATTCTTCCGGCTCTGTGAATATGTCTTTTCCCAATTTTGACAGTTTGCTCCACCATCCGCCCTTTGGTTTCGGCTTTTTGCTGAGTTCTTCCATGTTTTCCTTGGCTTCGCTGGTGAAGATTCCGCTTGGGAATTTTTCAAGGTAGCTTTGGTAGGCTTCAACAGTGTTGTCCTGTTTGGCATTTTCCCATTCTTCCTTGTCGCGCTTGCGCTGTTCTTCGGCGTTGGCTGCAATCTCTTCCGGTGTCTTTATGCCTGTGGTATTGCCTGCTCCGTAAGCCGGGCCTGCCTGTTGCGGCTGCTTTGCGGCTGCTCCGGCCTGTGCCGTTTCGTTGGGTGTGCCGTCGTTGTTGAACAGGCCGTTGTTCCTTTCGCCGCCGTTGCAGTTTATCTCGCCTTTTTTCAGCATTCCGAGCAGAGTGTTCATGGTGCAGTCTTCCGGCAGATGAACGTTCTTGCCTATTATGTTTACCTTTTCGGGTATGAACTTGGCGATTGAAATTTTCATCGTCTCGCTTTTCTTCTGGAAAGCCTTTTCTATGTCCTTGAGGTTTGCGCCACCGCCTGTGAGGACTATGCCTCCGTTTAGTTTTGTTCTGTATTCAGACGGAATCTGCTGCCACACGTTCTCAACAATTTCCTTTATGCGTGATTCCACAACCTGCTGGAATTTTTCGCTTGCGATGGTGTGTTGTGCGTCGATGCGGTATTCTTCCGATTCGTCTGTCGGTTCGTAATATGCGTTGCCGTACAGTTTCTTCATGTTCTCCGCCTTTGCAAAGTCGTCGATATGGTTCAGCGAGATCAGGTCTTTTGTTATGTTGCTGCTGCCAAGCGGTATTACGGCAATGTGTCTGAGTATGTTCTTGTGGTATACAAGCATCGTTGTCGTGTCGGCACCGAGGTCAACCAGCATGCAACCGGAGCGTTTGCTCGATTCGTCGAGCAGTATGTCGGCAAGAGCCAGCGGTGCGATGCCCATTTCCGCAATTTTTATTCCAGCCCTTTTGAAGCAGTCGGTGAGTTTGTTGTAGAAGCTTTCTCTCCAAAGGATGTTAAGGAAATTTCCGGTCACCTGGTCAGTTTGTATTCCTGCCGGTTCGTCCTGCAGGTCGTTTCCGACCTTGTATTCCTGTATCACAACGTCGATTATTTCCTTGTCGTCGTATTTCTTGTTGCTGTTGTTGTCCATAATCTCGTTCACCATCTGCTGCGTTATGATTGTATCTTTGGGCAGATTGCGCACGATTTCGTTTCTTACGCCGAGAATTGACTGTCCGCCCACGCCGACATACACCTGTGATATTTCCTTGTCGAGCGAGGCTTTGAGTTTGTTCACAACGTTTGTTATACCCTGCACCGTCTTCTCAATGTTGTAGACGATGCCTTTCTTTATATACGACGACGAGTCTTCGCTTGCAGTGGCAAACACTGATATGCTGCCATCGTTGTTCTTCTTTCCTGCTATTCCTCTCAGTTTTGATGAACCCAGTTCTATAGCTACGATAAAATCCTTTGCTGGCATATTGTAAGTTTTTTGTTTTCTCGTGGTTTCTGTTTATGATTGTGTCTTCTTTTTCGGCTTTGCGTTTTTGTCTTTTTCTGCATTGCCGTTCTTTTGCTTGCTGTCTTTCTTGCTTGGCTCTTTCTTTTTTGTTGGGGTCTTGCTTTCCGACGGTTTTGCTTTCTTTTTCTCCGTATCAGCCTTTTCCTTGTCCTTCTTTGTTCCCTGCTTCTGCTGTTCTGCTTTCGGCTCTTTTTGCTTTTCTTTTTCCTGCTTTTCCGATGGTGTCTTTTCTTGCTTGGCATCGGAAGCCTGGTTCTCATGTTTGGCAGGTTCTGCACTTTGAACCGGTTCGCTGGGCTTTTCCTTTTCCTCTTGGCCTCGTTTGCAGATAATCTGGTTGTTGAACTCAAGGTTTATATACGGATATTTGTTCCATCCCACCTGACTCAGCCCGTATTTGTAGAACTTTTCAAGTCTTGTCAGCTTGTGGGTGATGTATTCGCAAATGAGAGTTTGCCTGTTTTTCGAGTTCTTTGTCATTGGAAGGTTGCCGAGATAGACAACGTGGTCGCCCACGCGCGGAACTATTTCAATGCCGAGGTCGGGTAAGACGTTGATTTGTTCAATCATGTTCTTCCACAAATCGTTTCCCATTATAACGCTCGCCATCGGTGTGATATAGTTCTTTGCGAACGACTTGCTTATGTTGCCTGTGGCAATGATAAGGTCCGACGTGTATTTGGAGTTCGGCATTATTCCGCCCTTGTCGTCCAGATAGTAGTCTTCGCCCTTTTCGCTTTTGATCCTTATTATCGGCAGCCGCTGCGTAATGCTGATGTAGACGTGGTTGTCCTGTGTCTTGTAGCATTCGGCGGTTCTTACGAACGGACTTTGGCTCAGCAAGTCTTCTATCTGCCTTGGTCTTATGTCGGTCATCTTCTCTTTCAGCGGATACATGCGGTTGTCTTTCAGTATCTTTTTCACTTCGGATGCCGTAAGGAAGCCGTTGGCGTTTTGGTCGGCTATCTGGATGTTCACTTCCGAACATACCTTTTTGCTTTCGTCCGGTTTGTTGAACGAAACCATTGCCGCGATAACGTATGCAAAGAGCAGCGTGTCGAGCAATATCAGAATTGTCTTCTTGTATGTCGGGCGCATCAGAATGTTCGATGTTTAGGCCTTGTCTTTTTTTTCATGTTTCCCCAATTCCCGGCTGCGCTTGGTTTTAGCGGTGGAATGGGGTGGGGACGCTTATTTTCCCAAGAGGATTTTCTCTATTTGCGGTACGTAGTTGTCGAGGTCACCCGCACCAAGCACCACGAGCACTTCAAAGTCGTGCGTCTTTACGTAGTCCGTTACATCCTCTTTCTTTATCATTTCCTTCTCCACTCCAGGCTTCAGGTTGTCGTATATCAGTTTCGAAGTAACGCCAGGGATGGGCTTTTCGCGTGCAGGATATATGTCGCAGAGCACAACTCTGTCGAGAAGGCTCAGACTGTCGGCGAAGTCCTTGTAGAAGTCGCGTGTCCTCGTGTAGAGGTGAGGCTGGAAGATAGCCGTAATCTTCTTGTCCTTGTATAGCTCGCGGATGCTTTTTGCACTTTGGTAAATTTCCTTCGGGTGGTGTGCATAGTCGCTCATGAAAACAAGCTTGTCGGTCTTTATCTTGAAGTCGAACCGTCTGTCCACTCCGTGATAGGTGCTTATCCCGTATTTCAGTTCCTCTGCCGTGCATCCGTTGAGCTGTGCCATAGCCATTGCAGCCACACCGTTTTCTATGTTTATGGGAACAGGCTGGCCAAGGTGAACGTTGCTGATGCTCTCGACGGGTGAAACGAAATCGAAAGTAATTTCGCCGTTGTCGATTTTGATGTTTTCTGCATGGAAATCGCCGCTGTCAAGACTGTATTCGTAAACTTTCACGCCTTCCTGCACTTCGGCTTTCATTTCGAGACCTTTGTGTATTATAAGCGCTCCGCCCGGCTGGATGAGCGTTGTATAGTGCCGGAAGCTTTCAAGGTAAGCTTCCTTTGTTCCGTAGATGTCAAGATGGTCAGGGTCTGTAGAGGTGATAACGCTCATCCACGGGCGCAGCCAGTGGAAACTGCGGTCAAATTCGTCTGCCTCGATAACCACATAGTCGCTTTTCTTGCTCAGGATGTAGTTCGTTCCGTAGTTCTTCGAAATTCCCCCAAGGAAGGCGTTGCAGTCAACGGCGCTTTGGTGCATTATGTGTGCGCACATTGTCGAAGTTGTTGTCTTGCCGTGGGTTCCCGCCACACAGAGTCCTTTATGCGCACGGGTAAGCATTCCAAGCACTTGTGCCCTCTTTTCAACGTCGAAACCGTTTTCACGGAAGAATGTCAGCTCTTTGTGCTCCTGCGGAATGGCGGGAGTATATATTACGAGTGTGGAGCCGGGCTTCTTGCAGGCGTGCGGTATTTCCTCGGTGTTTTCTTCGTAATGAATAAGCATGCCTTCCTTTTCAAGCTGGGCAGTAAGGTTCGACGGAGTCTTGTCGTATCCGGCCACGACAAGTCCCTTGTGGATGAAATACCGCGCAATGGCACTCATGCCTATGCCGCCGGCACCTATGAAATATACAGATTTGATGTCTTTCAGTTCCATGATTTCTTTCTTAAATGTATTCCTTTCGCTTTATCGCTTTTCGGCAAGTTTTATCACCTCGTCGGCTATGATGTCGGCAGAGTCAGGCAGAGCCAGCGTGAGAACGTTCTTTGCAAGGCTTTCAAGCTTTTTGTCGTCTGCCACCGTTTCCAGTGCCAGTTCAACAACTTTCTCTCTCGCTTCAGCGTCTTTTACCATCAGTGCTGCCCCTTTTTCAACCAGTGCCATTGCATTCTTCGTTTGATGGTCTTCGGCAACGTTTGGCGAAGGCACCAGAATGACGGGTTTCCCAATCAGACAGAACTCTGAAATGCTGCTCGCGCCGGCTCTGCTTATTACAAGGTCGGCTGCTTTGTAGGCGGCTCCCATGTCGGATATAAAGTCCATAACCTTCAGCATCGGCATCTCGCCGCGGCCTTTCATTTGTTCCTTGATAGACTGGTAGTAATACTTTCCTGTCTGCCAAACGAACTGCACGCCCGATTTCTCTATCTCGTCGAGGTGTGCAAGCACGCTCTCGTTTACGGTTCGTGCCCCGAGACTGCCTCCCACTATCAGGATGGTCTTCTTCTGCGGGTCAAGTCCGAGGCTTTTCCTTGCGTCTTCCTTGGATATTGCCGTAGACGTGATGTTTTGCCTTACGGGATTACCAGTCTTCATTATTTTCTCAGCGGGGAAGAACCGCTCCATGCCATCGTATGCAACGCAAATCTTGTCAGCCTTTGTCGAGAGCATCTTGTTTGTCTTTCCTGCATAGGAGTTCTGTTCCTGGATAAGGCTTGGAATGCCAAGGGCGTGAGCGGCGTCGAGTGTTGCTCCGCTGGCATATCCTCCTACACCAACGGCGGCATCCGGTTTGAATTCCTTTATGATGCGCTTCGCCATGTGCTTGCTTTTGAGGTAGTCCACCAGCACGCCGAAATTCTTTGGCGACCATAACGGGCGTATGAGCCCCCTGACGGGCAGACCTTTTATATCATATCCAGCAGCGGGAACTCTTTGCATCTCCATTCTTCCGAGAGCGCCAACGAAGAGTATCTTCGCTTCCGGACGCTTTGCCTTTATCGCATTCGCAATGGAAACGGCGGGGAATATGTGTCCGCCTGTGCCGCCTCCGCTTATTATGATTCTCAGTTCTTCCATTTTTCAGAAATATGTTTCGGTTTTCTTTCAGTTAGCTTTCGTGGGTATGATGCTTGCTTTCTTGCCGTTGTCTGCGGTTTCTTTCTTCTTTGCAGTGCAGCTGACGCTCATGATCATGCCTATGTAAACACAGTTCATTACAGACGACGTTCCTCCTTTGCTTATCAGCGGAAGCGGTTGCCCTGTTACCGGGCCGCATCCCACTGCCACAGCCATGTTGACGGCAGCCTGTACGGCAAGCATCAGTGCTATTCCCAACACGAGCATGGCAGGAAACGTGTATGCGCACCGGCTTGCTATGTAGGCAGAACGGTATAAAAGCATCAGATATATGAAGCAAACCGCTATGGCTCCCAGCAGTCCTGTTTCTTCAATTATTATGGCATAGATAAAGTCAGAGTAAGCTTGTGGCAGGAAATCCCTTGCAACTGATTTGCCGATACCCTTGCCCACCAGATTGGATGACGCGATGGCAATCTGCGAGTAGCCCTGTTGTGCCATCGTTTCAAGGTCGAAATCCTCGGCACGCACTTCCTTTGTGCTACCCACTCCCTCAAGACGCTTTTTCCATGTGTCCAAACGGTGGAAAATCTTGCTTTTCTTCGGTTTTGTCTTTTCCACCATCACCATCCGTGAGTCTTCCTTCTTGTTGTCATCATTGTCGTTTCCGAACAGCATGATCGCTGAAACGGCAACGGTTCCCAATATGAAAAGCACTCCCAGCAGTTTTCCCAGTTGTCTTTTCTGAACTCTTCCTATCCACATCATCAGTATGACAACAACGGTTATGATTACCGCCGTGGACAGGTTTTCCAGTCCTATAAGGATGATGAACAGAAAGCAAACGCTCCAAAGGTATTTGAAGGCTCGCTTGTCAACGCCGTTTTCGGTTTGCCACCTGCCTACCACAAAGGAAACGAAGAGTATTATCGCCCCCTTTGCCATTTCCGAAGGCTGGAATTTCTGTCCGAACGGCAATGGAATCCATCGGTGCCCGTCGTTAACGGCTCCCACACAGAAGCATATCAAAAGCAAACCCAGTGATATTGCCAGTGCAAAAGGCGTTACGAGTGTGAAGTATTTGCACTTGATGTTCATTGTGATAACCATGCAAGCCACCCCAAACAGCAGCAAACCGGTGTGCTTTATGAACGGCCCCCAGTAGTTGTAGGATTTGTATGTAAGGTTGCTTGAGGCACTGAACACTTCCACTATGCTTATCAGGCAAAGTGCACAGAACAGTATCCAAATAATGCCGTCGCCTTTTATCCTTGGTGATGATTTCTCTTTTTCTGTCATTTGTTAAGTTTTCCCCCTCACACATGTTTTGTTCTTTCTTTCTCTTTGCCGCATTTACGGCACGATGCAGATTTTTTCTGCTTCACAAGGAATTACAGGCTTCTTACCAAAGCCTTGAACTGATCGCCTCTGTCTTCCATATTCTTGAAAAGGTCGAAACTTGCGCAGCACGGACTGAGCAGAACCGTGTAGCCAGGCTTCGCCATCTTCGTGCATTCCTCCACGCATTGCTTCATGCTGTGAGTATCGGCAACGGGTATTCCCAGTACGTCGAAGTTGTCGTGGAGCTTCTTGTTGTCGGCACCCAGATATACTATGCCGGCGCATTTCTGCTTGATGAGCTCTTTTATCGGACCGTAGTCGTTGCCTTTGTCCTTGCCGCCCACTATCAGAATGGTCGGTGTCTTCATGCTTTCGAGCGCATACCAGCATGCATCCACATTGGTCGCCTTAGAGTCGTTGACATAAAGTACGCCGCCGACAGTGGCAACCTTCTCCAGACGGTGCTCCACGCCGGGGAAATCGCTAAGGCTCTTTCTTATGTTCTCTTTCTTTATCCCGGCGATGTTTGAAGCAATACCGGCTGCAAGAGAATTGTATATGTTGTGTTTGCCAGTCAGACTAAGCTCCTCTTGCTCCATGTTGAATGGGGTGGGGTATTCAATCTTGTACTGTCCTTCCTCGATGTAGCCGATGGAACCCTTTTCCTTAAGTTCCGAGAACGGGCATTGCACAGCCTTTATGTCATATTTCTCCAGTTCCCTCTTTATTACGGGGTCGTCGTTCCAGTATATGAAAGCGTCGTCGTGCGTCTGGTTCTGTATGATTCTCATTTTTGCGTCCACGTATTTCTGCATGCAGAAGTCGTAACGGTCCAGGTGGTCAGGCGTTATGTTGAGCAGAATGGCGATGTTGGCACGGAAGTCATACATGTTGTCAAGCTGGAATGAACTAAGCTCTATGACATAGTATTCGTGCTTGTCTTCGGCAACCTGCAGTGCCAGGCTCTTTCCGATGTTTCCTGCCAGCCCGACGTCGTAGCCGGCGTTCTTGAATATATGGTAGATGAGCGAGGTTGTCGTGGTCTTTCCGTTGCTGCCGGTAATGCAAATCATCTTGGCGTCGGTGTATCTTCCCGCAAATTCTATTTCGCTGATTATATGTATGCCTTTCTCCTTGCACTTCTTTACCATCGGCGCATTGTCGGGTATGCCGGGACTCTTTATTATCTCGCCGGCATTGAGTATCTTTTCCTCCGTGTGATGGCCTTCTTCCCACTCAATGCCGTGGGAGTCGAGCAGACTCTTGTACTTGTCCTTTATTGCGGACATGTCGGAAACAAACACTTCGAAACCTTTTACCTTTGCCAGGACTGCGGCTCCGGCGCCACTCTCGCCTGCTCCGAGTACAACGATTCTTTTTTCCATATCTTCTTTTCCTTATCCTTTCTGTGTGGGCGTATTGTTGTCCCACTTCTTCTTTTTTCTCTTTGTTGTTGCAGCTTCATGCTCTCTACCCCCAACCCTTATCTTATCTTGAGGGTTATTATTGCAAGGGCCGCCAAAATGACGGTAACTATTAGGAAGCGCATCGTGATTTTTGCCTCATGTATTGCCGTATGCGGCTTCTTGAAGAGGTATTTTATCTCCGGGTCAAGCTTGTCGTCGGTGGTACGGAACGTGTCGTGCAGCGGCGCACGTTTTATCAGGCGCTGCTTTACTCCGCGCCGTGTACCCAATTTGGCATAGTAAACCTGGAATATAACGCTAAGACTCTCTACAAAGAATATGCCACAGAGAATGGGCAGCATCAGTTCCTTGTGGATAATCACGGCACATACGCCTATGATGCCTCCGATGGTAAGCGACCCCGTGTCTCCCATGAACACCTGTGCAGGGTAAGAGTTATACCAAAGGAAACCTATCAGTGCGCCGATGAACGCACAAAGGAATACCACAAGCTCCTGCGACCCCGGTATATACATGATGTTCAAGTATGAAGCGTATTCTATATGGCTGCTGACGTAAGCCAGTATTCCCAGGGCAACACCGATTATAGCTGAGTTGCCGGCACACATGCCGTCCATTCCGTCGTTGAGGTTGGCTCCGTTTGATACTGCCGTAACCACGAATATCGTCATGATGACAAAAAGAATCCAGCCGGCAGCTGTCTTGTATTTCCCGCAGAACGACATTATGTTCGAATAGTCAAGGTTGTGGTTCTTGACGAAAGGTATTGTCGTTTTCAGCGACTTCACCGGCTGCGTCTTGTGCTTCACGATAATTTCCGTGGCGTTTTCCTTCTTTATCGAAACATTCTCGTTTATCTTCGCGTCTGGGCTAAGCCACAGAATCAAGCCGACAATCAGTCCGATGCTTATCTGTCCGACAATCTTGAATTTGCCAGGCAAACCTTCCTTGTTGTGGCGGAAAATTTTAATATAATCGTCCATTCCGCCGAGGAAACCCAGCCATACTGTCGTGATTATCATCAGGATGAGATAGATGTTCCTCATGCGGCCAAGAAGAAGAACCGGCACCAGTATCGCCACGATGATGATTATTCCTCCCATTGAAGGCACACCTATCTTGTTGACACCGAACGGGTCGATTTTTGCATCGCGTTGCGTTTCCGTAATCTGTTTCTTCTTGAGAAACTTGATGAACTTTTCGCCGAACCACGCAGAGATTACCAACGAAAGTATCAGCGCCAGAAGGGCGCGGAACGATATGTATCCCCACATGTGCGTGCCGGGAATGCCGAACTGTTCCAGGAATCTGAAAAGGTAGTATAGCATATAATTGTCGTTTTCTTGGGTTATGTTGTTCGCGTTCTAAAGCGCCATTGCCTCACGGATTACTTCCTTGTCGTCGAAATGGTGTTTCACGCCTTTCACTTCCTGATAGTCTTCGTGCCCTTTCCCCGCAACGAGAATGACGTCGCCCTTCTGTGCCATCATGCATGCAGTGCGGATGGCCTCGCGACGGTCTACTATGCTCACCACTTTCTTCATCTGTTGTGCGTCAAGTCCGGCAAGCATGTCGTTGATTATGTCCTGGGGCTCTTCAAAGCGAGGGTTGTCGCTTGTTATTATAACCCTGTCGCTCTGTTTCACGGCTTCCTGTGCCATGAGCGGGCGCTTGCCCTTGTCGCGGTTGCCGCCGGCACCGCATACGGTGATTACCTTTCCCTTGCCGTCGAGCACTTCGTGAATGGCGTTGAGCACGTTCTCCAGGGCATCGGGCGTGTGGGCATAGTCCACTATCGCCGTGAATCCCTTCTCTGACTGTATCGGGTCAAGGCGGCCGTTGACGCTCTTCAGCGTGCTCATCACCAGGAGAATGTTCTCCGGCTTCTCGCCAAGCATGACGGCAGCGCCGTAGACAGCGAGCAGATTGCTTACGTTGAACTTTCCGATGAACTGTACGCCCACTTCTTTTCCGTCAATCTCCAGATACATTCCGCCGAAATGGCATTCCAGAATGCGTGCCTTGAAGTCGGCCATGGTGCGTGTGGAGTATGTCTTTACGGTGGCTTTTGTGTTCTGCACCATTACCATGCCGTTTTTGTCGTCGGCGTTTGTTATGGCGAAAGCCGTTTTCGGAAGCATGTCGAAGAACGCTTTTTTTGCGTTGCGGTAGTTCTCGAAAGTCTTGTGGTAGTCAAGATGGTCGCGTGTGAGGTTCGTGAATATTCCCCCCGCAAAGTTCAGTCCTCCTATTCTCTTTTGCGCTATGGCGTGAGAGCTGCACTCCATGAATGCATATTGGCATCCTGCTTCAACCATCTTGCTTAGCAGGAAATTGAGTTCTATAGGGTCTGGTGTCGTGTGGTCGGCAGGAATCGCCTCGTCTTCTATGTAGTTGCACACCGTTGAAAGCAGTCCGCATTTGTATCCGAACTTGCGGAACATGTTATATAATAAGGTTGCAATTGTCGTCTTGCCGTTTGTTCCGGTAACACCCACAAGCTTCAGTTTCCTTGACGGGTCGCCGTAGAAGAGTGTAGCCACTTTCCCGACAGCGTCTTCTGTTGATGCCACCTGCACGTAGGTTACGCCTTCGGCCAGTTCCTCGGGCACTTCTTCACAAAGAACTGCGTGTGCTCCCTGTTCAACTGCCTTCGGTATGAATTTGTGGCCGTCCACCTGCGTTCCGCGCTGCGCTATGAAGAGGTGTCCTTCTGCAATGCGTCGTGAGTCTATGTTGACTCCGGTTATTTCGATGTCAGTGCTGCCGATAGTGTTCAGCGGCTTTATGTCCTTCAAGATTGATTTTAGTGTAATCATCGTATGTCTTCCTTTTTTAGTTCCTCATTTTCAGTATGCATTTCATTCCCTTCTTGATGCGTGTGTCGGGCGATATGCTCTGTTCGTATATCTTCCCGCGTCCGTAAAGGGTTACTTTCACTCCTTGTTGTTCCAGGATATACACGGCGTCGCGCGCTCCCATTCCCGTCACGTCGGGCATTATCCCCTTCTTTGGCGCAGGCCGTTTGTCCAGTTGCACGCTGTGCTGCCCCGTGCTTGCCTTTCCCCAAATCGGGTTGCCGTCGGCATAGCTTCCGCTCCATCCGTTGTTTGTCTTTATGCCCAGATGCGTGAGCACATAGTCGGCGGCGAGAATGTTGCCGTTCTTAACTTCAGGCACAAGGACAGAAGTGTTGTCGCGGGCGTCGGAAGCCAGAAGCTTCAGGTCTTGCGCCATTATTCCTTCAGAAATCTTATGGAACACTCCACCGCTTTGCAGTCCGCCTGATGCCGGTAGCCCCGGTTTCTGTATGCAGACGATGCAGCTGTATCTTGGTGCGTCTGCGGGAAAATAACCGGCAAAGCTTACCAGATAATGCGTCTGTCCGCTCTTGTAGCCCGACTTTCCCTTTGAAATCTGTGCGGTACCGGTCTTCCCCGCTACTTTGAACGACTGCGATCCTGCATGCTTGCCTAGTCCTTGGCTCACGACATGATACAGTATTGTCTGCATAGTCTTAAGGGTTTTGTCCTTGCAGATTTTCTCCTTCAACACTACTGTAGGGAATTCCTTAATCACTTCGCCGTCTTTCACGACACTCTTCACGAATCTTGGCGCAACCATTTTCCCGTTGTTTGCTATGGCATTGTAGAATGTCAGCGTGTAGATGGGCGGTATCTGCGTTTCGTATCCTATGCTCATCCAGGGCAGTGTCGTCTTCGACCAGTTTACGTATTGCCCGTGCTTGTTCTTCTTCGGCATGCGTATGTTAGCTTGCGCAGCTCCCTGAAACGGCAGGTTCATCTTCGTTCCCAGTCCGAGGCGGTGTATTCCTTCAACGAATTTTTCCGGGTTCTTGCTGTAGAAGCGGTCGATGATGCGGCTCACGCCTATGTTTGAACTCACTTCCAGCGTGTGTGGAAGCGATATTGTGCCGTAGCCGCCTTTTGTCCAGTTGTGGTCTTTCATCTTCGCTCCGTACATGTCCCACACTCCGCTGCCTGTATCAACCATGTATGTAGTGTCGACAACTCCGTCGTCAAGCGCAAGCATGATTGAAGCCGTCTTGAAAACCGAACCGGGCTCAAGCAGGTCTGAAACTGCATTGTTCTTTATTTCGGCATAGTTCCCGTCGGCAAGCTTCGACATGTTGACCATCGCCTTCACGTCGCCTGTAGCCACTTCCATCACTATTGCCACGCCGACGTCGCCGTTTATCTCCTTTAGCTTGTCCACCAGGGCGCGCTCTGCAAGATCCTGCATGCCCACGTCAATGGTCGTTATTATGTCAGCCCCGTTCACCGGCTCTTCGATAATCTGCGAGATACTGCTATTGAAAACGCGTTTCACTTGCATTATGCCCGGTTTCCCGCGCAGATATGAATCGAACGACTGTTCCAGTCCGCATTTGGGCTTTCCGTTCCATGTAACGAGGTCGCCCACGGTTCTGCTTGCCAGCGAGCCGAAAGGCTTTTTGCGCGTAGAGTAGACGTGGAAGTTGAAGCCTCCTCTCATCTGGTCTTCACGGAAAACGGGCAGCGCCTTTATTGCGGAGAATTCCTCAAACGTAACGCGCCCTTTGACGATGGGCCAGCTCTTGCTTTTCTTGTTGTATCCTTTTTCCAGATGCTCCCTTATCGAGCTGATGCTCTTGTCGGGGAATATGCGGTGAAGCCCCTTGCAGATGTTTTCAAACTCGGCTTTCCATAAACTGTCGCGGAACTGTTGGCAAACGCTGAAGTCCATTCTCACGTCGTATTCGGGCAGAGTGCCCGACAGCATGCGCCCGTCGCAGCTCAGTATGTTGCCGCGTTCTGGATCCATTGGCTTTTCCTTGCTCTTTTTCTGCTCTGCCACCTTCATCCAGTAGTCTCGTTTCACCGTGCCTGTATAGATAACTTTGCCAATGATGACCAAGAAAATCACGATTGCAAACCTTTCTATGATGCGGAATCTCTTTATGATTCCAACGTTAGTCTTCTTGCTGCTCATTCTTCTGGCACGTTAATAATATAAGGTGGTTGGCTTGGGGTATGCAACACGCTGTCCTTGTTCTGCTGTAGTATTTTCAGCACATTGCTTTCTCGGCTTATCCTTGTCAGGTTGCTGGTGCTGGACATTGCCTTGAACTTTGTTTCCTCAAGTTCCTTGTTCAGGGCGGCTATCTGTATGCGCTGCTTGTCGCAGCGATACCTGTTAGACACGTAAACTATGACGAAGAACATGATGAGTGCCACAAGCCATATCTGTTTGCGCAGAAGCGTGGCGTTGAGATATTCTCCACCCAGAATCTTTGTCAGCGTAACCGGGTTCTGCAGCGGTTGCTCCTCGTCGCCCTCTATGTCTCCAAGCAGGCGGTTTATCTCCTCGCGCACTTCGTGTGGGTTGTCGGCTTTGTTGCCGTGCGCCGCGCCCTCTGCTGCGGCCTCCCTGCCTGTTGTTTCGTTTTCTGTTGCCGGGGCGTTCCCTTTTATATCGTTTGTCTCGTCAGTGTTCATCTCTTTTCTGCAATTCTTAGTTTTGCGCTGCGGCTGCGCGGATTCCGCTGCTGTTCTTCATCGTCGGGCAGTATTACCTTGTTGTTCACGAGCCTGAACGGAGTCTCTATGCGCCCGAAAAAATCCTGTGCGGCTTTTCCCTCTGTGTTGCCGGTCTTCATTATGTTCTTTACGATGCGGTCTTCCAGGCTGTGGTATGTTATTACAGAAAGTCTTCCGCCCGGCCTTAACAGATCCTTTGCCGCAAGCAGCATCTCTTTCAGCGCGTCCATCTCGTGGTTTACCTCTATGCGTAGGGCCTGGAAGAGGCGTGCCATGTCTTTTTTCTCGCGTTCCTTCGGAAAGAGAGAGTGCGTTGCGTCAATCAAGTCCTGGGTGGTAAGTATCGCTTTCTCTTGGCGCGTCTTGCATATTGCCGCTGCGATGCGCCGCGAGTTCTTCAGCTCTCCGTAAAGGTAGAAGATGTCGGCAAGCTTTTCTTCCGCTGCTTTGTTCACTATGTCAGCCGCACTGTCGCCGCCGCGCTTGTTCATCCGCATGTCGAGCGGGGCGTCGAACCGGAACGAGAAGCCGCGCGTCTCGTCGTCAAGATGGTGGCTTGAAACGCCGAGGTCGGCAAGAAGCCCGTCGATTTGTCCGACACCGTAATACCGCATCCAGTTCTTCAGGTATCTGAAGTTGCTGCGGACGAATGTGAAGTTGCCCGCCGGCTCCACGTTTCTCTCTGCGTCGGCGTCCTGGTCGAAGCTGTAAAGGTGACCCTCCGGCGCAAGTTCCTTAAGTATCCTTGCGCTGTGTCCTCCTCCTCCGAAGGTTACGTCTACGTATGTTCCTTCCGGTTTTATGTCAAGTCCGCCCACGCTCTCTTCGAGAAGTACGGGGATGTGGTATGTGTCAAGAATCATAGTGCGAAATTTTGTCCTCCCATTATTTCCTCAAGGGCCTTTCCGAACTCGTCGGCTTTCATGAACGGCTCTTCCGTCTTGGCTGCGTTCCATATCTCAATGCTGTCGCCCATGCCAATGAACTTCACCGCCTGCGATATTCCCGCCATTTCGGCATATCGGCGGGGAATAAGGAAACGGCCGTTGCCGTCGAGACTTACCGCCTCCACGTCGCTTACGAACTGCCGGAATATCTGCTGGTGTTCGCGGTTCCAACGGTTCAGTTTGCTCCTCAACTCGTCCATTTGGGCGTTCCACACGCTTTCGGGATAGAGCACCAGACAGGGCTGGAACACGTCTTTGCGAAGCACGAGCCCCTCTTCTCCGGCTGCTTGCAGCAGACGGCGGAACGCTGACGGGAAGAAAACCCGCCCTTTTGCGTCAATCTTGGCCTCTATGTTTCCTATAAATCGCATGTGTACTTATTAAATGTTTTTTGGGCTTCAAAATTACATAATTTTCTCCACACTTTGCCCCACTTCGCTCCACTTTTTGTTTGAACGCCCTCTTTTTTTATCTGCAATTAAGAATTGCGGAATTTCTTCTTGATTTTTGTTGCATGTGCGCTGCACTGTGCCTTGATGTTGTCCTTGTTGTTGCCTAACGGCGTTTCTCTTTCGTTGCATTTAACATTATTTCTGATTTTTATGATTTTTTCGCTTAACGGTATTTTCTTCTTTTGTTGTTGGCAGATGAAGTGTCTCCGTGTTGTTCTGTAGCGGTGGCGAATATGCTTTTGGAATTGTGCTTGTCTGTCCGTTTGTGACTTTTGTGTTGGCGGGTGTGGCCGTCTCTTTACGACGTACCGTCCTTTTCTTTCTATCTCGCTGTCTTTCACTTAAAACGAAGGTTGTTCGTATGTGTTTCTCGCAGAGTTTTTATGGACGTTTTGCCTTGTCTTTGTCGGCTCTTTGCAAACTTGCAGTTTGTTGTATGGCAAAATGGTTTTTATGGAATAAGTGCGTGTCGGTTTTTTTGCGTGTTTTTATGGGAAATACTTGTTTCATTACTTTATTGCGGAAAAGAATATTTAACATAATTGCAGTATGTAAAAGTTAATTGGGTTAACACTTTCCTCTGCTGCTGTGGGGTATTGCAATGGATACGCGGTGTCTTGTCGTGAAATATGTTGCGGGGCTATTTTGTAGTTTGGTTGTTTGGCTGTATTGGCCGCTTTTATATATTATAATAGGTGAAATGTCATTGTTTGTTGTCTCTGCGTGGTTGTCTTTCGGTGTCAGACATTTCTCTCAGTACGTCCAGCGACTTGAGTTCTCCGAATTCGGGAAGGTGCAGTCGATAGAAGTCTGCAATGATGTCGAGACAACGGTTTCTTTCGGTCCGTGACATGTGGAAAAGCCGCATGTTGCCGTAGTTCATGCGCATCAGTTTTAGCATTGTTGCCGCATCCGCTGCCGAAAGGAAAGCCTTTCCTGTTCCTTGTGCCGAGAAGCAACCGTTGACGAGGTCAAACCTGCATCCTTCCGTATAGTTGCTCAGGTTGGGCGATATGCCGGCGAAGCGTGTCATGCGTATGAGGAAGGCTATGTGAAAGTTGGTGTATCCGGACTTTGTGCAGTCCAGCCACTTCAGACTTTCTGAAACGAACCGGAACATGAGCGGATCGTTCTGTCCGTTTCTTGTCGTCGCCTTCAGAAATTCTGCTATGAAAAAGGATATTGAGAGCTTGTCAGCCTTGAAGGGAATAGATGAATAGGCGTATGCCAGATGTGCTTCCTTTACGGTTGGCATGAGCCGCACGGATTTTCTGTCTACCGTAAGTTCAAGTAATGACAGTGGCTGAAACAAGTTCCGCAGACTTCTTGAAGATTTTGAACGCGGCACCTTTACGACGCATGATGTCCTGCCTTCAGTCTCGGTGAGAATGTCGGCAATCATTTTCGTGTCGCTGAACATGAAGGAGTGCAATACCACTGCAGATAGATTCATTTCCATGCCGGTGTGTTTTTTTTGTCTGTTTCTTTTCTTTTGCAGATAAACTGCGTGTCGTTTCTCTCAATGTGAGAAGCGGTCTGAATTCCGCTTCTCCATGCGCAAAAGTAGTGAAAAACCGCATTCTTGGGGCGTTCTTCTGTAGTAAAAAGCGGTAAAATACACTTTTTTGAAACTTTTTCTTCAAAAAATTTGCAGGATAAATAAAAATGCCGTAACTTTGCACCGCAAAATTAAAACCATGGTCCCTTCGTCTATCGGTTAGGACGAGAGATTTTCATTCTCTAAAGAGGAGTTCGACTCTCCTAGGGACTACCAAAAAATAAAAAGGAATAACAATAAGATGGCAAATCACAAATCATCAATCAAAAGAATCCGTCAGGACAAGGCAAAGAATTTGCACAACAGATATTATGCAAAGACCATGCGTAACGCCGTTCGCAAGCTGCGTGCCGTTACAGACAAGGAAGAGGCTGTAAAGATGTACCCTAGCGTACAGAAGATGCTCGACAAATTGGCTAAGACAAATCTTATTCACAAGAACAAGGCAGCTAACTTGAAGTCTTCTTTGTCACAGTACATCAACAGTCTTGCATAACATTGATTGATAATACAATACAACGAGAGCCGTAGCCTATTGGGTTGCGGCTCTTTGTTGTTTGCGGGCAGTCGTACGGCGTCCTTTTTCGTGTAGCGGGGCGCCCCGTAAATCGCAGCGGGTGAGTCGTGCTTTTGCATTGTCTCGGCGAACTCAAATTTGACAATGAAAGTTTCTTCATGTCAACAAAAATGACTATCTTTGCCACTTGAAATTACTATTCAAGGCAATGTCAGAAAATCAAATAAACGAGAATAACTATTCAGCCAGCAATATCCAGGTTCTGGAAGGACTGGAGGCCGTGCGCAAGCGTCCGGCGATGTATATAGGAGACATTAGCGAAAAAGGTCTCCATCATTTGGTGAACGAAACGGTGGACAACTCCATTGACGAAGCGATGGCAGGCTACTGTACGCACATCGAGGTGACCATAAACGAGGACGAATCGATTACCGTTCAAGACAATGGCCGCGGCATACCGGTTGACGAGCACAAGAAACTGCACAAGTCTGCACTGGAAGTAGTTATGACCGTGCTCCATGCAGGAGGAAAATTCGACAAAGGCTCTTACAAAGTCAGCGGAGGTCTGCACGGAGTGGGTGTAAGTTGCGTTAACGCGCTTTCAACGCACATGCTTTCGCAAGTGTTCCGTGACGGAAAGATTTACCAGCAGGAATACGAAAAGGGAAAGCCGCTCTATCCCGTAAAGGTTGTCGGCGAGACAGAGCTGCGCGGAACACGCCAACAGTTCTGGCCGGACGGAAGCATCTTCACCACCACCACATACAAATACGATATCATTGCCAAGCGCATGCGTGAGCTTGCCTATCTCAATGCCGGCATAACAATCACGCTCACCGACAAACGTCCAGACGAAGAGGGGAAGACCCGCCAGGAGGTTTTCCACGCCAAGGAAGGACTGAAAGAATTCGTGCGCTACGTTGACCGTCACCGTACACACCTCTTCGACGATGTGATATATCTGAAAACGGAGAAGCAGGGAATTCCCATCGAAGTGGCGATAATGTATAATACCGACTATAGCGAGAATATACATTCGTACGTAAACAACATCAATACGATTGAGGGAGGAACGCATCTCGTAGGTTTCAGAATGGCTCTCACGCGAACTCTGAAGAAATATGCCGACAACGAACCCTCAATATCGAAACAGATAGAAAAGTCCAAGATAGAAATAGCCGGAGAAGACTTCCGCGAAGGTCTCACCGCCGTTATCTCGATAAAGGTTGCCGAGCCGCAGTTTGAAGGACAGACCAAGACGAAGCTCGGAAACAGTGAAGTGACCGGCGCCGTACAACAGGCAGTGTCGGAGGCTCTTTCCAACTATCTGGAGGAACACCCCAAGGAAGCAAAGCAGATATGCGACAAAGTCATACTGGCTGCCACTGCGCGCATCGCAGCACGCAAGGCAAGGGAAAGCGTTCAGCGCAAGAACCCGATGACGGGCGGAGGACTGCCGGGAAAACTCGCCGACTGTTCAAACCGAGACCCTAAGGATTGCGAGATATTCCTCGTCGAGGGAGATTCCGCAGGCGGTTCGGCAAAGCAGGGACGCGACCGCTATACGCAGGCCATATTGCCGCTGAGAGGAAAAATCCTGAATGTGGAGAAGGTCATGTGGCACAAGGTCTTCGAGAGCGAGTCGGTTATGAACATCATCCAAAGCATCGGCGTGAGGTTCGGAGTCGACGGCGAGGACGACAAGGAAGCAAACATCGAAAAGCTGAGATACGACAAGATAATAATCATGACCGACGCCGATGTCGATGGATCGCACATCGACA
>CAVAPC010000011.1:0-74139 GCA_963590505.1 uncultured Alistipes sp. | reverse complement strand
CAAAGTGCCACGCTTGCACTTTAGAGTTCATTTTATTATCATCATTGATTATCAATGAGTTATATTTTTTACTACTTTTTGCAAGAGGCTTGCAATTTTGCACTTTTGCACTTTCACAAGAAATTCCAACCATTTCAGTGGCTATTTGGACAAAAGCGGCATTTCGGGTAAAGCCGTCGGTGCATGGTGTGAAAATTATTCCGCTTGCATACTGCAAAGAGACATCATTCCCCTACCCTTGTCAAGGCGTTGCGGCGTATTTTTCAACGGCAGAATATCGGGCGGTTCCGCAAATATCGACAGGAAAGCTACATTGTTTTAAAATAATGTTGTAATTTCGCAGACTGAAATATTATGCCCTGTCGCCAGTTAAGGCGGGCAGGGAAAGAAACGTCACAACAAAGGAACAATAAAAAAACGAATATAGAAAATGGCACTAAAATGTGGTATAGTGGGTCTTCCCAACGTGGGGAAGTCCACAATCTTCAACTGCCTGTCGAGCGCAAAGGCACAGGCTGCTAATTTCCCCTTCTGCACAATCGAGCCCAACGTGGGCGTAATAACCGTCCCCGACGAGCGTCTGACGAAACTCGCCGAGATAGTCCATCCGGGACGCATCGTTCCCGCCACGTGCGAGATTGTAGACATTGCGGGCCTGGTGAAGGGTGCGTCGAAGGGCGAGGGCCTTGGAAACAAGTTCCTGGGCAACATCCGCGAGACCGACGCCATAATACACGTGCTCAGATGTTTCGACGACGACAACATCACGCATGTCGACGGGACGATAGACCCCGTGCGCGACAAGGAGATAATAGACACCGAGCTGCAGCTGAAGGACCTTGAGACCATAGAGAGCCGCCTGGGCAAGCAGCAGAAGGTGGCTACTGCCGGCAACAAGGACGCCAAGACTGAAGTGGGCGTGCTGGAACGCTACAAGGCGGTGCTGGAACAGGGAAAGAACGCACGCACGGTGGAGTTCGACTCCAAGGAAGAGCAGGAGGCGGCACGCAACCTGTTCCTGCTCACGGCAAAGCCCGTGCTCTATGTGTGCAACGTTGACGAGGCAAGCGCCAAGACAGGCAACGCCCACTCGCAGCGCATTGAGGAGATTGCCAGTGAGGAAGGTGCCGAGACGCTGGTCATTGCCGGCAAGACGGAGGAAGACATTGCGGGGCTGGACACTTACGAAGACAAGCGCATGTTCCTCGACGAGCTGGGACTTGAGGAGAGCGGCGTGAACCGCCTTATAAAGAAAGCCTACTCGCTGTTGAACCTTGAGACCTTCATCACCGCCGGCGAGATGGAAGTGAAGGCGTGGACCTACCACAAGGGCTGGAAAGCGCCGCAGTGTGCGGGTGTGATACACACCGACTTCGAGAAAGGTTTCATCCGTGCCGAGGTTATAAAGTATGCCGACTACATACAGTACGGCTCTGAGGCAGCCGTGCGCGAAGCAGGCAAGCTTGGCATAGAGGGAAAGGAATATGTGGTGCAGGACGGCGACATCATGCACTTCCGCTTTAACGTGTAACGCTCCCCCACTCCATAATATATATCCTATGGCAACGCTGTTCGTCAACTGGAATCCCGACATTGTGGCTTTCCACATCGGAAGCCTGTCAATGCGGTGGTATGCCCTGTGCTGGCTCATAGGCCTGCTGGCGGCATACTTAATAGTGAAAGACCTCTACAGGCGGCAGAAGATAAGCGAGACGCTCTTCGAGCCGCTCTTCATCTACTGCTTCGTGGGCATACTGGTCGGGGCGCGCCTTGGCCACTGCCTGTTCTACGAGCCCGGCTACTTCCTCTCTTCGGGCACGCACATCGTCGAGATGTTCCTGCCCATACGCTTCATGGAAGACGGCGGATGGCGCTTCACGGGATATGCCGGACTGGCAAGCCACGGCGGCACGCTGGGACTGATGCTGGCACTGTGGCTATACGTAAGGCGCACGAAGCTGGGAATATGGACGGTGCTCGACAACATCGCCCTGGCAACGCCCGTGACGGCGTGCTTCATAAGGCTGGGCAACCTGATGAACTCAGAGATAATAGGCAAGGTGACCGACGTGCCGTGGGCTTTCGTCTTCGAACAGGTGGACGCCCTACCCCGCCATCCCGGACAGCTCTACGAGGCCGTGGCATACATCATCCTGTTGTTCGTCGGACTGGCCATATACCGCCGCCACCCCGAAAAGGTAGGCACGGGATTCTTCTTCGGCCTCTGCCTGACATACATCTTCACGGCACGCTTCTTCATCGAATACACCAAGGAAGTGCAGGAAGCCTTCGAAGCATCGCTGCCGCTCGACATGGGGCAGCTGCTCTCTGTGCCCTTCGTGGCGCTCGGCCTCTACTGCATGCTGAGGAAGAAAAAGGAAAGCAATACGACAAAACCGTAAAACATAAAAACTATGAAAAGAATTCTGTTACCGGCACTTATGGCTGCCACAGTCGTTTTCTCATGCGGAAACAAGAACACGGCAGACAACAAGCAAGACAACGCCACCGACACCGTGGCAACGGCACAACCCGCACAGGAAGACGACGGCGGGAAACTGTCCATAGACTCAGTGAAATTCCAGAAGGAAACGGGCCGCACAAGGGTGGACATAAAGGTTGAATACCCCACCACGGGCAGCGAGACGGCAAAGAACGTGCTCTGCGAATACATCAGCGAACAGCTGGGCGGCACTTACAAGGGCGACGTGACCGACGTTGACGCCATGGCGAAATACTACGGCAACCAGGCCTTCGCCAGCCTGCAGAAGGAGCGCAAGGAATGCGGCGACGCTGCCGACGTGGGCTACGAGAACGACTACTACATAACCAAGACATACGAGGGAAAGGGATACGTCACCTTCACCAGCCAGCAGTACATATACACCGGCGGCGCACACGGGAGCACCGTGTCGGCAAGCACCACGTTCCGCAAGAGCGACGGTCGCCGCTTCGGCACCGACATGCTGCGCAACACGGCGTCAGATGGCTTCTTCAAACTGCTGAAAGAAGGTCTCAGACAGTATTTCAAGGAGATGGGAGAAAACTTCAACGACGAGCAGATGCAGGAGCAGATAATAACCGACGCCGTGGTCGACGCCCTACCCTTGCCCGTCACCCCACCCTGCCTGAGCGACAAGGGCGTGGTGTTCATCTACCAGCAGTATGAACTGCTGTGCTACGCCGCAGGCATGCCCTGCTTCACCATACCATACAGCAAGATGCGCCCATACCTCACGCAGACAGTGCTGAACATGGTTGACGCAAAATAAACCCGAAAGACAATATATGGCTCAAAAAGAAAAGGGACTGACACCGATGATGCAGCAGTTCTTCTCGCTGAAGGCAAAACACCCCGACGCACTGCTGCTCTTCCGATGCGGAGACTTCTACGAAACATACTGCGACGACGCCGTGGATGCCAGCCGCATTCTGGGAATAACGCTCACCAAGCGCAACAATTCCGGCACTAAGCCCTCTACAGAAATGGCGGGATTCCCCCACCACGCACTCGACACCTATCTGCCGAAGCTCATACGCGCCGGCAGGAGGGTTGCCATATGCGACCAGCTGGAAGACCCCAAGCTCACGAAAAAGCTCGTGAAGAGGGGCATAACGGAACTTGTCACGCCGGGCGTGGCCCTGACCGACAACGTGCTGAACTACAAGGAGAACAACTTCCTGGCGGCAGTGCACTTCGGCAAGGCGGCGTGCGGAGTGGCGTTCCTCGACATTTCAACGGGCGAGTTCCTCACCACCGAAGGGCCATACGACTACATACAGAAACTCATTGCCAACTTCCAGCCCAAGGAGGTGCTCTTCGAGAGAGGGAAGAAAGCCGACTTCGAGCGTTTCTTCGGCACGAAACACTTCACATTCGAACTCGACGAGTGGGTGTTCAACGAGCAGACCGCACGCCAGAAGCTGCACAAGCACTTCAGCGTTAAGAGCCTGAAAGGCTTCGGCATAGACCATCTGAAAAACGGCATCACGGCAAGCGGCGCAATATTGCAATACCTTGAGATAACGCAACATACGCAGATTGGGCACATCACCTCGATAGCGCGCATCGACGAGGAACGCTACGTCAGGCTCGACAACTTCACCGTACGCTCGCTCGAGCTTACGCAACCCATGCAGGAGGGCGGCAGCTCGCTCTTCAGCGTGATAGACCGCACGGCATCGCCCATGGGTGCACGCATGCTCGGACGATGGGTGCGCTTCCCGCTGCGCAGTGCCGCAGACATAGCTAAGCGCCTTGACGTGGTGGAACAGTTCTTCAAGGACACCGCGTTCCGGCAGACCGTCGACGAGAACATCAGCGGGGTGGGCGACCTGGAGCGCATAGCGGCAAAGGTGGCCACGGGCAGAGTGTCGCCGCGCGAGATGGTTCAGCTGAAGAACGCCCTGCAGTGCATGCAGCCCATAAAGGAGGCATGCGCACAGTCGAGCAACAACACGCTGGCAATGATGGCCGAGAAGATAGACGCCTGCGCCGAACTGACCTCACGCATAGAGCGGGAGATAGAGCCGGACCCGCCGCAGATGGTGAACAAGGGGCACGTGATAAGAAGCGGAGTTGACGAGGAGCTGGACCGCCTGCGCGACATAGCCTACAACGGCAAGGACTACCTGCTGAAGATACAGGAGCGCGAGACGGAAGAAACGGGCATAGCAAGCCTGAAGATAGGCTATAACAACGTTTTCGGCTACTATCTTGAGGTGAGGAACATGTACAAGGACAAAGTGCCCGCCACATGGATAAGGAAACAGACGCTGGCACAGGCGGAACGCTACATCACAGAGGAGCTGAAACAGTATGAGGAGCAGATTCTGGGGGCAGAAGACAAGATTCTGGTGCTTGAGGCAAAACTCTTCCAGAGCCTTGTGCAGAACACCCAGCACTACATACACACCATACAGACCGACGCCCACTGCATAGCGCAGCTCGACTGCCTGCTGTCGTTCGCCAAGACTGCCGAAGAGCACCGCTACGTGCGCCCGCAGGTGGTTCAGGACGAAATAGTAATAGACATACGGCAGGGACGTCACCCAGTGATAGAGACGCAGCTGCCGGCAGGCGAGAGATACGTGCCGAACGACATATACCTTGATTCGGCCAAGCAGCAGATAATGATTATTACCGGTCCGAACATGGCGGGAAAGTCGGCACTGCTCCGACAGACCGCACTCATAACGCTCATGGCGCAGATAGGATGCTATGTGCCGGCCGAAAGCGCAAAGATAGGCATCGTCGACAAGATATTCACCAGGGTGGGGGCGAGCGACAACATCTCGATGGGCGAGTCGACCTTCATGGTGGAGATGACCGAGGCTGCCAACATCCTGAACAACGCCACGCCGCGAAGCCTCGTGCTCTTCGACGAGCTGGGACGCGGCACGAGCACATACGACGGCATCTCTATTGCCTGGGCAATAGTGGAATACCTGCACGAGCACCCGCGCTCGGCAGCACGCACGCTGTTCGCCACACACTACCACGAGCTGAACGAGATGGAGAAGAACTTCAGCCGCATAAAGAACTACAACGTCAGCGTGAAGGAGATGAACGGGAAGGTTATCTTCCTGCGGCGGCTGGAACGCGGCGGATCGGAACACTCGTTCGGTATCCACGTGGCACAGATTGCCGGTATGCCAAAGAGCATCATCGACAGGGCCAACGTTATCCTTAAACAGCTGGAAGCCGACAACAGCGGGGTGGGGCAGGCAGGAAAGGCACTGGAGAAGGCCGTATCGAAAGGAGGCGAGCAGCTGAGCTTCTTCCAGCTCGACGACCCCGTGCTCTGCCGGGTGCGCGACGAGATTCTGGGGCTAGACATCAACAACCTGACGCCAATGGAGGCGCTGAACAAGCTGAACGAAATAAAGAACATAGTAAGCGCATAACACTTCTGCCACAACCAAGGACACAAACAAGCAGAAGGACACAAACAAAACAGGAGGAACACAAACATGACGGAAAGGAAGGAAACAGGGGAAATGGTTCTGCGCCCCGTTACGGACAGCGACGCGCAGGCCATAACCGACATATACAACCACTACGTTGAGAAGACCACAACATCTTTTGAAACGGAACCGCTTACGCTCCAGCAGATGACGCAGAGGATGCGCGGCATAGCAGCCGAATACCCGTATTTCGTGTGCGTCGACACGCTGCAGGGAGACAAAGTTGTGGGCTACTGCTGCGTTCACCAGTGGAAGGAGCGCCGTGCCTACAGCAACACGCTTGAAGTGACCATATACCTTGACCCCGAACACAAGGGCAGGGGAGCGGGAACGATGATGATGCGCCGCCTCGTGGAGGAATGCAACAAGCGCAAGTGTGCGCGCAACCTTATTGCCTGCATAACGGAGGAGAACACCGCCAGCTTGGAGTTCCATGCCAGGATGGGGTTCGAGAAAGTGTCGCACTTCAGGAAAGTGGGCTACAAGTTCGGCCGTTGGCTCGACGTGGTGGACATGGAGCTGGAGCTGTACTGACCCTCCGTAGGCTTCTATATATGAAGCTTGCGGCGTATCTTGGCAACTAAGGAAATGTTCCTGTTCACCACACGCAGCGAATACCATGCATCAATGGCAAACAGTACGCCGCCCGACAGACAGTAGAGGAGCCAGCTGTCAACGTAAGTGGCCATATACACAAGCCCTGCCAGAGCGAAATGCACCGCCATGGCACAGAGCACCTGACGCGACGGCTTGTAGAGGTAGCGCAGCCGCGTGACGAGAAAGACAAAGAGCATTTCCATAACGTAAGCCACGGTGATGGCAATGCCAATCCCCAGCAGTCCGAAGAACACGTATCCCAGCATTACAAGCGCCACGAGCAGCACATTGCTGAAAGCCTCTACCAGGAGGAACACAAGCGAGTTTCCGCGCGCAAGAGATATGTATTCCATGGGCAGGAAAACGGCCCTTGCATACATCGACAGGGCTGCCGCCTGGAGCATTGGCAGGGCAGAGACGAACTTGCCGCTGTAAAGCACGGGCAGGAGCACTGGCATGGAGAGGATGAAAAGCACGAGCAACGGCGACACTATGTTCAGGCTCACCTCAATCTGGCTGTTCACCAGTTCGTTCATAGGCCGCCCCGGATGGCGTATGGCCGAGAGGCGGGGATAGTAGTCGGTGTCTATGGCAGTGAACACAAGTCCCGCATAGTTGACGACCATCACATACACGGCGTTGTAAAGGCCCACCGTGTCAACGTCAGACATGCGGCTCAGAAACGCCCTTATCAGGAATTCGGCCCCGCTGCCCATCATCCCTACTGTAACAAAGGCTATTCCGAGCGTTATGAACGAGTAGCCCTCCCTGATGTACGACAGCGAGAACCGGCGCTGCAGGGGGTAGCGCTTCAGCGAGTAGCGCATGACGACAAAGGCCTGCACCAGCGCCATGAGTAGGAGCGACGGCACGATGGCCTTGTAGCTGTAGACCATATAAATGGGCACCGACACGGCAAGCACCCCGGCTGCACCCAGCAGCGAGCTGACGGCAAGTTCCTTCAGCCTGCGCGTGGCTTTCATTATTGCCGTCTCACCGGCGGTGAGCGTAGTGAGCGCAACAACGGGCGAGAGGAAGACGAAATGCAGCGTGTGGTTGCCGAAGGAGAACGTCCAGCGGCTAAGGAGCGGACTCAGAAGGGCGCACACCAGCAAGCCGAGCACAGCAGTGAGCACAGTCCAGTGGCGGAACACGTGTATCTCGTGGACGAGCCGCTGATCGTCGCCACGGTCGAAGGCGCTCGACATCTGTCTAACGGCACTGATGTGAAGTCCGAAATTGGTGGAATCAACCACAAGCTTTATCGTCGACGAGAAAAGGGCCACAAGTCCCATTCCCATCGGACCGAGTATCACAGCAACAAGTTTGTTGCGCACCACTCCCATGAGTATGTTCAGCACCTGGACGCCGCCGAACAGACTTGTGTATTTCACTATATGCGAATAGCTGTTGTTGTTTTCCATCAATCTTCATAACGATTATTTGCGCCAAATATTACGTCAACACTGAAACTTTATTTTCGGCCTTCATCCGTCTGCACACAAAAAACTGAAGACATAACGCCATGCCATACGCAAAATATTAAGTGTGGCGGTTAAGCTATTAGCGCAAATTGCATTATCTTTGCAGAAGTTAGGCATTTACGCATGCAAATGCAGATGTTGCTTGCTGCCGTGCGCTGCAGCCGCGCCTGCCAGCACAGCTGCGCCAAAATCAGAAAAAACAAAAAAACATCATAAAGAAATGGAGTATAACTTCAACGACATCGAAAAGAAATGGCAACGCCAGTGGGTGGAAGACAAGACCTACAAGGTGGCCAACGACAAAGGAAAGAAGAAATATTACGTGCTCAACATGTTCCCTTACCCTTCAGGGGCGGGACTCCACGTGGGGCACCCGCTGGGCTACATAGCTTCCGACATCTATGCCCGCTACAAGCGACTGAACGGCTTCAACGTGCTGAACCCGATGGGATACGACGCCTACGGACTTCCGGCAGAACAGTATGCCATACAAACAGGCCAGCACCCGGCCATAACGACAGAGGCAAACATTAAGAGATACCGCGAGCAGCTGGACAAGATCGGCTTCTCGTTCGACTGGGACAGGGAGGTGCGCACATGCGATCCGGGCTACTACAAATGGACGCAGTGGGCTTTCCAGAAAATGTTCAACTCATACTACGACAACTCTCAGCAAAAGGCACAGCCGATAGAAAAGCTTGTGGAGAACTTCGCCCAGAGAGGGTCGGAAGGCACTGAAAGCATTGCCAAGACCGAAGACCTGGCCTTCACTGCCGAAGAGTGGAACGCCATGGACGAAAAGCAGCAGCAGCAGACGCTCATGAACTACCGCGTGGCATACATCGGCGAAACGATGGTAAACTGGTGTGCCGGCCTTGGCACGGTGCTCGCCAACGACGAGGTTGTAGACGGCGTGAGCGAACGCGGAGGATATCCCGTGGTGCAGAAGAAGATGCGCCAGTGGTGCCTGCGCGTGAGCGCCTATGCACAGAGACTGCTCGACGGACTGGACACCGTCGACTGGACCGACAGCATGAAGGAGACGCAGCGCAACTGGATTGGCCGCTCGGAAGGAACGGAAATGCAGTTCAAGGTTTACGGCAAGGACATCGACTTCACCATCTTCACCACGCGTGCCGACACCATATTCGGCGTTACCTTCATGGTGCTCGCCCCCGAGAGCGAACTCGTTGAGAAGCTCACCACACCTGAGCATAAAGCAGCCGTAGACGAATACCTGGCATACGTGAAGAAACGCACCGAGCTTGACCGCATGGCCAACCACAAGGTTACTGGCGTGTTCAGCGGTTCGTATGCAGTAAACCCGTTCACCGGCGACAATATCCCCGTGTGGATTTCAGAATACGTGCTTGCCGGATACGGCACGGGAGCCATCATGGCCGTGCCTGCACACGACAGCCGCGACTATGCCTTTGCAAAGCATTTCAACCTGCCCATAGTGCCGCTCATCGAGGGGGCTGACATTAGCGAGGAGAGCTTCGACGCAAAGGAGGGCACCGTGTGCAACTCGCCTGCCGAAGGCAAGACATCAGCAGACGGATTCTCGCTCAACGGATTGACAGTGAAGCAGGCCATCGCTGCCACAAAGAAATACGTTACAGAGAAGGGCATCGGACGCGTGAAGGTTAACTACCGTCTGCGCGACGCCATCTTCTCGCGCCAGAGATACTGGGGAGAGCCGTTCCCCGTATACTACAAAGACGGCATGCCATACATGCTGCCCGAGAAGGCCCTGCCGCTGGAACTGCCGGAGGTTGACCAATACAAGCCCACGGAAACGGGCGAGCCGCCGCTTGGACACGCACGCAAATGGGCTTGGAACGCCGAAACGGAAGAAGTGGTGGACAAGAGTCTTGTGGACAACAAGACAGTGTTCCCGCTCGAACTGAACACCATGCCGGGCTTCGCCGGCTCGTCGGCCTACTACCTGAGATACATGGACGCCCACAACAACGAGGCGCTGGTAGACAAGGACATCGACGAATACTGGAAGAACGTAGACCTTTATGTGGGCGGAACGGAACATGCCACCGGACACCTCATCTACTCAAGGTTCTGGAACAAGTTTCTCCACGACTACGGATACTCGTGCACGGAAGAGCCGTTCCAGAAACTCGTGAACCAGGGCATGATACAGGGACGCTCAAACTTCGTTTACCGCATAAACACAGACGACCACTCGAAGGCGCCGGTGTTCGTAAGCCTTAACCTGAAAGACAAATACGAAGTTACGCCGATACACGTTGACGTGAACATCGTTCACGGCGACGTGCTCAACACTGAAGCCTTCAAGCAGTGGCGACCGGAATACGCCAACGCCGAGTTCATACTCGAAGACGGCAAGTACGTTTGCGGATGGGCCATAGAGAAGATGTCGAAGTCGATGTTCAACGTCGTAAACCCCGACATGATAGTAGAGAGATACGGCGCCGACACGCTGCGCCTTTACGAGATGTTCCTCGGTCCGGTGGAGGCAAGCAAGCCTTGGGACACCAACGGCATCGACGGCTGCCACCGCTTCCTGAAAAAACTGTGGGCATTTTTCTTCAGCCGCGACGGACAGTTCCTGCCCAACGACGACAAGGCCACACCGGAACAACTGAAGAGCGTCCACAAGCTCATCAAGAAGGTTACGCACGACATCGAGCACTTCTCATACAACACCAGCATATCGGCATTCATGATTTGCGTGGGAGAGCTGCAACAGACAAAGTGCCGCAACCGCGAACTGCTGCAACACGTCGTTGTGCTGCTCGCGCCGTTCGCTCCGCACATTGCCGAAGAACTATGGCATCAGCTGGGCAACACCACCACCGTGTGCGACGCCCAGTGGCCTGTATGCAACGATGAGTATCTTGCCGAGAGCAGCATGCAGCTGACCGTCAGCTTCAACGGAAAGGCAAGGTTCCAGATGACGTTCCCCGTTGACGCCGACAACGAGACGGTGAAGAATGCCGTGCTTGCCGACGAGAAGAGCCAGAAATACCTCGACGGAAAGCAGGTCATTAAGGTCATCGTCGTGCCGAAGAAGATTGTAAACGTGGTTATAAAATGACACTCTCCGCTCCCTTGCCCCGCTTCCCGGGAAAAGGCAGCAGGGTGGGGGAGACGCTTGTTTCCGCCAGAGGCGAGCGGAAAAAAATGCGCCTTGGCTTACACATCAACCTAAAATCATTACCCCATGCAGACACCAACGAACGGAAACAACGGCATAAAGGCTTTTTTGAGCAGCCCCACAGGAAAAGCGGTATTAAGGGAAACACGCGACTATACGAACATCACGCTCGGTCTCCTTCTCTACACATTCGGCTTCACGGTATTCCTTCTGCCATACCAGATTGTTACGGGCGGAATAGCCGGTGTGGGAGCGATTATCTTCTATGCCACTAAATTCCCCGTGCAATACACGTTCTTCATCATCAACGCACTGCTCATCATTGTGGCGCTGAAGGAACTGGGAGTGAAATTCCTTACCAAGACCATCTATGCCACCTTCGCGCTCACCATAATGCTGGAAATAGCGCAGAAGATAGTGGAACAGCCCGACGGCACCTTCCTCAAGCTGATGGGCGAGGGCAACGACTTCATGTCGCTCGTCATAGGATGTATGCTCACCGGAACGGCTCTAGCCATAGTGTTCCTCAGCAACGGAAGCACGGGCGGCACCGACATCGTGGCGGCACTGGTGAACAAGCACCACAACGTGTCGCTGGGAAAGGCAATGATCATGGTTGACCTCTGCATCATAAGCAGCAGCCTCTTCGTCGACTCGTTCGGTGTCATTTCCATACGCTGCCAGAAAGTTGTGTTCGGACTCTGCACCATGTTCATCGAATGTTCCATGCTCGACTTCGTGATGAACTGGCAGAGGCAGTCGGTGCAGTTTATGATTTTCTCGAAGAAATACCAGGAGATAGCCAACGCCATAGCCAAGCACACCGACCACACCATGACCATTCTCGACGGCCACGGATGGTATTCCGGCGTGCCGATGAAGGTTATCTGCCTTATGGCAAAAAAGAGGGAGAGCGTGCTCATATTCCGCATCATAAAGACTATAGACCCCAACGCCTTCGTTAGCCAGAGCAGCGTGCAGGGCGTGTTCGGCGAAGGGTTCGACCCAATAAAGGTGAAGGTTAGCAAGAAAGACAGCCAGCTGCATGCCGTGGGCGGCGGCACTGCCGCAAAGGAAAAGGAAAAAGACAAGGACAACAAACAGGACAACGACAGAACATGAAAATAGTATTCGCAACAAACAACAGTCACAAGCTCGAAGAGATAAGAGAGATACTGGGCGAAAGGTTCGAAGTGCTCTCGCTCAGCGACATCGGATGCAACGTCGACATTCCCGAAACGGGCACCACGCTGGAAGAGAACGCCAAGATAAAGGCAGAATACGTGTACAGCCACTACGGCATGAGCGTCTTTGCCGACGACACGGGCCTTGAGGTTAAAGCACTGGACGGACGGCCGGGAGTATACTCGGCACGCTACGCCGGAGGCGAAGGCCACGACAGCGAGGCAAACATGAAGAAACTGCTGGGCGAGCTTGACGGCAAGGAAAACCGGCGCGCACGCTTCAGAACGGCAATAGCCTGCATCCTTTCCGAACAGGCGGAGGCAACCGGCAGCAATGCCGCACCAACGATATTCGAAGGCATCGTGGAAGGCGAGATAACAAAGGAGAAGAGGGGAGAGTCGGGCTTCGGATATGACCCAGTGTTCCGTCCCGAAGGCTACGACAAGACGTTTGCCGAGCTGGGCAACGACATAAAGAACCACATTTCCCACCGCGCACGCGCAGTGGAGAAGCTGGCGGCATACCTGAAGCAGAAAGCCGGCTGACACAGGCAGGGCAGCTACGCACAAACGGCGCCAAAACTCCGGCGGCAAGCAATAAAACGGCACTATACGGCGTTATAGTGGAAAAGAACTTTAATTATGCGCAGACACACAACGGCAATCCTTTCACTGCTGGCCGCGGCAACGATGAACGCTGCTGCCGACACGGCAGACTCTTTCAGCAACTGGAAGACATACATGGCTTACGGCGACATTACCGACATTGAACCCGCAGGACAACAGGTGTACGTGCTAAGCTCGGGAGACCTCTTTGCCTACGGCATAGCCGACGGAAGCGTCACCACCTTCGACAAGGCATACCCGCTAAGCGACTGCACCATAAGCAGGATTGCATGGAACAACACGGCAAAGAAACTTATCATAGTCTACGACAACTACAACATTGACCTGCTCGACAGCAAGCAGAACGTTGAGAACATTGCAGACTACGGCAACAAGTCTATGAACGCCGACAAGACAGTAAACGACATCGTTGTCAGCGGCAACATAGCATACCTGTGCACTGCCTTCGGACTGGTGCAGATAGACATGGAGAACGCCATAGTGCGCGAGACAATAAACCTGGGCATGCAGGTAAATACGTGTGCCGTGAAGGGCAGCAGCATATACATAAACACAGGCTCAGGCGTAATGGTGGGCAATACCGCCGACAACCTTCTCGACAAGAACAACTGGAAGGCTACAACCGAAAGCATAACGTTCAGCAACCCTAACTCCGCAACAATAAGCCAGGACAACGGATACACGCAGTACACCGCATACGACAAGACCAACCGCTGCTACTGGACAAACCAGAAGGACCAGAAGCTACAGGCTTACACCACTGACGCCAGCGGGACAGTCACCGTTCTGCACCAGGACATAAATCCCGTGGCACCGAAATACAACACCGTGGGATTCATGAAAATGCACAACGGGAAGATATACATGTGCAACGGCGCAGAATGGGACTACAACAATCCTGCCGCCATACAGATATACAACATCTCCGACAATTCGTGGACTACTTACGACAACACGGGTATCGGGGAAAAATACAACGTGAAGTACGGCGACATACTCTGTCTTGACATTGACCCAAAAGACGAGAACCACATAATGGCGGGCTGCCAAAGCGGACTGTACGAATTCCAGAACGGAAAACTGCTGAACCGCTTCAGCCACGACAACAGTCCCATATCGTTCGTAAAGGGACTTGAAAACCTGGTAAACTACCAGATTATAACATCGCTCTTCTACGACAAGGACAACACGCTCTGGATGATGAACATGCAGGCGGAGAAACCTATACTGAAATACGACGCGGCAAAAAAGTCGTGGTCTGAACCCGCGCAGACCCTCGACCAAGACCAGGTGAACAACGCCAAGTTCATGGGCTACGACTCTCACGGCAGACTGTGGTTCAACACGGGGCGACACGCCAACCCCGGCGTATACTGCTATTCTGCCGACGGCGAGACGCTCTACAAATACACCACCTTCGTAAACGAAGACAACTCGGCGATAGAAAACATCTTCGGATGCAAATCGCTCGCCGAAGACAAGGACGGAAACATATGGGTAGGATCGAACGTCGGACTGCTGCTCTTGAACGACGAATACCAGCGCGACCCGTCGAAGGGCTTCTACCAGGTAAAAGTGCCGCGAAACGACGGCACCAACTACGCCGACTATCTCTTGGCAGGAATAGACATCTCAACCATTGCCATAGACAATGCCAACAGGAAATGGGTGGGCACGAGCACCGACGGCGTTTACGTGATAAGTGCCGACAACATGGTGCAAGAGGCACACTTCCAGGCATCAAACAGTTGCCTGCTCTCTGACGTGGTGCAGAAGATTGTGATAGACACCGAAACGGGCGTCGTATACATCGGCACCGACAAAGGGTTGTGCTCCGTGCAGAGCAACGCATCGAAGACCAACGACTCTATGACGAAAGACAACGTGTGGGCCTATCCAAACCCCGTGAAACCCGGATACACGGGAATGATAACGGTTGTGGGACTCTCTTACAACGCCGACGTGAAGATAACCACCACCAGCGGAGCAATAGTGGCTGAAGGGCGCAGCACGGGCGGCTCGTTCCAGTGGGACGGGTGCGACAAGAAAGGAAAGCGCGTGGCAAGCGGAATATACATGGTGAACACTGCCACCGAAAGCGGAGACAGCGGCACGGTATGCAAGATTGCCATAGTAAACTAAACACCAACACACCCGCACGATGATAACAGTATGCATGGCAACCTTCAACGGCGCACGGTTCGTAACGGAGCAACTTGAGAGCATCCTTCCGCAACTGGGCGAAACCGACGAGGTAATCGTCTCAGACGACGGCTCGACGGACAATACCACTGCCATCATCCAGTCCATGCACGACAAGCGGATAAGGGTTGTCGTCAACACTTCGGAAAGACACTCGCCGACGGCAAACTTCGAGAACGCCCTCAGGCTGGCAAAAGGCGACTACATATTCCTCTCTGACCAGGACGACGTATGGTTGCCGCAGAAAGTAGGCGTGATGATGGAGTATCTGACGAAAAAAGGCTGCGCATGCGTGGTGAGCGACGCACTGGTTGCCAACACTCGTGGCGAGACCGTCATGCCGTCGCTATACAGTGTGATGCACGTGAGACACGGTCGCATGTACAACCTTCTTGCCCACAACGGATACACGGGCTGCTGCATGGCGTTCAAAAGAGAAGTGCTCGACAAGGCACTGCCCTTTCCACACGACATTCCCATGCACGACATATGGATAGGAAACGTGGCGGCATTCTTCTTCAACGTAAGGTTCATAAACCAGCCGCTGATAATGTTCCGCCGGCATGAAGGCGTGGCGTCGTGCAACACAACAAAAAGCCGCTATTCCACAGCGCGGAAACTGCTCTTCAGATGGAACACGGCTAAAAACATACTGATGCTATGGACACACTCCTTACCGTTATAATACCCGTATACAACGTGGCAGAAACACTGCCGCGCTGCATAAAAAGCATAATAAGCCAGGAAACCTGCAACTGCGAGGTTATACTCGTTGACGACGGATCAACTGACGGCAGCTCTGCCATTGCCGACGAATATGCCGTGAGGGTGGACTGCATAAGCGTCTACCACAAGAAAAACGGCGGCCTCTCGGATGCGCGCAACTACGGACTGGCTCGCGCCCACGGACAATACGTTACGTTTGCCGACAGCGACGACGAAGTGGCGCCCGGCACTTACAGCCATCTGCTCAGTATGCTTAAAGAGCATCCGGAATACGACATTCTAGAATATCCCGTGCTGCAAAACCCCGGCAGGGCAGACGAGACTCTGTTCTCGCCTGGCGACAACGTGTTCGACGACCCGCTCGACTGGCTCGCTTACCGCGGCACGGAGCACTGCTGGGCGTGGAACAAGATATACAAGAGAAAACTCTTCACGGCTGACACACTGTTCCCCGTGGGCAGAAAATACGAAGACATGCTAATCCTGCCGCTCATACTTAGGCAGCGCCCCGTGATAGCAACAACAAACGGGGGAATGTACCTCTACCACTACAACGGCAGCGGGATAGTGGCAAGCGACAAGAACGACGGACTGGCGCAACTGCTGAAGGCGCAGTTTGAACTAGTGGAAAAGCTGGACATCGACACAAGGGAACGGCGCTGGCACCGCGTATACATCAACATGCTCACGGCGCAGATACACGCCTATGCCAAGACAGGCCGCACAACACTGCGCAGCCAGCACGTCAGGCTCGGCGGATATGCCACATGGAAAGACTCGGTGAAGGCGCTGCTCGTAAACCTGCTCGGCGTGAAAAACACCTGCCGGCTGCTGGCGGCAAAAACAAAGGCATGAAGCGAAAGGAAAAACGGCTTATGAGAATAACATACATTGTGGAAGACTTTTCAGAAAACGGCGGCGTGGAACGCATCGTCTCGCAGAAGGCCAACGAGCTTTCCACCGTATACGGCCACGACGTGAGCCTGATAACCGTTTATGACGACGCGCGCCAACCGGCAAACAAGCTGCACGGGAGCATAAATCTGATAAGCCTCGGAGTGCCGTTCGCCGTGAAAGGCAAGGGCAAGTTATTGACAACCGCAAGCCGCATAGCAACGCTCATAAAGGCAGTGAAGCGACTCAACAAAGCTTTGAAGCAGACAAAGCCCGACATAATATTCTTCACGACCACGCTGGGAGCCATTCTGCTGCCCTTCTGCCGCACGAAAGCGGTGTGCGTGTACGAATCCCACCTGGCAAGGAAGTTCACGCCCTACAACGCGCTTTTCAGACTTACCGAGAGGAAGGCCGACGCAATAGTGTGCCTCACTGCCGGAGATGCAGCAGAGTACCGCCATGCACGCAGGGTGGAGACGATATCCAACTTCATTGAACGTCCCGCAAAGAGGGTGGAGAGCTACGGCGTGAAGAGGGCGATTGCCGTAGGACGGCTTGAAAGGCAGAAAGGCTTCGACATCCTCGTTGACTGCTGGAAAGAGATAGCCGAGAGCCATCCCGACTGGCATCTTGACATCTACGGCGAGGGCAAGGAACACGCCACGCTGCAAAAGCAGATTGACCGGAGCGGCCTCTCCTGCCGCATAACACTGATGGGGCGCTCAAGCTGCATAATGGAGAAATACCCCCTGTACAGCCTTCACGTCATGCCGTCGCGCTATGAGGGGCAACCCATAACGCTCATCGAAGCACAGTCGTGCGCACTGCCTTCGGTGGCTTTCGACTTCTGCTACGGTGCGTCGGACATCATCGAGAACGGACGCAACGGCATTCTCGTCACGCAGGGTGACACCCAGGCTCTCACGGCAGCAATAACCGAGATGATGGACAGCGAATATCTGCGCCGCTCGGCGGGCGAACAAGCCGCCGCCATGGCAACGCGCTTCTACAAGGAACACATCTTCAAGAAATGGATCGACCTAATCCATTCGCTGAAGAAGGGAAATTCTGCTTAGTAGCAAGGTTTTTTGCTCCTTATCCCATTGGCTTTATCATCTTCTCTATGAAAGCCACTTCATCAGAGCTAAAACCATATTTGGCGTAGAGTTGGCGGTCGATGTCGGAGATGCTTGCGCTCCAGTCGATGTCGCTGTTGGTGGTGAAGTTCTGAAGGGGGACGTTAGCCCAAGTATCTCTTGGATTATGTTGGGTAGCTTTCAATGTGCCGAGCATAGTGCGCGCAAACTTGGTCTTGATATATTTCATGCAAGCCTCTGCTTCGTATTGCGTTTCAAAGCATCCTATACTCAAAAATGTGTCTGCATGGCCGATCATCGGCGTGCCGATCATCGGCGTGCTCAAAATCTCGCCAATAGCACCAGAACCATTGGCTTCAGGAACAAAAACATTGTATTTTGGCAGATACTTGTTGCTTTGCAGATAT
Source organism: uncultured Alistipes sp. (assembly GCA_963590505.1). GTDB lineage: Bacteria > Bacteroidota > Bacteroidia > Bacteroidales > Bacteroidaceae > Prevotella. The sequence goes on along the minus strand of CAVAPC010000011.1, from coordinate 55,815 downwards.
TTCATCTCAATCCAGCGATACACTCTTTGTTTTTTATACAACCCCAATAATTGAACGGAATCGCTGCCTGTTGGTGTTGGAGTGAACAATTCACTTAATTCACTGAATGAATTGGATGTTATCTTGCTTCCTGTTCCATTGCCCTGCACGACCTTTGCTCTTGGAAAATCTTCAAAAACTTGATCCGTGAACTTGTATAATCCTTGTGATGATATTAGTCCGCAAATATTAGCCTCTTTGCACTGCTTTACTTTTTTCAAAATAGAAACAAGTTCTTTGTATTCTGAGAAAAAACCGACTGCGCCAAAGTCTTTTCCTTTATCCCAATAAGATATAACCACACCTCCTTTAATGTCTACGGAAGGAAAAACTTCAGACGTGTTCTGAAAATACTTCACTACCTTAAAGTGTGGGTCAGAAAGAATATTGTTCATCCAATCTTCGGGTGTCTGCCCGGCCTTATAGAGAAAACGTCCAGGAGTTATCAGCGTAACTTTGGTTGACAAACAGAAAGCCAAATTATAGAAGAGATGATAAATGGGAGCTTTCCGAGTACTAACGCCCTCTACTTGATACGGCGGATTTCCCACCACAGCGTTGAACCTGAGTTTTTTATCTTTCATTTTGTTGTTGCCGTAAGTTTTAGGGTTTGCAATTTTCTCTACAATCGTCGCGTAGTTGTCGGTGGAGCGAAGTTTTTCCACAAGTCCCTCAATGCATGTGGTATTAGGACATATTTCACTGTCGTAGCCGGTGAGCACGCGGCGCGTGATCTTCTCAGCCATTTTTGTCTTGCATACTATGAATATGTTGCGTTCCACCACTTGTTTCCACAATGCACGCCGCTCTTTTTCCGTCTCAGGGGGACCAAACATACTGTTTTCGCCCTGCGTGCGGAACAGCGTATAGGCGAGCCATAGAGAATAGACACCCGACTTGGAGTTTATTTCAAGAATACGTGTGTCGGGAGAGGCGAACACACGGTCGGTGACACCGCTTACGTTCACCTGTCGCGGTTCGTCAAGCTGTTTCCGGTGTTCCTTGTCGAAGAAATCGTAGCCGCCCAGTGTGCTTGCCATGTGCAAGTTAACCACTCGCCACGGCGTTAGCACCGTCTCCTTGTCGGGATAATGGAAAGTGGATACCAGCTGTGCCACTGCATCCACGCGTTCCTTTACGTCCAGCCTGTCGGTGGCTCTTGAGCGGGAGAGTATGTCGGCCACAGAAGCGATGAAGGCATCGTTGTTGTAGTAGGGCAACAGATGCCGGAAATGGTCTTTGGTGAAGCCCCTCGGCATGAACTCCTCCCACGAAGCTTTGTCTATACCACTAATGAAACTTTCTAGCGATATGTTTTCGTCGCTCTCCACCACACCGTATATCATCATCGGCATACGCACGGAAACGGCATTGAGCACGTCTTGCAGCAAGGTTTGCGCCTGTTGGTCGGGCGATAGTTTCGCCTTTTTCTTTTTTGTTTGCGGGGCAGGGGAGTAGCTTGTCTCAGAAAGCGTGCCCTTGACGGCATTTTCACCCGTCATGCCGTTGTCGGCAATCTTCACCTTGCCATCGCCATTGTTTTTGCCCCCAGTACTTTTCAACACGTCGGCAATGCCGTTTATCCACGAGAGGTCTTTCTCTCCAACGGCATTGATGCCCGTGAAGAGTCGCCAGTTTTTGAATCCCTTTTCAACTATGTGTTCGGCGTAGGCGCGGTTCACCTGTGTCATAAACTTGCGCGCGTCATAATCCACCGTCCGCCCGCCCTCTATGGCTATCACCGAACAGAAGCGCAGTAACGACTCTGCGGTGAGCCGCTTGCCCTCCTTGACTGTGCCACCATTCGGCTGCGTTTCCCTTATGAATTTGTCTATAACGGAGAGAGTGCGGTCGGGGGCGAAGTCGAAAGCGTAGCATTCCGCCTTGATGCCGGGGGTGAACTTGAACGGTGTCTGCGCACGGAATATGGTCTGCAGATAGCCCGCCGCATTGGTGGTATATCCTCCGGCAAGCATGAACACGGCTGTCCACTGCTCTATGCTCACTCCCGTTGTCATGCGTCCGCATGAGAGCGTAATAGTGCGTTCGTGTTTTTTTATGGCATCTTTCACACTTTTCACACAGTCCTTCTCCAGCTTGTCGGTCTTAGCCGAATCGTCATTTCCATTCTGCGCCTCCATCTTGTCGCCTTCGCCCGCCACATTAACCACATGGAAATGGCTGAAATAGGGGTGCGCCTGTAACATGGCACTCAACGCTTTGGCGGCACTTACACCCGGCAATACCCAAAATGTGTGGGCAAAATAAGCCTTGTATTCCTCACGGCTGAACGGGTAATAGCTCTCTTCATTCGGCTTGCAAAGCAAATCGAGGAAAGCACGCACATCCTTGGCATGGGCAAAATCGCCTGCCTCTTCGCCCTCAGTGAGTGGTCTGCCATCAGTTTTTTCATTGCCTGTGAGCGTACGGAAGAATTCGGAGAAATCGAAATAGTCCTCGTCGCTGTGGTTATAGTTTGCAAATACATTGCCAATGTTATAGGTGCGGATGTTGAGATGCGCCAACCCTTCGTATGGATTTTTCTCTCCGGGGTGAAGTGCGGGCCATTTCAGCTTGGCATCCTGCTCCTGCACATAGTCCCAAGTGTATATTTCCTCTGGACGGAACATGCCAAGTATATTGTAAGGCGTGCCCGACAGATAGAGAAAACGCTTGCTCCGTCTCTCAAGATTGCGGATTACGGATTTCCCCAACGGGGTTGTTGTGCCCTCGTGAGCTTCGTCTATTATAACCAAGTCCCACTTGGTGGAGAAGACGTCCTGGTTTTTCTTAAGTTTACCGGAAGTAATGTCCCATGAGCCACGCAAGTCCTGCATAGATGCGAAGTATATGAACGGTTTTCCCGACTTGTCTAACGTTTTGAATGATTCACCCGCCTGCGGTTGGCCGTTCTTCCTGTTGTCGCTTGGCTTTGATCCATAATTGTAGCCCTCAAACTTTATGAGACGGAAATCGTCGAACCATCCTCCTTTCACGGCGGGGCGGTGGGTAAGGATTAGTGTCTTCTTAAAAGCGCACTGCCTGACCACCTCTAGGGCACAGAGCGTTTTACCGAATCGCATTTTTGCGTTCCATAGCATCTTGCCTGTGTGAGCAAAGAAGGTCGTGGTCTGCGAGATAGCAGCCAGTTGCTCGTCGCGGAACGTTATAACAATGTCTGATTGTTTGTTGGCTGGACCGTCGATACAGCAGCGCCCCGCCTTCACGGCGGCTATGGCCTGCTTCACTGTTTCCACGTTGCTAATATCGAACCACTCTTGCGGATCAACCTCCAACTCGTGAAATACGTGGCGTGTGTATCCGCTGTTGAGCAAAACCTGATGTACGGCACCGTCATAGAAAGAAAGGTCTCTCCCGTCTTCTGCAATAAAATGGGCCAGCTCCACGTATTCTATGTGATAAGGTATGGCAGCAGTTCGCGTTTCGTCGTTTATGCGTGACTTGGCTGCTTGTATGAGCAAATCGCAGTTGGGCTGCATTTCGCAGAATGGCTTAGGCGTGGTTTTCAATGTGGCCTTTCCCACTTTCAGTATGCCACGATGACGCTCATCATCTATGGAGAAAACATACACTATATTGTATGCATAAGTAGATTCGATCAAATTTAGTGCCATAGATCAACGTTTGTGCTGGTTCAACAAATTCATAAATATATCTTCTTCGCCTTTGAGAGGTTCTGTTCCTCTCCAGTGCATTATTCTGCACAGGCGTTCCTGCGGAATGTCAGGAGCGAACATCAGTTCTCCAAGCCTTTCTTTTGGAATGAACCCAGGTATTCCGTAAGTAAGACCGTCCATCTGCCAAATGTTCCACGAAATTATTTCCGCAACTTTCCTTAGAGCTTCAATATCAGGCAATTTCTTTACTTTCCATTTTGTCTGATAGTATTCCACGAACGAAACGAGGAGTGCCTCACGGGCAAGGAGCAAGTTGTCACCTTGCCACTCAAAACCATAGATGCTTTGGTAAGCCCTATACACTTTTCTGCGCCATTCTCGTTTCAGCAATTTACGTTCCTTAGGGGTAAGTTCCTCGGTATCGTCGGGTGTCAGACAGTTGATGGCCCTAAGTTTCCTATCGAGCAGACCTATTCTATGCCCAATTGGGATGGGTATACCGGTAGTGGCATCATATCGGCTTACAAGATATGGAGCCTCTCCGCAAGTCAATTCCAGTCGTACGTCATTTATATAGGCATTAAGAGTCTTGCCATTTGGGAATACCAGCGGCGTAGAGTCAGTCCAAGAGTGGTCTTCTTTCTCGGTATTGAAGACCCCACTCTTTCCGAACCAAGCTTCGTCGATGAGATTGTTCTGCTTATTGCAGACCCATGCCGGAGTGAACACCTCTGCCTTGTCGCGTGAGCGAAGCAGTTGGGTATCGCGCTCTTTTTTGACACGTGGCTGTATGAGCGTAGCATTCTCTCCGGTAATCAGTTCCTCACGGATATGGCACTTCGCCCCGTATGCTGCGCCACGGTGGGAATATTCATCGGTAGCCCATATAATATTCTCACCCGTGGTATGGTCTTTAAGCAGGATGCCAATGATGCCGTCCAACTGAAAGAGAGTTTCATCTATTTTTTGTGTATCTAAATCCATTTCATTCCATATCCCTTTCCCACAAGATCGAAGGTCACCATACTCAAAGGGGGGGGATAATGTCGTCTTGTTATTGATAATACTGCAAAAATAGCAATCTTATTAACAATAAACTACTTTTTATGCAAAAAAGAGACTGCACCCTTTTTCTTGTGGGGGCAGCCTCTTATGGATTGCTGCTTTTCCTTTTCAGCTGACTGGAAAAGCGGTGTGCGTTTATCTGTTCATCATCTTCACGGTTGTCTTGGTGCCGTCGGCAAAGGTTGTAACCTTTATGTTCAGTCCCTTAACAGGTGTTGCGTGCTCGCTGCCGCTTGCATCGTAGTATGCCACTGAAGCAACTTCCTTGCCGGTGTTGTCGATGCCGCTGATGCCAGACGTTTCGTCAGAATCGAAATTCATGTTGCGCATCTTTGCATTGCCGTCTTGGTTGGCCTGATAATACCAGTTTACAACCATAAAGCTGCAAGGTGCCCCTTCCTTGGTGGTTATGTTCTTCTTGTAGTAAAGCATGCTGTAGGCATTGCAGTCGCCTTTTGACGTGGGCAGCACAGCGTTTACGGAAGTTCCTTCGCCCAGTGTCATTGTTTCCGACCATGCTTCAGATGAACCGCCATTCCATGCCAATGTAGTTGATGACTTTATTACCTTTGGAACGCCGAAATCTATTGTTATTGAAGCCTTTATCGTTACGCTTTCTGTTTCACCCTGCGTCTTGCTGTCGCTCTTGTTGAACGATGCCGAAATTTTTCTCAAGTTATTGGCTGAACGGGCAGTAAAAACAGTCATTACAAATTGGTCATCTTTTTTCAAGTTCAATGCCTTCTTCACGTCCTCTTCGTCTGATGCATTTCCATGAGGATAAGTTTTATAATCGCCAGTTGTGTGGCAGAGTATTTCGTTTGTTATTTCTGGACACATGGAACCTTTTATGAGGAGGTTGAATTCGTCCACTGGCAAGTCGAACTGTCGGCAGAAGTTCTCGCGCAGTCTCATAATGCTGAACTTTGATCCTACCAGTTCCGGAGTTGACTCGCATTCGTCTATCACATAGTCGAATTTGTCTACTACATAGCAGTTGAAAAGTACATAGTCGTTGGCATTTGTTATTGTTAGACCTTGTCCTGTGGTTTTCGTTATGCTTTCTGCTTCAGTGTTTGACACTGTCTTGCTGTAACTTGTACCTACAGAGAATTTCACCGCATCGTAAAAGCTTAAAGATGTATCCAGAGAGTATCCGCTGGTGGATGAAGTAGAGATGGCTCTGCTGGTTGACTGCGATTCAGTCTCGTCGAGAGAGATAGTGGCAGATTCATTCCCAGGAAGCGGTGCAGCACATATAATGTGGTCTATAACCGGTGTGGTTATTGTTACCTCTTTGCTTTCCAGGCGCACTTTCATTCCTTTGTCGCGGCTTACGTCAGTCAAGCTGAAGTTTATCCTGTCGTACATCTCTTTCCCGTTTTCCATAATTTTGGATTTGCCATCAAGCACATAGTCCTTTATTACTTTGATGTCCCATTTTCCGGTTTTCGTTGAAACATTAGCCAGTTTGAAGCTGATGTCCTTCCACTCGCGGTAGTAGTCACCCCATGTTTCTGTCTTTGAATCAGCCAGGATGAAAACGAACTCTTCTTTCGAGAGGTCTCGGCTTGGAATAGCCAGAACCTGTCCGCCAACTACACGGTCGAAACCGGAACCTTCGTCCTCCTTGTGCTTACCCTGAATTTCAAAATCTTTTGAGAATGACTGTGAACTGGTGTTGTAGGTGTAGACGGCGTCAACCCAGAATATCTTTTGCGGTTTTTCCTTTCCGTCAACGGAAGCACCACACAATGCTGGTCTGCCGAAGAGATAGGGAACATTTCTGTTGTAATAATAAGTATATAAGGTGGTATACATTAAGTTTGTCCTTGTGTAACGCCAATACGTTGCCTTGCTTTCCCTTGTGGTAAAACCAGATACTTTATACCAGTCTTTAGCCTTATCTAACATTGTCGGGAGTACATCAATAATGGTAAGCTGCTGGTCAAATATATAAGAAAATTGATCATCTTTAGACTGTCGTATCACGTTTACTGCCAATGCCAGTTTTGGCGCACTGTTCTTACCGTCAGGATAAATAACCTGCATGTTTAGGGTGGAGCGAATGCCTTTTATGGAACTCTCCTTTTTATGTTTTTCATAAAAGTCAGACCTGTCGTTCACGTTTTTCTTCACAGGTGAGCTGTATGTTACCTTGCCGTCTTTGTCGCGCTTTGAATAAATCAATAATCCGTCAATATCTGCACAATTAGAATTTGTGAATATAGCTTCATCGCTGATATTAGGATCCGTCATATGTGTATACATGCACAGATAATCGTTGATTCCATCACCGTTCAGGTCGTAGACAACGGATGAAGGACTGATGTTGTCGCGTTCGTTACGTATGGTATAAGACATCAGCTGCTTCAAGTCTTTGCCGTCGTATATGCGCAATGTGCGGCCGAATACGATGAAAAGTTCGTCAATACCGTCGCCGTTATAATCCATTGTGTTGAGGTCAACCATACTCTGCAGAAGCTCGTTATGACGGGTATTGTTGCTGTATTTTGATTTAACGGCAGCATCTCTCAAATTACCCATGAAATTATATTTTCCATCAGAGAATCTTGTGTTCAGACCCAGATTCTCACAGTTGAACACTTCAGACTTTGCCATGAGCTTGTTTTCTATCGTATTCATCTTCAGAATCTGGCACTGCGACTTGTTGAAATAGACGTAGTATACCACGCCCACTTCATTGGGATTGTTTTTAACGCCCTTGCTAATCATGTAACAATAGTCAAAGTCCGGCGCTATGTCCCCTTTCTGACAGCTGGTGTCAAATTGGGAGTCATAATCCATGTTACCGTAAAACTTGTGCACGGCTTCATTCAAATACGTTGCACCAGTGGGAATGTAGTCCCCAGTCTTGTAGGGTGCTTCCTTTGTGACGGTTGCTTTGCCTATGCACTGTTTTTTCAATACCTGGCGCAAAGAGTCTGTCACTTTAGAATCTTCTTGTCCTGCTACAGAAACTGTCGGTAAAAGGGCAGCCGATAAAAACATCATGGAAATAATGGCATTTCTCATAATAAACCCTCCGATAAATTTAATTTGTTAAATAACTTTGTGTTAGCCTTGCGGCTGATTTTAGCTTTAGTGAGTTTCCTGTTCCTTGAACATCCGCTCTTGTTACTTTGTTTTGTTCTTTATGGTCGCAAATATAGTACATATTTCTTTGCACTCCAACTTTTAAGACATTTATTTTCCAAATATGCACAAAAAAGTATATTTTTCTTCATTTTCTTCCGACCAACAGTTCTTAACCTTATTATATATAGAAACTTCGAGACGGAATGCAATTGTTTATTTTCGCTGCCTTATAAAAAAAAGCACAACCATTCTTACAGAATGGTGCCATTATATTTTATTTCAACAAATATATACATGCTGAACTCCTGTTCAACAAAGATTATCTTCGCTTGGAATAATGTCTTGAGATAGCTTTATAAACTGTTTATAAAGAATTATATGAAGAATAATGTTGTGGATAACTTTCACAAGAGGCTTCTGTATATGTTTTCATACTCCCGGGCAATCTTGCGGCTGTCGTGGTATTTCGTCACGAACTGTCGGCTCTCTGCCGACAGCCGCTCCATTATAGCGCTGTCAAGTACGGCGCGCTCTATGAGAGCCGTGTTCTGCGCGTCGGTCAGTTCCGGACTGACGTTTATTATAGGGCGCAACGCCGTTTCGCCTATGAACGAATAGTATTCTTCCTCGGCGCCGCCTATGACCACCGTTCCGCGTGCCATGGCTGCAAGCGAGTTCATCGACGGTGTGAAACTGTAAAACTGGTCGACAAGCACGTCAGCTTCCTCCAGCAGGGCCATGTATTCGTCATACGCCACACCCTCAACATATTTAATCTTCAGTTTTCCGGGATTTCTTGCTGCAATGTCTTCAAGAAAGGCTGCAATACGCCCTGCGCCCTTCATGAAGTCGCGCTTGGGCTGCAATCCCACGAGTACCTTCAAGGGCGCACAGAAAGGCTTGTTTTGTCTGTACGGCAATGTTTCGGGTATGTCAATCGGCAAACCGCAATAAAAGAGTTTTGACGAGAAGGGTTCCGTTTCATAGCAAAGCCAGTATTCGTAGAGCACGGCAACCAGGGCGTCAGCCATCCGCGTGGTGCGCTTCCAGCACTTAAAGGCCTGCGGCATCATAACCTCGGCTATTCTTCCGGCGTTGGCCTGGGCATTCTGCTCCCTGCCGTTCCAGAAAGTGTCGCTGTAGCGCGGCACTCCCTTAGCCTGCCGCATGAAAATCTGCGGGTCGTCGCCAAGGCACATTTTCACGCAAGAGCGGTTGAAGAGCTTCAGAAACCTGAGCAGCACCGTGTTCCAGCCGTATTTCAGCGGCACGAACTGGTAGTTGTGAATCTGCACCACGTCGTTGCCCACGAGCTGCGGCAGATGTGTGATCAGTTGCCACAATACCTTCAGTCCGCCCAGCATGCCGTATTTCATGTTGCGCCTCAGGTCAATGTCGCGCGGCGCATCATGCCAGTTGTTTCCGTCAGACATCGTAACCACCCTGTGTCCTCGTTCCTCAAGGGCTTTCTTCAGAGTGTTGTGAACGAAGCTTGCTTCGCCTACGAGAAGTATCCTCATTACTCCCTGCTCCCCTACGACAGTTCGAGCATGCGTTCGATGGGTTTCACCGCCAGGCGTGCCGTTTCGGGGTCAACGTCAACGGTGGGCCATTCGTATTTTAGGCAGTTGTATATTTTTCTGAGCGTGTTCATCTTCATGTAGTCGCACTCGTTGCATGAGCATCCCAGCGATCCTTCGCTCACCTCCGGCGGCACGGGGATGAAAGTCTTTCCGGGACACTTGCGTGTCATCTCGTGCAGTATTCCGGCTTCCGTTGCCACGATGAATTCCTTTGTGTCGCTTTCCATGGCATGCTTCAGCAGTACCGCAGTTGAGCCAACCACGTCGGCAAGCACAACCACCGGCCCCTTGCATTCGGGGTGTACAAGCACTTCGGCTTCGGGGTGTTCCTTCTTTAGCCTTACGATCTCGGCCGGCGAGAAACGCTCGTGAACATGGCATCCGCCGTTCCACAGCAGCATGCTGCGCCCCGTGACGCTGTTTATGTAAGATCCCAGGTTGTAGTCAGGGCCGAAGATGATCTTCTCGTCTTCGGGGAAGGTGTCCACAATCTTCTTTGCGTTTCCGCTCGTTACAACCACGTCGGTCAGAGCCTTCACGGCAGCCGTTGTGTTAACGTAGCTCACCACCTTGTATCCGGGGTGTTCCTCCTTGTATTTCCTGAGGTCTTCGGCACGGCAGGAGTCGGCAAGCGAGCATCCGGCGTTGAGGTCAGGACAAAGCACAAGCTTTTCTGGAGAAAGAATCTTGCATGTCTCCGCCATGAAGTGCACGCCGCACATTACTATAATGTCGGCATCCGTCTGTGCCGCCTTTCGTGCCAGTGCGAGCGAGTCGCCTATGAAGTCAGCAACATCCTGTATGTCTCCCGTTGTATAGTAGTGAGCCAGTATAACGGCATTTTTCTTTTTGCAGAGTTCTCTTATCTCCTTGCTCAAATCAAGGCTCTCGTCTGTTGGTTCGTCGATGTATCCTTTCTCGAGCCACACTTTGTCCACATTCATATATTATTATATTTTGTTATTCTTCTTTTTTAAAAAATAGAAATGTAAAAGATGATATGCCGTGGATAAGTTAATAACTTTTGTCCGTTTTTCTTGGTTTTCGGTTTTTCCACGTTTAGAGTCGTCTTTTCAACAAGTTGTTCCTTGTGTTACTTTCTTTGTTTCAGTGCTTAAAGCAGGTTGTCAACACTATTGACATACGGTGCAAAGATAATAAGTTTATATCTTTTGTTGATGAAAAAGCGTTGAAAAGTTTCTGAAAGCTTGCTCACAAGCATGTTGATATCCACGTCTTCCGGCATCGGCGGCGCAACGTGTGGATAACGTACTTTTTGTCCACACGATTTTCCACAGGGTTATCCACAGTCTTTTGCCATAAAATTTGCCGTTCTCTCCTATTATAACTAATTTTGTAGCCCAAGCGTGTCTGCCCGGCTTGTGGCGTAGTGCCGCAGCAGCCTTTGCAGCCGTTGATGTGTAACACTGCGGAAAACGCAGCCTTTCGGGGCGCATGCACTTTTTCCGCATTAAAAATAAACTACAAGAAATGCAAGAGACAAGACAAAACCGCATAGCTCGTTTGCTGCAGAAAGAGCTGAGTATGATATTCCAGAGCCAGACGCGCGCCATGCACGGCGTGATGGTATCGGTAACGCGCGTGAAGGTAAGCCCCGATTTGAGCATCTGCACGGCCTACTTGAGCATCTTTCCTTCGGAAAGAGGGGAGGAGCTGATTGAGAACGTGAGGAAGAACGAGAAGACCGTGCGTTACGACCTTGGTCAGCGCGTGCGCAACCAACTGCGCATTATTCCCGAACTGCGCTTCTTCATCGACGATTCGCTCGACTACATTGAGCGCATCGACGAACTGCTGAAGAAGTAGGCGCAAAGTAAAATGCTTCCTTCACGAAAGGGTGGCCGTACGGAAGGCCGCCGCACAATAAATTCTGCCAGTAAATGAACTTTCCCTTTTTCATAGCCCGCCGCTATCTTTTCTCAAAGAAGAGCACTCATGCCATAAACATAATAAGCGGCATCAGTGCCGTGGGCGTGGCAGTGGCAACGATGGCGCTTGTTGTCACGCTCAGCGTGTTCAACGGTTTCCACGATCTTGTTGCCACGTTCTTCACTTCGCTCGACCCTCAGCTCGAACTCGTGCCCTCAAAGGGGAAGACGGCCCCTGCCTCCGACCCTCTGCTGCTGAAGGTGCAGCAGCTGCCTGAGGTGGAAGTTGCCACGGAGTGCGTCATAGACAATGCCCTTGCCGTTTACCGCGGACGCCAGCAGATGGTGACGGTGATGGGTGTAGACAACAACTTCGAGCAGATGTCGCGCATAGACGAAATTCTCTACGGCAACGGCACTTTCATGCTGAGTGCCGCAAACCTTAACTTCGCCACTGTGGGCATACGCCTTGCAGAGACGCTCGGCATGAACGCCAACTGGGAGGGCAACCTGCTCCTGTATGCTCCGCGCAAGACGGGGCAGCTTGACATGGCAAACCCCACCGACGGATTTGTTGTCGACTCGCTCATATCGCCGGGAGTGGTGTTTATGGTGAAGCAGGGCAAGTACGACCGCGACCACGTCATTGTTCCGCTTGAGTTCGCACGCAGCCTGTTCGACCAGAAAGGCAACCTGTCGGCACTGCAGATAAGGCTCAAGAACGGCAGCGATCTCGACAAGGTGAAAGACGAAATGAAGGCCATCGTGGGCGACAAGTACCGCGTGCTCGACCGATACGAACAGCAGGAAGACACGTTCAAGATAATGAAGGTGGAAAAGTTCATTGCCTACATTTTCCTCACCTTCATTCTCATCGTGGCAAGTTTCAACATCATCGGCTCGGTGTCGATGCTTATAATAGACAAGAAGAACGACGTTGCAACGCTGCATAGTCTTGGTGCTACTGACAGGCAGATAGCGGGAATATTCATGCTTGAGGGCAGGATGATAAGCTTTTTCGGTGCCCTTGCCGGCATACTGCTTGGCTTGCTGCTGTGCTGGCTTCAGCAACAGTTCGGACTCGTCTCGCTGGGCAAGTCGAGCGGCACGTTCGTCGTCGACGCATATCCCGTGAGCGTGCATCCCGAAGACGTGGCGGTTGTTTTCTTAACCGTCATCGCCGTGGGATTTGCCGCAGTGTGGTATCCAGTAAGATACTTCAGCCGAAAGCTGCTCAACACATAAGGGCGAGTGGATTCTACAACATGTACATTCACATGTGTACACACGCATAAACCTCTTCTTTGGCGCGATATCCAATGCAATTAAGCCGGGAAGAGGTATTTTTGTATGCTTTTCCATATATTTGAACAATAAAACATGTGTATCTCGCAATTTGTGGATAACTTTACAACATGAAAAACGAAACCCTTTAAAAACAACAGAAAAGCACACATGAAAAAGTTTATTGCTTTTGGCATTGCAACCTCGCTGTGCATAGGTGCATACTCGCAAGTGTTGCCGCAACCCACGCGCGAGTCGCGTCCCGGCTTGAGGTGGTGGTGGCTCGGTTCGGCTGTAGACAGGCAGAACCTGACGTGGAACCTTGAGCAGTATGCCAAGGCGGGCGCTGGAGCTGTCGAGATAACGCCTATCTACGGAGTGCAGGGCAACGGGGAGAACGACATACCGTACTTGTCGCCCCGATGGATGGAAATGTTGCGCTATACCGAGGCAGAGAACAATAGGCTGGACATAGAAACCGACATGGCAACAGGTACAGGATGGCCGTTCGGCGGACCGTGGGTTCCGCTCAGCGAGGCAGCCTGTAAGGCCGTGTTTGTAGACACCGTGGTAAGCAAAAAGACGGATGCAAGTAGTATCCGCTTCGTTGTTCCGCCGAAAGAGCGCCCTTACTCCACGCTCAGGCTAGTAAGGACTTTCGGTGTGGAAGGCCAGCCTGACAAGCAGAGGGTGATAGCCCTTTTTGAAGGGCGCACGCGGATGAAGGTGAAACGAGCCGCACCCGGCGGAGAAGGATACGTTATAGACCATTTCGACTCCACTGCCGTGGCTCATTACCTGGCGCACATAGACAGTGCATTCACAGCTTCGAAAACGCCTTTCCCCCACACCTTCTTCAACGACAGCTACGAGGAACACACTGCCGACTGGACACCAACGCTGCTGGCTGAATTCGAGAAAAGGAGAGGTTATAGGCTTGAGGACTGCATTGACAAGCTAGTGGACCGCGACCCGCAAGTGGTGAGCGACTACCGCGAGACGCTGGGCGACTTGCTACTGACCAACTTCACAATGCAATGGACGGCTTGGGCTCATCGCCACGGCGCGATAACAAGAAACCAGGCACACGGATCGCCGGCTAACCTCATCGACTGCTACTGTGCCGTTGACATTCCCGAGATTGAAGGCTTCGGACTGACAGACTTCGGCATAAAGGGACTGCGCACCGACAGCGGACATACACGTCCAAACTTCAGCGACCTCAGCATGCTCAAGTATGCACCGTCGGCTGCACACATAACGGGCAAGAAATACACGTCGAGCGAAACCTTTACATGGCTGACAGAACATTTCCGCACGTCGCTCAGCCAAATGAAGCCCGACATGGACCTTATGTTCTGCGCCGGAGTGAACCGCATGTTCTTCCACGGAACGGCCTATTCGCCAAAGGACGACCCATGGCCAGGGTGGAAATTCTATGCGTCGATAGACATGAGCCCGACAAACTCTATATGGCGCGACGCACCCGAACTGATGAACTACATAACGCGCTGCCAGACTTATATGCAGTGGGGCGAGCCGGACAACGATTTCCTGGTATATCTGCCAGTGAGGGACATGTGGCGCACCAACCGCAGCAAGCTGCTGATGCAGTTCGACATTCACTCCATGGAAAAGAAAGCCCCCGACTTCATAAAGGCCATACTGGCCATCGACAAGGCAGGCTTCGACTGCGACTACATATCCGACCAGTATCTGCTATCTTCACGGGTTAAAGACGGGAAGATTGTTACCGCTGCCGGAACGGAATACAAGGCGCTCGTAATAACGGGCAACAGTATCATGCCACAAAGCGTTAGCCGGCATATTGAAGAAATGAAGGCAAAGGGCGCGCATATAATATGCGGCACCGGTGCGGAAGAAATGGCAAAGGCGGCAACATCCGAGGAAATGAAAACAAAGCTCGGGCTGAAAATGATTCGCCGCAGCAATCCCATTGGGCACCATTATTTCATTGCAAACCTTACCGACCATGACGTCAATGCCCCCGTGGAACTTGCCACAGGAGAGAAGCATGCCGTGTGGTATAACCCAATGACGGGCGAATACAACAGGGCAGACATCGACAACGGCGCAATAAGGCTTAACCTGAAGAGCGGCGAAAGCAGGATTCTCTTATCGTCGGCAAAACCTGTAGAAGAGTGGGGGATAAACGACAGCATAGCGAGCGCTCCGCATGAACGGCACGAAGCCGTGAACGCTGACGAGATAGACCTTACGGACTGCAAGTGGACGCTCTCGTTTGTAGACGAAGTTCCAAAGGTGGAACAGACATACAAACTCGACCGCCTGCAAACGTGGGAGACGCTCGGCGACAGTGCTGCCGTAACAATGGGCACAGGCGTATACCAGACAACCTTCAAACTGTCTGCCAAGCAAGCCGCACGCAATTGGAAAATAGACCTTGGCGACGTGAGGGAAAGTGCGCGCGTATACATCAACGGCGTTTACGTGGGCTGCGCATGGGCAGTGCCATTCTCGCTCGACTGCCGCAGTGCATTGCGCAAGGGAAAGAACACACTGCGCATAGAGGTTACAAACCTGCCTGCAAACCGCATTGCCGACATGGACCGTCGCTTAGTGAAGTGGCGCAAGATGAAAGAGATAAATGTTGTAGACATAAACTACAAGAAGACAACTTACGGAAACTGGGAACTCGTGCCAAGCGGACTAAACGGCAGGGTTAAGCTTGTTGAAACGGAAGAATAAAATAACATACAACTTATGAAAAATACTCTTATAGCGGCAATGTGCCTCTTCGCGGGCACTGTTGCAACGCAGGCACAGAATGCCGTGCAGAAAGAAATAACAAGTGTGGCACAACGGACGAACGACTATTTCATGAACAAGTTTGCCGACCCAACAGTAGACTATCCCGCCAACGGGAAGATTTACACCACTAATCTCTGGACGCGTGCCGTTTATTACGAAGGGCTCATGGCATTCCATGAGATTGACCCGCAGCAGCGGTATATGGATTATGTAGACCGCTGGGGAAACTTCCACAAGTGGCTGCCGCGCAAAGGCGCCACAAACAGCAATGCCGACAACCAGTGCTGCCAGCAGGTGTATCTTGAGAGATACCTTATGAACGGCAACAAGGCATGCATTGCCAACATAAGGACCAACCTCGACGCACAGATGAAAACAGGGCGAAACGACTACTGGACGTGGATCGACGCCATACAGATGGCTATGCCGCTGTATGCCAAGTATGCCAAGCTGACGGGCGAGAGAAAATACCTTGACTATGCCATGAACTCATATAAATGGACACGCGACACACTTGCCGGCGGACTCTTCAACGTGAAGGATGGACTGTGGTGGCGCGACAAGGACTTCGTGCCGCCCTACAAGGAGAAAGACGGCAACAACTGTTACTGGAGTCGCGGCAACGGATGGGTGTATGCTGCACTCGTAAGGGTTATGCAGACGCTGCCTAAGAACAGCAGGGAATACAAGTATCTGAAGAAAGACTTCATTATGATGAGCAAGGCTCTTGTCGAGTGCCAGCGCGAAGACGGTTTCTGGAACGTCAGCCTTCACTCGTCAGCCACCTTCGGCGGACCGGAGATGACCGGCACCGCGCTTTTCCTCTACGGAATGGCATGGGGAGCGAACAACGGCATATTGTCGGGAAAGCAATACGTTGCAACCATGCAGAAGGCATGGAACGCCCTGGCAAGCTGCGTTCACGACAATGGTTTCCTTGGATACAACCAGGGCACGGGAAAAGAGCCGGCGGCAGGACAGCCCGTAACCTTCAGCTCGATGCCCGACTTTGAGGACTACGGCACTGGATGTTTCCTGCTCGGAGCTACGGAATACTGCAAGTTCAGGAAGTAGCGGGCCGTTACTTCTCTTTGTATACGTTCATGAATACGAAATAGAATAGTGCGCCCGTTGCCAGTCCCGCCAGTGCGTCTATGGCATAGTGTGCCTGTATGTAGACCGTTGCCATGCACAGGAACAGGTAGAAGGGCACCATGCAGAAGAAGAGCCTGCGGTTGCGCGTGTGCCACACGAGCAGCATGATGACCGTGCTTATGCCCACGTGGCTGCTTGGGAATGCCGCCGTGGGGCGTTCGCCCGCAGCCTTGGCGTCTTCAACAAGATGATAGAACAGTCCGTCGGTATACCCCGGACTGGGCAGACATTCGGTGTGGCTGTTGAACCAGTCGCCAACGCTTGGGAATATGCCCGCCTCTATGTTGTCGAGCCCCACGGCACGGTAATAGAACGTCGGTCCGGTTACGGGCACGAGCACGAAGATGACATAGTATGCGAAGAAGGAGGCAAGTATCACGAATGCCGCCTTCTGGAACTCGGCATAGCGCCACACGAAGTAGTAGACCGCAGCCAGCACGATCATGGGATAGTATGACGCGTATCCCATGTCCATCAGTTCGCTCACGGCGTGCCATGGCATTTTCTGGCAGAAGAGCAGTGCGGGCTGGCATCCGAAGAGGCTCTGTTCGGCAGAGGCGAACACGTGGTCGAGGTTCGGCAGCATGCGGTTAAGCTCGTATGTGTCGGGATACCACCAACTGAGCAGCGCCATCTGCACAACGATGCGTGCAAAGCGCGTGAGCCGGCAGGGCAGCATTCTGTAGACGCCCCACATGGCAAGCGTTATTACCGCCACGCGTATGCGACCCCATATCATTGCCTCGGGGTTGGCAGCCTTTGTGTATGTGAAAAGAACCATGAGCAGAGTGAATGCCAGGTAGGCAAGCATTATCCACTCCACGGCGAAGAGCCCGCGCTTGGGCTTGGCTTCTATCTTGAAGTATTCTTTCATTGATGTGGTGAATATTGTTTTTGTGGGTGTGCAGGGTTATAGCCACCCGTTGTCTTTATACCATTTTACTGTTATTTCCACTCCCCGCTCCAATTGGTATTGCGGGTTGAAACCCAGGTCGCGCCTTGCGGGAGTTATGTCACACCGCCAGTTGCGCTGCTTCAGAATGTTGTATTTGTCGCGGTTAAGGGCAGATATCTTGCCAGTGAGGTGTGCGCAGGCTTCCGCCACAACCGACACCGCCTTGAGAAACCACAGCGGTGCCACGATGCGCAGCACGTGGCGTGCGTTGAGTTCCTTGCGTATGAGGTCGCTGAATGTGCGCGACGAGTATACGCATCCGTCGCTCAGAATGAAGCTCCTTCCGCACACGTCGCGTTCCAGGGTGAGGAACACCGCCTGAACCATGTCTTTCACGAAGATGAACGTTATGTCCTGCCGTTTGTATCCCACGGCAAAGTCAACATGCTTCTTTATGCTGTCGGCCATCATGAAGTAGTCTTTCTCGCGCGGCCCGTATACGCCGGTAGGACGGAGTATGACGTATGGGAAACTGTCGCCCAGCGAGCGCAGATACTGCTCAGCCAGCAGTTTGCTCTTGCCGTATGCCGTGTTGGGGTTGGGCGTGTCGTCGTCGGAAATGTCGGTGTATGGCTGCTCTTCGCGTATTGCCCCCAGAATGCTCAGGCTGCTCACGAAGACGAAGCGTTCCGGACACTGCGGCAAGCGTCGCAGCGCATCGACCAGGTTCTTAGTTCCTTCGGTGTTTGTGCGGAAGAAATCCCGGCGGTCGAGACACTTCGTGACGCCGGCGGCATGCACCACATAGTTGAAACGGTGAGGACTGAGCTGGCAGTATAGCTTTTCTGCATCGGCAAAGTCAAGTTCAATGAAGTTTATGTCTGGCTGCTGCAGGTATTTTTTCGAACTTGTGGTCCTTACTGCTGCCCACACTTCCATGCCCCGGCTGAGGGCCTCTTCAACGATGAAGCTGCCTATGAAGCCCGTGGCTCCGGTTACAAGTATCTTTTTCTTTTCCATCAGAATTCGGGTTAGGAGTTGCAAATGTAAATAAAATAATCTGATAAACCCAATTGCTGCACAGTGTTTTGAAACAAATGAACCGCAGGAATCCAAAGCGGAATGTTCCATTTCTTCACCAAGTGTTCCATTGGTAGCGAGGTTGTGACATTGTGAAATAATAGTGACATTCATGTAAATTAGATGTCATTTTTCATTTGTCGTTTTTCTACGTTATAGATTTTCAAAGAGTTGTATTCTTGTTTGTATTTTCATATAAATGCTTGTCACAATGTAACAATGTCATTTTCAAAAGTATTTTCAACTGTTTCGCAGTATAAATGAAAAAACAAATCTGTTTAAGCGTCGGTTCGGCAAGGAACAAGGGCGGAACGGTATCTGAGCAAACGTCAAAGATGTGGCAAATGGCTGAAATAAAAGGTTATACTTGCATATGCAATCTTTAATTAGTAACTTCGCACCCAAGTACACATGTAAAAAAGGATGAAAAAACTCTTTATCGAGACATACGGCTGCCAGATGAATGTGGCAGACAGTGAGGTTGTTGCCTCAGTAATGCAGATGGCCGGATATGAGCTTTGCGAAGACGAGGCAGAGGCCGATGCCATATTCATGAACACGTGCAGCGTGAGGGAGAACGCTGAAAACAAGATATACAACCGCCTTGAAACGCTCCATGCCGAGCAGAAGAAGGGACGCCGCGTTATACTTGGCGTTTTGGGCTGCATGGCTGAGAGGGTGAAGGACGACCTGATAGAAAACCACCATGCCAACCTGGTGTGCGGGCCCGACAGCTATCTGAACCTGCCCGACATGATTGCGCAGTGCGAGAACGGCAACAATGCCATAGACATTGAACTCTCTAAGACGGAAACCTACCGCGACGTCGTGCCGCAGCGCATAGGGCTGGCTAAGGTTAGCGGCTTTGTGAGCATAATGCGCGGATGCAACAACTTCTGCCACTACTGCATTGTGCCTTACACCCGCGGGCGTGAGCGCAGCCGCGATGCCGAGAGCATACTGCGCGAAGTGAGGGACCTTGCGGCGCGCGGCTTCAAGGAAGTGACGCTTCTGGGGCAGAACGTGAACAGCTACGGGCTGTCGCCCTCGGGCAAGCGCGAGGAAGGGAGCGTGTCGTTCGCCCAGTTGCTGAGAATGGTGGCAAAGGCAGTGCCGCAGATGAGGGTGAGGTTCACCACGTCGAATCCCGAAGACATGACTGAAGACATCCTTTATGCCATTGCCGAAGAGCCAAACCTGTGCAAGCACATACACTTCCCCGCACAGAGCGGCAGTAACAAGGTGCTGAAGCTGATGAACCGCAAATACACCCGCGAGGAATACCTTGCCAAGGTTGACGCCATACGCCGCATCATTCCAGAATGCGGGCTTACGACCGACATCTTCGTTGGCTACCACGACGAGACGGAAGAGGATCACCAGGAGACGCTCTCGCTCGTGAGGGAGGTGGGCTTCGACTCAGCCTTCATGTTCAAGTACAGCGAGCGCCCCGGAACGTATGCCGCCAAGCACCTGCCCGACAACGTGGCGGAAGAGGAGAAGATAAGGCGCCTGAACGAACTCATAAAGTTGCAGACGGAGATAAGCGCCCAGCAGAACCGCAAGGACGAGGGCAAGGAGTTCGACGTGCTGGTGGAGACACACAGCAAGCGCAGCCGCCAGCAGCTGATGGGGCGCACGGAGCAGAACAAGGCCGTTGTGTTCGACAAGGGCAACCACCACATAGGCGAGACAGTGAGAGTGAGGATAACCGGAAGCACGAGCGCAACTTTGCTGGGCGAGGCCGTAAACTAAACAGCGAAACGGATGAAAGAATTTCTGCAAATACTGAGGCGCTTCGTGCCGCCGTACAAAAAATACCTCACGCTGACGGTGGTGTTCAACCTCCTGTCGGCCGTGCTCAACATATTCTCGTTTGCGGCCATCATACCAATCCTGCAGATTATATTCCGCACTGACAGTGCCACAGTGGCAACCGGCATGATGGAATGGGACTGGGACAACATCAAGGAAGTGGCGGCAAACAACATGAACTATATGGTTGGCCAGATGAACGCCGACATGGGGCCTACCACGACACTGCTGATACTGGGACTGTTCCTCGCCGTGACCACATTTCTGAAGACGGGGGCGTATTTCCTCTCATCGGCAACGGTGATACCTATACGCACGGGAATAGTGCGCGACATAAGGAACCAGCTCTACCGAAAGATAACGTCGCTGCCGATGGGATTCTTCAGCGAGGAACGCAAAGGCGACATAATAGCCAGGATGAGCGGCGACGTGCAGGAAGTGGAGAACTCCATCATGAGCTCGCTCGACATGCTCTTCAAGAATCCCATACTCATAGTCATATACTTCGTCACGCTGCTCTTCATAAGCTGGCAGCTGACACTATTCACCATACTCTTCGTTCCCGTGATGGGATGGCTGATGGGAAAGGTAGGGCGGAAGCTGAAACGCAAGTCTAAAGAGGCGCAGAACCTGTGGAGCGACACCATGAGCCAGGTGGAGGAAACGCTGGGCGGGCTGCGCATAATAAAGGCGTTCTGCGCCGAAGAGAAGATGAACAGCCGCTTTGACAAGGTGAACTCGGGATACCGCGACCAGATACTGAAGGTGAACACGCGCCAGCAGATGGCACACCCGATGAGCGAATTCCTCGGCACGGTGATGATAATAATCGTGCTGTGGTTCGGCGGTATTCTCGTGTTAAACCAGCAGGTGCTCTCAGGACCTACGTTCATCTATTACCTCGTAATACTCTACAGTATTATAAACCCGCTCAAGGATTTCTCGAAGGCAAGCTACAACATACCCAAGGGACTTGCCTCGATGGAGCGCATCGACAAGATTCTGCTTGCCGAGAACAACATACGCCAGAAGGAGAACCCCACACATATTGACGCCTTCGACCATGAAATAGAATTCCGCCACGTATCTTTCAGATACGGCGAACAGTGGGTGCTCAGAGACATAAGCCTGAAAATAGAAAAAGGAAAGACAATAGCCCTGGTGGGGCAGAGCGGCGGCGGAAAGTCGACGCTCGTTGACCTCATACCGCGGTATTACGACGTGCAGGAAGGGGAAGTGCTCATCGACGGGATTAACGTGAAAGACCTCGACATCCACGACCTGAGGCAGCTGATAGGCAACGTGAACCAGGAGGCCATACTCTTCAACGACACATTCTTCAACAACATATCCTTCGGCGTAGACAGTGCCACGAGGGAACAGGTGGAAGAGGCGGCAAGGATTGCCAACGCACACGATTTCATCACGGCATCGGAAAAAGGATACGACACAAATATCGGCGACCGCGGCGGACGTCTCTCCGGCGGACAGCGCCAGAGGGTGAGCATTGCACGCGCCATACTGAAGAATCCGCCGATACTGATACTCGACGAGGCGACGTCGGCACTCGACACCGAAAGCGAACGCCTTGTGCAGGATGCGCTGGAGAGACTGATGAAGACACGCACCACCGTGGCAATAGCCCACAGACTGTCAACGATAAAGAACGCCGACGAGATATGCGTGCTGCACGAGGGGCGCATAGTGGAGAGGGGAACGCACGACGAACTGCTAAAGACTGACGGCTACTACAGAAAGCTGCACGACATGCAGGCATAACAAGAAAAAAGAGGGAAACGCAAATATGGTGAACAGACTCGTATATGCAGTATTCTATACTGTGTCGCTTCTGCCGTACCGCGTGCTTTATGCGGTGGCAGACGCAGTGTATGTCTTCATATACTATATAATAAGGTATAGGCGCAAGGTTGTTAGAAGAAACCTCGTTAGCTCTTTTCCCGAGAAAACGGAAAGCGAAATAAGAAGTACGGAGCGCGGCTTCTACCGTTGGCTCTGCGACTATTTCGTGGAAACTATAAAGATGCTGTCGGTATCCGACGAGACGCTGCTTCGGCACATAGAGTTCCGCAACGTTGAGGAACTGGAGCAGCATTTCGACAAGGGGCAGACTTGTGCAGCCATACTCGGACACTACTGCAACTGGGAACTGCTCTCGGCCACGGGACTCGCTTTCAAAAGACACAAGGACGCCGTGTGCGGACTTATATACCATCCGCTGAAGAGCAAGGCATTCGACGAGCTGTTCAAGAGCCTGCGCCATAGCAAAGGGGGAGTGTGCATACCGAAGAAAAATATACTGCGCTATCTTGTAAACTACAGACGCGAGAAGCGCATGTGGCTCTTCGGATACATATCCGACCAGGCGCCCAAATGGGAGAACATACATCTGTGGCTGCCCTTCCTGAACCACGACACACCGGTATTCACCGGAGGAGAGAGGATAATGAGGAAGATGAACGACGCAGTGTTCTATGTCGACATGGAACGCCCCAAGAGGGGAAAATACATATGCACCTTCAGGCTTATAACCGACAATCCTGCCGAACTGCCCGCCAACGGGATAACGGAGCGTTTCTTCAAGATGCTCGAAACGACAGTGAGGCGCGATCCGCGCTTCTATCTGTGGAGCCACGACAGGTGGAGAAGAACGCACGAGGAGTATGACAGGAGGTTTAAAAAATGAAAATCTGATGATAACCATAGGATTTGATGCAAAACGCATTGTGAGGAACTTCACTGGCTTGGGGAGTTACTCGCGCACACTTGTGAACGACCTTTCGGCGATACTGCCAAAGAACATACAGTTGTTGCTCTATACGCCCGACGAGGGGCGCGAGGAGTTGCGCTCGCAGGTGGAAGAAACGCCGCGCATGAAATATGTCTTGCCAGAAGGCATACCGCTAAGGCTGGTGCGCGACCTTTGGCGCATGAAGGGAATAGTGGCAGACCTGAAGAGAGACGGCGTGTGTCTCTTCCACGGACTCACCGGCGAATTGCCGCTGGGAATAAAAAAGGCGGGCATAAAGACCGTTGTAACCATACACGACCTTATCTTCATGCACCACCCCGAATACTACAACTGGATAGACACCAAGATATATGCGTGGAAATTCAAGAAGACATGTCGTGAGGCCGACCGTATCATAGCCATAAGCGAATGCACCAAGCGCGACATAATGCGCTTCGGCGGGGTTGAACCGCAGAAGATAGACGTGATATACCAAAGCTGCAGCACAGAGTTCAAGGTGCGCGAAAGCGAGAAGAAACTGCATGAGGTGCACTCCGCATACATGCTTCCGCAGCGATACATCGTCAGCGTGGGTACGATAGAAGAGCGCAAGAACATACTGCTGGCCGTGAAGGCACTGCCCATGATACCTGATGAGGTTAGCCTGGTGGTGGTGGGACGGCCTACGCCATACACTGACAAGGTAAAGGCTTACGTGGAGGCGAACAACCTGGGGAACAGGGTAAAGTTCCTGCACGGCGTGCCGCACAAAGACTTGCCTGCCATTTACCAGATGGCAGAAGCCTGCGTCTATCCATCGCGCTATGAAGGGTTCGGCCTGCCTATCATAGAGGCGATACAGAGCGGCCTGCCTGTGGTGGCCTGCACCGGAAGCTGTCTTGAGGAAGCCGGAGGCAACGACTGCATATACGTTAAACCCGACGACGCATACGCCATGGCGGAAGCCCTGAAGCAGATGCTCGTGGGAGCGCCCGGCAGGGAAGAACGCATACTGAGAAGCCAGCAATACGTGAAACGTTTCGAGGGAAACGACGTGGCGCGCAAGGTTCTCGACGTCTACTGTAAGCTGTTGCCCGGAAACAAAACGGAATTGCAGGGGTAAAACTATCATTTTGACAGAAAGGTTACTGTTATCTGCAAGTTTTGTATAGAAAATGTTTTGCCCTTTCGGTAAAGTTTCCGAACTTTGCACGGATCGATTTGATATTATTGAAAAAGGGTGAAAACAGGTGTTTTTATGCAAAAACATTTTTTCGGAAATAGAAAATAGAACAATCTTAAATACTGTATTTTTATGGCAGACAATTTGGAAATAAAAGAGTTGGAGCAGGTTGTTGTGCGCTTCTCTGGCGACTCTGGCGACGGTATGCAGCTCGCCGGAAACATCTTCTCTACTGTTTCAGCCACTATCGGCAACGGAATATCCACATTCCCCGACTATCCGGCAGACATACGTGCTCCGCAAGGTTCGCTAACAGGTGTGTCGGGATTTCAGGTTCACATTGGCGAAGGAAAGGTGTATACGCCAGGCGACAAATGTGACGTGCTTGTGGCCATGAACGCTGCCGCACTGAAAACGCAGTATAAATACGCCAAGAAGCAGGCCACGGTTATCATAGATACCGACAGCTTCGGGCCGAAAGACCTGGAGAGGGCAGAATTCAAGACAAACGACTATCTTGCGGAAATGGGCATCGACGAAGACACCGTTGTGGCTTGTCCGATAACGAAGATGGTGAAAGACTGTCTTGCCGATTCCGGCATGGACAACAAGTCAATACTGAAATGCCGCAACATGTTTGCCCTTGGCATAGTATGCTGGCTGTTCAACCGCGACGTAAAGCTGGTTGAGAATTTCCTCAGGGAAAAGTTCGCCAAGAAACCGCAGATTGCGGAAAACAACATAAAGGTGGTAAACGCTGGCTACGACTATGGCCACAACGTGCATGCAGGAGTGCCCGCCACGTACCGCATAGAGTCGAAGCACAAGGAAAAGGGACGATATATGGACATCACCGGCAACAAGGCCACTGCATACGGACTGATTGCAGCGGCAGAAAAGGCTGGACTGAAACTCTTCCTCGGCTCTTATCCCATCACACCTGCAACCGACGTGCTTCACGAACTGGCAAAACACAAGTCGTGCGGCGTGACAACGGTGCAGTGTGAAGACGAGATTTCTGGCTGCGCCAGTGCCATAGGCGCATCGTTCGCAGGAGCTTTGGCTGCAACGTCAACGTCAGGTCCGGGCATATGCCTCAAGTCGGAGGCAATGAACCTTGCCGTGATAGACGAACTGCCGCTCGTGGTAATCGACGTGCAGCGAGGTGGACCGTCTACCGGACTGCCCACAAAGAGTGAGCAGACAGACCTGCTGCAGGTTCTCTACGGCAGAAACGGCGAATCTCCGATGCCGGTGATTGCAGCCACCAGTCCGACAGACTGTTTCGATGCCGCATACATGGCAGCCAAGATAGCGCTGGAGCACCTTACGCCCGTTGTTCTGCTGACAGATGCATATGTGGCAAACGGATCGGCAGCATGGAAACTGCCTAACATTGCAGAACTGCCTGCCATCACACCGCACTATGCGCCGGAAAGCATGAAGGGCAGCTATTCGCCATACAAGAGAGACGAGGAAAGCCTCGTGCGCTACTGGGCTGTTCCAGGGCAGGAAGGCTTCACCCACATTCTTGGCGGACTGGAAAAGGACGGCGACACGGGTGCCATTTCTACCGACCCCGAGAACCACGACAAGATGTGCCGCCTGCGTGCAGGAAAGATAGCACGCATACCGGTGCCCGATCTTGAGGTTATCGGCGACAAAGACGATGCCGAACTGCTCATAGTGGGCTTCGGCGGAACATACGGCCATCTGTATTCCGCTATGGAAGAACTGCGCAAGGAAGGCAGGAAAGTGGCGTTCACCCAGTTCAAGTATGTCAACCCGCTGCCTGCAAACGCGGCAGAAGTGCTGAAGAAGTATCCCAAGGTGGTTGTTGCAGAACAGAACCTCGGACAGCTTGCCGCATATCTGCGCGCAAAGGTGGACGGCTTCACGCCATATCAGTATAACGAGGTGAAGGGACAGCCGTTCGTGGTGAGCGAAATAGTGAACGAGATAAAGAAAATACTGAACAAATAAACGAAACGTCTAAACAATATGGAAAAGTACACAGTTCAAGACTATAAAAAGGGACAGCCACGCTGGTGTCCTGGTTGCGGCGACCACTTCTTCTTGGCCTCGCTCCACAAGGCGATGGCAGAGTTAGGCGTTCCGCCATACCAGACGGCAGTAATATCCGGAATAGGATGCTCAAGCCGTCTGCCATATTACGTAAACACATATGCCATGCAGACCGTTCACGGCCGCGCTGCGGCAATAGCAACGGGAGCAAAAGTTGCAAACCCCGAACTTACCGTATGGCAGATTAGCGGTGACGGCGACGGCCTCGCCATAGGCGGCAACCATTTCATACACGCCAACCGCCGTAACATAGACATAAACATGATACTGCTCAACAACCGTATCTACGGACTTACGAAGGGGCAGTATTCGCCAACATCGCCACGCGGGTTCGTCAGCAAGTCGTCTCCATACGGAACGGTTGAAGACCCGTTCCGTCCGGCAGAGCTTTGCTTCGGTGCAAGAGGCCGCTTCTTTGCACGCGCCGTGGCGACAGACGCAGCCGGCACGGTGGACGTCCTGAAGGCTGCCTACAACCACAAGGGAACTTCAGTATGCGAGATTCTGCAGAACTGCGTGATATTCAACAACGGGGCATACGACTCTATATACAAGAGCGAGGGACGCAAGAAGAACGCCATCTACGTGAAGCACGGCCAACCGCTGATATTCGGCGAAAACAACGAATACGGACTTGTTCAGGAAGGTTTCGGACTGAAAGTTGTGAAGATTGGCGAGAACGGCATAACGGAGAAGGACATTCTTGTGCACGACGCACACTGCGAGGACAACACGCTGCAGCTGAAACTTGCCATGATGGACAACGAACACGGTTTCCCCGTGGCTCTAGGCGTGATACGCGACGTGGAGGCTCCCACCTACGAGACTGCCGTTGCACAGCAGATAGAAGAAGTAAAGGGTATGAAGAAATACCATAACTTCATGGAACTGCTGGAGACGAACGACACTTGGGAAGTGAAGTAGGCCGTCTGCATGCTAAACTATAAGAAAGGGTATATTCCATACAGGTAAAACTGCATGGAATTTCCCTTTTTTTGTTTTTCAGTCAATTTTATAAGGATTTGAAGGCAGTGTAATGATGTTTTTGGAAATTATGACAGTCGTTTTGAACAATATTCGTTAACTTTGCTTCAAAATAAGCTAATTATTCATATTTATTCAAACAAAACCATTATGAAAGCTAAATTCTTATCCCTTATCGCCGGTATGGCCATGATCGTTGCCGGCCTGACATTCATTTCATGCGGAGACGATGATGACGACAGCCACAAGATTACGTCGCAGACAATATCGTTCAAGTGTGATGCAAATGACATATTGCTTGAGATTGCAAACCTCACGGTTACTTACACCGATGCCAACGGCAAAACACAGAGCGAACCGCTAACAGGTTCTTTCTCGAAGACCATCACAGTGAAGAAATTCCCCGCACAGGGCGAATTCAAGGTGAAAGCCACACAGAAGGATGACTTTGATTTGAAAAAAGTGTTAGGCAAGAATCCAAAGCTAACATATAGCTACGTATGCGGAAACACCGGCATATCAGGCTCCCAAAACTCCATCCAGACGATGTTTTTGTATACACAGTCTGAAATCGCCGAACTGTTGGAAAAGATAAACTCCGCATCGTGGAAGTGGAGTATTACCTCGTCGGGTGCGATAATCCACAACTAAGCGGATTGCAGATGCTGCCAAAAAGCAGAATCGTACGCCCGGCAGCAACAGAACACCTAAAAAAATAACTGAAAAAACTCGTTTTACAGCCGCTGAACTGTGCGGCAGAAATGCCGCATAGTTTGGCGGCTTTCCGTTGTTTTGTATGCGTCTTTGTCCGTTATAATGCGGAATTTGTGTACTTTTGCAAAAGCAGACGAAGAAACAACATATATGATGGACTACAATATAGAAGACTTTGAGATAATGGCCCCCGTGGGGTCGCGCGAGAGCCTTGCCGCAGCAATACAGGCAGGAGCCGACTCCGTTTATTTCGGAATAGAAAAGCTCAACATGCGCGCCCACTCGGCAAGCACGTTCACCATTGACGACCTGCGCGAGATTGCCGCAACGTGCAGCGAACACGGCATAAAGACGTATCTGACGGTTAACACCATAATCTACAACAACGACATAGCGTTGATGCACGAGATTGTGGATGCTGCAAAAGAGGCAGGCATTTCGGCCGTCATAGCAAGCGACGTGGCGGTAATGACATACTGCAATGAAGTGGGGCAGGAGGTACACCTCTCCACGCAGCTGAACATCTCGAATATCGAGGCACTGAAGTTCTATTCACGCTTTGCCGACGTAGTGGTTTTGGCGCGTGAACTCAACATGGACCAGGTGGCAGAGATACACCGCATGGCGGAAGAGCAGCACATCTGCGGTCCGTCGGGCAATCCCGTGCGCATAGAGATGTTCTGCCACGGCGCGCTGTGCATGGCGATAAGTGGAAAGTGCTATCTCAGTCTCGACAATGCCAACCGTTCGGCCAACAGGGGCGAGTGCATACAACTCTGCCGCAGGTCGTATACCGTAACCGACAACGAGACGGGCACGCAGCTTGAGATAGACAACAAATATGTTATGAGCCCAAAAGACCTAAAGACGGTGCGCTTCATCGACAAGATGATGGAGAGCGGCGTGAGGGTGTTCAAGATAGAAGGCAGGGCTCGCGGACCGGAGTATGTATACACTGTGGTGAAGTGCTACAAGGAGGCTATACGCAGCGTGCTCGACGGAACGTTCACCGAGGAGAAGAAAGACGCGTGGGACGAGCGGCTGGCTACGGTGTTCAACCGCGGGTTCTGGGACGGCTACTATCTGGGGCAGAAGCTCGGCGAGTGGAACAAGAACTACGGTTCGTGCGCCACAGAGAAGAAAGTGTATGTTGGCAAGGGAGTGAAGTATTTCTCCAAGCTCGGCGTGGCGGAGTTCGCCATCGAGGCTGCTGACTTCAAGAAAGGCGACAAGCTGCTGATAACTGGCCCTACGACAGGTGTTGTCTATATGACCGCCGACGAGATACGCTACGACCTTGAACCCGTGGGCGAGGCTCTCAAAGGGCAGCGCATTTCAATGCCAGTGCCGGTAAAGGTGCGCCCCAGTGACAAACTTTTCAAACTTCAGAAGACAAACTGAAAAAACAAAATTATCAAATAATAATGACTATCAACGAACTGCAAGACGAGGTGATTGAGGAGTTTTCCGATTTCACCGACTGGATGGACAAATACCAGCTGCTCATCGACCTGGGCAACGAACAGCCTGCCCTCGACGCAAAATACAAGACCGAGAGCAACCTCATAGACGGATGCCAAAGCCGCGTATGGCTGCAGGCAGACTATACCGACGGAAAGATTGTCTTCACGGCAGAGAGCGACGCCCTTATAGTAAAGGGAATTATAGCACTGCTTATCCGTGTGCTGAGCGGACACACGCCACAGGAAATACTTGATGCAGACCTGTATTTCATCGACCGCATCGGACTGAAAGAGCATCTCTCGCCCACGCGCTCCAACGGCTTGCTCGCCATGGTGAAACAGATACGCATGTATGCTCTGGCATACAAAATGAAAGGCGAGGAATGAGAAAGCTGAAGACGCTAGAGATGCACCGCCTTACGGTTGACGGCTTCAAGCAGAGCCGGAAAATGCCGCTGATAGTTGTGCTCGACGACGTGCGTTCGCTTCATAACGTAGGTTCGGTGTTCCGCAGCGGCGACGCTTTCCGCATTGAGGCGGTATGGCTCTGCGGAATAACGGCCACGCCACCAATGCCGGAGATACACAAGACTGCGCTCGGAGCGGAGGACAGCGTGGACTGGCGTTACTTCAGTTCGGCAACAGACGCCGTCGGCGAACTGCACGCCATGGGTTACACCGTGTGTGCCGTGGAGCAGTGTGAGGGGAGCACCAAACTTCAGGACTTCTCAGTTGGTTCGTCAACAGTCAAAGGCTACGCCGTTGTTTTGGGCAACGAAGTGAAGGGAGTGCATCAGGAAGTTGTCGACCAATGCGACTGTTGTCTTGAAATACCGCAGTTCGGAACGAAACATTCGCTCAACGTGTCCGTCACCGCTGGGATAGTGATTTGGGAGTTTGCACGCCAACTGATGCTGAACGCTTAGGACTGACTTCAAAAAAATCTTTTACCCGCATGAAAAAGGCCTCTTTTTGTTTTGTATTGCTTTTGTCTGTAACCTGCGGTTTATTTGCCCAAAGAGCAACAGTTATTACCGGACAGGTGGTGAACGCTGACGGCCAGCCTATAAAGAACGTGGCAGTGCTGGCAAAGATGGAGAGAATAACGGGTTCGCCTACAAACGAAAAGGGACTGTATTTCTTTAAAGTAAATGCAGAGGACAGCATACTTGTTTCGTATTCTCATCCACAATACGAAACCCTTTACATGAAATTCGCGCCTACAGACACGATAAGGAACAATGTTGTGCTTGCCGATAAAACAAACAAGTTGGCTGAGGTTGTTGTGCAGGGGCAGGCAGTACGCGTTTCAAACAATTCGATTGTGTATCTTCCTACGCAGAAGCAGAAGAACAGTTCTAATTCAGGACTTTCGCTTCTTTACAATATAATGCTTCCTGAACTGAATGTCAACCCGTTCACCAACAGCGTGAGTGCGACAGACGGGACAAACGTTTCTTTCTATGTTGAAGGAAGAAAGACAGACATGTCTGAAGTGAAGGACATTCGGCCAAAGGACGTCGTTAGGGTGGAACTATACAACAATGCCGTTGAAATGTTTCCCAACGAGCAGAAAGTAGTGAATTTTGTGCTTCGCCATTATGACTACGGCGGATACGTAGACATCAAGACTGACAACCGTGCATTCTACAATTACCATGAACAAAGGGTTCAGGCTCATTTTGACAAAAGGAGATGGAACTATACGTTGGCGGGAGGCATGACAAACGTGTCTGACGACGGGATAATGTCGGGTACAGAAGATGCGTACATGCTTTCAACACCGTTTTCAAGGAATACGGAAACCGTTAATGGAAAGAACAACAACGACAGTTATTTCGGTGCTTTCCGTTCTTCATACACAGGAAAGAGCCTGTTCTTCCATTCGCAAGTGATGGTTAACACAGGCAACAATACTTTGAAGAATGATGGCAAAGTCATTTATTCCCCCGAGACATACACGTCGGGCAAAACAAGCTTGTGGCATAACGACAAGACAGTGTCGCCTTCCCTCAACCTTTATCTGAAGAAAAACTGGGGGATGAAGAGCAGTCTTGAAGCCAGTGTATCGTCGTCATACCAAAGCCAAAAATACAAACGGCAATATACAGAACTGGATGCTGCGACAAACAATGACGTGAAGGAAAATGCTTATTCTGTGACAAGCACAATAAAATGGAACCGCATTTTCAACCGGCACAACAGTGTCAGCCTTTTGCTGTGGGATGTTTTCAGGCACAACAGGGACAAATACACGGGGAGCGAAGAAAACGACCAAAAACTTCAGGCCAACGACTTGCTTTTCTATCCGACATACAGCTACAACAACGGGAAGTTGTATTTGAGTTGTCAATTGGGCTTCAATTTGAGCAGCACAAACGTGAACGGCCTTTCTTATACGAAGATGTATCCGCGGCCGGCCCTTGTAGCGAATTATTATCTTTCAAAAAAGAACAGCATGTACCTGGATGTCAAGATGGGGTCTACTGTGCCGCAGTTGTCGATGATGAATACGGTGGAGCAAAAGCTTGACCAGTTTCAGATTGTCAGAGGAAACCCCGACTTGGACGTAATGAAAATCCTCGATGCCTTGTTGGCATACAACATACATACTAACAACATTCAGATGTCTGCCTTTGTGCAGTACAACGCTTTGTACGACTTGTCTAAGCTGTATTATATTGCCGACAACGACAAATTTGTGCATACTTACATTTCCGACGGAAATTACGTGTCTTGCAGTTTCGGAGTGAATTCCGTTTTCCACTGTTTTGACCGTAACCTGCAGATAAGCTGCAATCTTGCATACAAGGCTCAAAGGATTACGGGAGAGGACAAAAGCGACATGCAGGATTTGTTCTGTCGCTTTAATCTGTTGTGGCGTATAAAAGACTATACACTTTCGGCATACTACAGTTCAAAGACAAAATCGTTGCAGCACACACCTATGGTTTCAGAATCCCCCTGCGACTACGGACTCCTTGCCTCATGGGGCGGCAGGGGTTTGCTGATAGAAATAGGCGCACGGAGAATGTTCGAAAAGCGCTGCTCCATCCGTCGGTATTATTCGTATGACGTATACGATACGAACGCCCGCAGCTGGTCTGACGCCCAGGCAAGACAGGTATACCTGAAAGTAAGCTACAATTTTGATTTCGGCCGTAAGACAAAGCGTTCAAACATAGAAAACAATTCTTCCGTACAGTCTTCAATCGTATTTTAATGAGGCGGTTTACAGAACTGCCTTTTTGTAAGGCCTTTATCCTGCGCTGTTTGTTTTCTCGTAATATATTGCATTAGGGGTGTTACAAACTTGCATTTGAAACGTCACCTTAAA
Source organism: uncultured Alistipes sp. (assembly GCA_963590505.1). Taxonomy (GTDB): domain Bacteria; phylum Bacteroidota; class Bacteroidia; order Bacteroidales; family Bacteroidaceae; genus Prevotella. The sequence continues at coordinate 22,965 of CAVAPC010000011.1, read as the reverse complement.
AAGGTGAGGTGCGGACAGCAGTTCCGCGCCTGCAGAATGCTGAATACTCGAAAACAATATAATGGAAACAAAACAACTCGTTAAACAAGCCGAAGTTGACCGCCGCCGCCTTCTGGAGGTGGTTTACAACGCCAAAGCCGGACATATCGGCGGAGACCTGTCGTGCCTGAACGTCATGACGGCTCTCTATTTCAACATTATGAACGTCAATCCTGAAGCACCGAAGGACCCGGAACGCGACCGCTTCATCCTTAGCAAGGGACACTGCGTGGAAGCACTCTACGTTACGCTTGAGGCAAAAGGCTTCTTGAAGAAGGAAATAACCGACACGCTCGGACAATACGGCTCTATACTTTCAGGCCACCCTACGATAGAGGTGCCCGGCATAGAGGTAAACACCGGTGCGCTTGGCCACGGACTGCCTATTGGCGTGGGAATGGCAATCGCCGCAAAGATGGACAAGAAAAACTACAGGACATTCGTGTTGATGGGCGACGGCGAGCAGGGCGAAGGCTCTATTTACGAGGCTGCTATGGCAGGCCACCAGTATAAGCTCGACAATCTTGTGGCTATCATCGACCGCAACCACTTGCAGATTTCAGGCAACACCGAAGACGTCATGGCTCTTGAAGACATAGAGGCACGCTGGTCGGCTTTCGGATGGGACGTGAAGAAAATGAACGGAGACTGCATGGAAGACATCATGAAGACCTTCGGCAGCATTGACTACACCAACGGAAAACCACACCTTATCGTTTCTGACACGACGAAGGGAAAGGGCGTCTCATACATGGAGAACGTGGCAAAGTGGCATCACGGCATGCCCGACGAGGAGCAGTACAAACAGGCTCTCAGCGAGATTGACGAAAGAATAAAGAACCTTTAAAACATACACATTTACGATATGATAGCTTGTAGAAAAAGTTTCACCGACACTTTGCTTGAACTGGCAAAGGGGGACAAGGATATTGTTGCCGTGACGACAGATGCGCGCGGCTCTGTGACACTGGGCGACTTTGCTGCCCAACTGCCCGCACAGTTCGTTGAATGTGGCATTGCCGAGCAGGACGCGGTGGGCATAGCCGCCGGACTGGCACACAGCGGCAAGAAGGTTTTTGCATGCGGCCCCGCATGTTTCTATGTGGCACGCAGCCTGGAACAGGTGAAGGTTGACATGGCTTACAGCGAAAACCCCGTGAAGATTCTTGGCGTGAGCGGAGGAGTGGCTTACGGAGCGCTTGGCGCAACGCACCACAGCCTGCACGACATTGCCGTATTGAGAACATTCCCCGGGATGAACATTGTGTTGCCTTGCGACGCAAGGCAGACACGCAAGCTTGTGAAGATGCTCGTGGATTATCCGCATCCCGTTTACGTGCGCGTAGGCCGTGCCGCAGTGCCTGATGTATATGAGAACGATGACTTTGACTTCCAGCTTGGAAAGGCAAACCAGCTTCTCGACGGAAAAGACTTTACCATCATCGCATGCGGCGAAACCGTTTACCATGCTTATCAGGCAGGTTTGCGCCTCAAGGAGCGGGGCATAGGCGCACGCGTGCTCGACATGTCGTCGCTAAAGCCATATGATGCAGAGGCAATACTGAAAGCTGCGAAAGAGACAGGACGCATAATAACGGTTGAGGAACACAGTCGTTTCGGTGGACTGGGCGGTATCGTTACAGAGACGATATCCGAGAATCCGGTGCCAGTGCGCATAATCGGAATACCCGACGAGAATGTCGTTCACGGAACAAACAAGGAAATATTCGCCCACTACGGTCTTGATGCCGACGGCATAGTGAAGACGGCTCTCGACTTTCTGAAGAAATAACCTCTTGCATGAATACTTCCTTATAGGAGAGTACCCCTCTTTGTGCGGCACTCTCCTATAATTTCCACACACCTTATCTATATACTATAAAGAAATAATGGCAAACTACATAATAGCAATAGACCAAAGCACGTCGGCCACAAAGGCAATGCTCTTCAGCGAGAAGTGCGAAATGCTGCAGCGTGTCAACGTGGAACACCGCCAGTATTATCCCAAAGCCGGATGGGTGGAGCACGATGCTGAAGAAATCTTCAACAATGTGCTGACAGCGGTAAGGGAACTGATGCGCGGCTGCAATATGGACGACAACTACTCGCTGGCTATAACAAACCAGAGGGAAACAGTGGTTGTTTGGGACAAGGCAACAGGCCGCCCCATATGCAACGCCGTAGTATGGCAATGCATGCGCGGCGTCGACATATGCAACGAACTGAAGGCACAAGGCTACGGGCCGATGGTGATGGAAAAGAGCGGACTGCTGATAGACCCCTATTTCTCGGCCAGCGGCGTGAAATGGATTCTTGACAACGTGGAAGGAGCAAGGCGCAAGGCCGACAACGGCGAAATGCTGATGGGAACCATGGAGTCGTGGCTGATATGGAAACTGACCGAAGGAGAAAGGCACGTTTCCGACTACACCAACGCTTCGCGCACGATGCTCATGAACATACACACGCTGCAGTGGGACGACGATTTGCTGAAACTCTTCGGCATTCCCCGCAGCATGATGCCTGAGCTGCTGCCGTGCGACAGCGTGTTCGGCAAGACAACCGTTGGCGGAATATTCCCCGCACCGATAACGATAGCCGGAGTGCTCGGCGACTCTCACGGAGCGCTTGCCGGACAGATGTGCTTCGAGGAAGGTCTGGGCAAGGCCACTTACGGCACAGGTTCTTCGGTGATGGTTAATATTGGCGAAAAGGCAGCCCCCGCTCCCGACGGACTTGTCACGAGCATTGCTTTCGCGGCAAAGGGAAAGGTGTTCTATGCCTTTGAAGGAAACATCCACAGCACTGGAGCCACGCTGAAATGGCTACAGGAACAGCTGCGCATGATAGAGTCACCCGCAGATGTGGAAGCTGAGGCAAAGTCGGTTGAAGACAACGGCGGGGTGTATTTCGTTCCTGCCTTTGCAGGCCTTGGCGCTCCGTGGTGGAACGACAGTGTGAAAGCTGCCGTCATGGGAATGACGCTTGCCACAACGCGCGCCCATTTCCTGCGTGCAGCCCTTGAGTCAATTGCCTATCAGGTAAACGACCTTGTGAAGGCTATGACGGTAAAGGCCGGCATAAACCTTAAGGAGATTCGCGTTGACGGCGGACCGACGCGCAACAAGTTCCTCATGCAGTTCCAGGCAGACTGCCTTAGAGTGCCGGTAAACTGTTCCGACGTTGAAGAGGCGTCGGCAATGGGAGCCGTAGTGATGAACGGCTTGTCGCGCAACGTATGGGCAAGCTTCGATGAGGTGGCACGTCTGCGCCACTCGAAGTGGAGCATCCAGGCGCAGGACAACAAGGAATGGATAGACCGCAACATCGCCGGATGGCACAAGGCAGTGAACCAACTGATAAAGTAACAATAAACAGAATACAGGCGGGCTCAAGCCTTTTCAGAGTACCGCATATAAAGCAAAAACAATATGAAGAAGAACAAGAAACAGTGTTTCGGTGTGATTATCGGCACCAGGGCATACTTCAACTCCGAGCTTGCAAGGGACGTGCGCAAGCAGCTTCTGAAAACCCTTGAAGACGAGGGCTACGACTATGTAATCCTGCCAGAAGACGCAACTCCCACGGGCAGCAGCAGTATAGAGACGCGCGAAGACGGACTGAAATGCGCGGAACTCTTCCGCCAGAACCGCGACCGCATAGACGGAATCATTGTCTCGCTCCCTAACTTCGGCTTCGAAATAGGCATAATCAATGCCATCAGCGTGGCAGACCTGCGTGTGCCCGTGCTCGTGCAGGCATGCGACGACCAGAACGACAAGGTGGATCTCGACAGCCGCCGCGACGCTTTCTGCGGAAAGATCTCCGTATGCAACAACCTATACCAGTATGGCATCCCGTTCACCGATACCACACTCCACACATATTCTGTATATTCCGACCTTCTTGCCAAGGACATCAACCGCTTCGCAGCCGTTTGCCGCGTGGTCAACGGCCTGCGCCATGCACGCATCGGACAGATAGGAACCCGTCCGCTTGGCTTCAACACATGCCGTGCCAGCGAGAAACTTCTCCAGGCTTCGGGCATAACCGTTGTTCCTGCCGACCTTAGCGAGATTCTGTATGCTGCACAGGCAATAGAAGACAGCGACACAGAGCTGCTTCACCAGATGGAGAAAGTGGCAGGCTACGCCGAAGTACCTGAGGCATACACCGAGAAGCTGCGCCTGCAGTGCAAGTTCGGAGTTGCCGTAAACCGTTGGGTAGAGGCTAATCAGGTGGATGCAGTGGCAATACAGTGTTGGGATTCGCTGGAGCAGAACTTTGGCTGTGCAGCCTGCGTTACAATGAGCATGCTCAGCGAGGCAGGAATACCGGCAGCCTGCGAGACAGACATCGCCGGAGCCGTTTCAATGCTTGCGCTTACGCTTGCTTCGGGAGAGCCGTCGGCTATTGCTGACTGGAACAACAACTTTGCCGAAGACCGCAACAAGTGCGTTTGCACACACTGCGGAAACTTCCCAAAATCATTTATCGGCAACGACAATCTGCATCTCGGTCCGCTCGGAGTGCTCGGCAGAACACTGGGCAAGATAAACACCTTCGGTGCAGTGTATGCCAAGGTAAGCGCAGGCGACTTCACTTTCTTCCGCATTTCAACCGACGACACGAGGGGCTGTATAAAGGCTTACGTGGGTGAGGGAAAGATGACAGACGATCCGTATGCAATGGACGGCTGCATCGTTGTTACGGAAGTTCCCGAACTGCAGAAGCTGATGAAGCATATCTGCAAGAACGGCTTCGAACACCACGTGGCGCTCGTTCGCGCCGACGTTGCCGGTATCATAGAGGAGGCTCTGGAGAGCTATCTCGGATGGAACCTCTATGTTCACGGACAGGAATGACTTCATGCCGGTTTGAAACGGCACGGCAACAACCTTGGGGAAAGCTGTCTGACGGCAGCACCTGCGGTTGTGCATAAATCCATACCAGTATTGACTGCTGGTTATTGTTAGACAATCTTTTTTAGCAAGGGGCGGAAGTGTCGCAAAGGGCGAATTTCCGTCTCTTCTTTTTTATTCTTCACACATTATTTATACAGAGCCTAACGCATATAACGAAATAAATTTATAATTTTGCAGCGTATATGGCACAGAAGTTAGTCCAAAGTCAGGAACAGAAAGCCGTGCAGGTGCAACGTCTCACGCAGCAGCAGATGCTTGCCGTGAGAATGCTTGAAATGCCGCTCACCGAACTTGAACAGAGCGTTCAGGCGGAGATCGACGACAATCCTGCCATGGAAAGTTCCTCGCCTGAGGATTACGGCGACGTGGCTGCTGCCGACGGCAGTGGCATGCAGGATGACACGCATGGCGACGGGCAGGAGTCCTCAGATGCAGAGGGTGGCGACACTGACTACGGCGGCGACGTGACCGACAATGCGCAGACAAAGGAAAAGGAAGAACGCGAGTCGGCCCTCGACGACGCTCTTGCCAACATTGGCATGGACGACCGCATGCCCGACACTGAGGCCGCGGCATCTTTCGGACAGGCGACAGACAATGCCGACTACGAAGAGATGGTCTATGGCGAGCAGACATCTTTCTACGACAGTCTGAAGGAACAGATGGTTGACGTTGACCTTACGGACGCTCAACGCCAGATAATGGAATATATAATAGGTTCGCTCGACGGCGACGGCCTGCTCCGCAAATCTGCCGACAGCATAGCCGACGAACTGTCCGTATACCACAATGTCTACTGCAGCGAATCCGACGTGAAGGAAGTGATACGCCTCTTGCAGACGTTCGACCCCGCAGGGATTGGCGCCGCAAACTTGCAGGAGTGCCTCTTGCTGCAAATAGAACGCAAGCCGGCGTCAAGGTTGCGCCAGCTTATGCACGAGGTGATATCGCAGCATTTCGACGAGTTCATGAACAAGCACTGGGACCGTGTGGAAAAGCAGCTCGGCATGAATGACACTACTTCGGCTGCCGTGCGACAGGAGCTGCTTCGGCTCAACCCTAAGCCAGGTGCGTCGCTTGGTGAGACAGAAGGGAGAAACATGCAGCAGATAACCCCCGACTTCATTGTTGACACTGCCGACGACGGAACGGTGACGTTCAGCATAAACAACGGCCGGGTGCCAAACCTTTACGTCTCGCCCTCGTTCACCGAACTGATAAAAGGCTACAAGGAAAACAAAGCCTCTATGTCAAGGCGCGACAAGGAAGCCCTGCTCTATGCCAAGGAGAAGGTGGAGCGGGCACAGGGATTCATCGACGCAGTGAAACAGAGACGCCACACCATGTATGTCACGATGAAGACAATCATCGACATACAGCGCCGCTTCTTCCAGGACGGCGACGAGAGCGACATAAAACCCATGATACTGAAAGACGTGGCCGACCGCACGGGTCTTGACATATCAACGATTTCGCGTGTGAGCAACATGAAATACGCCCAGACAAGATGGGGAACGTTCAAGCTGCGCCATTTCTTCAGCGACGCCATAAAGACCGACGACGGCGGAGAGATGTCTACACGCAAGATAAAGCTCGCCGTGAAGGACGCCATCGACAACGAAGACAAGGCGAAGCCGCTCAGCGACGATGCCCTGACAAAAATACTCACGCAAAAGGGATATCCCATAGCGCGGCGCACAATAGCAAAATACAGGGAGCAACTCGGAATACCCGTTGCGCGTTTAAGGAAAAAATGAAAGCAAGAAAAATTCTGATGTTGGCAAGGGCCGTCAGCTTAATAGCCTCGCCATTCTATCTGCCCCTCGTGGCATTGTTGGCATTGTTCGTGTTCAGCTATCTCAGCCTGATGCCAAAGGCCTACCAGCTCTCGGTGCTGGCGGTTGTCTATGTGTTCACCATCTTTCTGCCCACAAGGATAATACGGTTTTACCACCGCTACCACGGATGGACGCTCTTCGAGCTTGGAGCAAGGGAGAAGCGCATGATACCGTATATCGTGTCGATACTGTGCTATTTCTTTTGCTACTATGTTATGACGTTCAACCATGTGCCGCACATCATGGGCAGCATCGTGGTTACGGCCCTTGCCACACAGGTAACGTGCGCCGTAATCAACATGTGGTGGAAGATATCCGTGCACATGGCGGCAATAGGAGCCATGTCCGGCATACTGGTGGTCTTCGCCCCCCGATTCTCGTTCAATCCCGTTTGGTGGCTGTGTGTGCTCTTCCTGCTTGCCGGCATGGTGGGCAGCGCCCGCATGATACTGCGGCAGCACAACCTTCACCAGATTTACGGCGGCTTCATAGTCGGCTTTCTGGTAGGGGTAGTCACGGTAATCCTTGTTTAGGGAATACTTCAACATAAGGTCGATGCAACTTTATGTGAGGCGTCAAAGCATTTCAATGAAACTCAAACAAAAAAGAAACAATATATGAAACCATTGGTAAGCGTAATAATGGGCAGCACAAGCGACCTGCCCGTGATGGAAAAAGCTATGAAGTTTCTCGACGACATGGAAGTGCCATTCGAGGTAAACGCCCTGTCAGCCCACCGCACACCCGATGCCGTTGAGACATTCGCAAAGGAAGCGGCAGGACGCGGGCTCAAGGTAATAATTGCCGGTGCAGGCATGGCAGCCGCTCTGCCCGGCGTGATAGCAGCTTCCACCACTCTGCCCGTTATCGGAGTGCCCATAAAGGGCAGCGCACTCGACGGGATGGACGCCATGCTCAGCATCATACAGATGCCTCCCGGCATTCCTGTTGCCACGGTTGGTGTTAACGGAGCAATGAATGCCGCCATACTTGCAGTTGAAATCATGGCGCTTTCCGACAGCAGTCTTGCCCAAAGGATGAAGGACTACAAGGACGGTCTGGGGGCAAAGATAGAGAAGGCCAACAAAGACCTTGCCGAGGTGAAGTACAATTTCAAGACGAACTGAACAATTCTGCGGTGGAAGCCAGGTGCAGCCACCGCTTGCATCAATAACCAATGCGGGTTATACCATTACCCGCCCAAAACGACAGCCAATGGATAACGGCTTTTCTTCTCTCTTCAACTACAGCCGCCGAGAGACACACGAAGTGCATGTGGGCGGTACACCGCTTGGCGGCGACAATCCCATACGCGTGCAGTCGATGACCACCACGCCCACCACCGACACCGAAGCCTGCGTGGAGCAGGCAAAGGCCATTGTTGAGGCGGGCGGCGAGTATGTGAGGCTAACCACACAGGGGGTGCGCGAAGCAGAGAATCTGAAGAACATAAACGCTGCATTGCGCCAAGATGGTGTCATGACACCGCTTGTGGCCGACGTTCACTTCAATCCCCACGTGGCCGACGTGGCGGCACTCTATGCCGAAAAGGTGAGGATAAACCCGGGCAACTATGTTGATCCTGCACGCACGTTCAGGCAACTGGAATACACCGACGAGGAATATGCGGCAGAACTTGGGAAGATAGAGAAACAGTTCGTGCCGTTTCTCGAAATATGCCGCAAGAACCACACGGCAGTGCGCATTGGAGTTAACCACGGCTCACTTTCCGACCGCATCATGTCGCGCTACGGCGACACGCCGGCAGGCATAGTCGAGAGCTGCATGGAGTTTCTGCGCATATGCAGCCGAGAGAAATTCACTGACGTGGTAATTTCAATCAAGGCAAGCAACACCGTTGTCATGGTGCAGTCGGTGCGACTGCTTGTTGACACCATGCGCCGCGAAAACATGGACTATCCCCTTCACCTTGGCGTTACAGAGGCCGGCGAGGGAGAAGACGGGCGCATAAAGAGCGCAGTAGGCATAGGGGCATTGCTAGCCGACGGCATCGGCGACACAGTGCGCGTGTCTCTCAGCGAAGCGCCCGAAGCGGAAATACCGGTGGCACGCCATCTTGTTGACTATGTAACCCGCCGCCAGGGACACACGCCCGTGCCAGGAGTGGTGTATGAGGGCTTCAACTGGGTTTCGCCCGAGCGGAGGGCAACTCACGCCGTGGGCAACATCGGCGGAACAAACGTGCCTGTGGTGATAAGCAGCAGGATTGGCGGAAATGTTTCGCCCGACGCAGAAAATACTAACCCTGATCAGACACCGGACTATATTTACGTGGGGCAGAAAATCCCCGAAAACGCAGTTGAAGGACAGAAATACATTGTTGACTTCAACGCCTTTGCCGCTCTCGACGAAAAGGCACGTGCAGCGGCATACCCTATCTTCCCGTACAATGCAATACCCTTTCTCGGCAGCGTTGAAACGGCAGTCAAGTTCCTTGTACTGCCTTACGGCGCACCCAGCGAGGAGTATATCCCCTGTCTGAAGGCCCATCCGGAAGTGGTGGTGGTCAGCGTGAGCAACAACGCCAACCGTCTGGGCGAGCAGCGCGCTTTGGTTCACGAACTCATGTGCAGCGGGATAAGCAATCCTGTGGTGTTCTGCCAGACATACAGCCACAGCAACGACGAGAAGGGCGCTTTCCAGCTGGAAGCTTCAGCCGACATGGGTGCACTTCTGTTCGACGGCTTTACCGACGGAATATGGCTTATGAACAACGGAACGCTTTCCAACGCCGATATCGACGCTACAGCCTTTGGCATATTGCAGGCTGCCCGACTGAGAACGACCAAGACGGAATATATCAGCTGCCCCGGATGCGGACGCACGCTATACGACTTGCGTTCCACCATAGCACGCATAAAGGAAGCCACGAAAGACATGAAGGGGCTGAAGATAGGCATAATGGGATGCATCGTGAACGGTCCTGGCGAAATGGCAGACGCCGACTACGGATATGTGGGCGCAGGACGCGGAAAAATTTCGCTCTACCGCCGCAAAGAGTGCGTGGAGAAGAACATACCCGAGACTGACGCCGTAGAGAAACTATTGCAGCTGATACGCAGCGACATGAAGTAAGCTGGCGCACGGCAACAGTCGTCTTGGCGGCATTGCAATAAAAAGAACACACAAGCAAATGAGTCTAACACAAATAGTAAGAAAGGCTTTCGTCTCCAGAATGAAGGAGCTTGAGCGTTATGACAGCGAGGCCGAGGCTCTGCAGATGGAGACACTCAGCTATCTCACTACAGCAGCCAAACATACCGAATACGGGCGCAACCACGCCTTCTGCGCAATAAAGTCTTATGAAGCCTTTACGGAGAACGTTCCCGTGAACACTTACGAGGAGCTGAAGGGCGATATCGACCGCATGCGCCACGGCGAGCGTGACGTGTTGTGGCACGGCAGCGTTAAGTGGTATGCCAAATCGTCGGGAACAACCAACGACAAGAGCAAGTTCATCCCCGTGAGCCGCGACGGCTTGCAGCACGTGCACTATGCCGGAGGAACCGATGCCGTGGTGCTTTATCTCAGAAACAATCCCAAGAGCCGTATCTTCGACGGGCGAAGCCTTATACTTGGCGGCAGCCATTCGCCCAACTACGACGTGGCAAACTCGCTCGTCGGCGACCTTAGCGCCATACTTATAGAGAACATAAACCCACTGGCAAACCTTGTCAGGGTGCCCAAGAAATCAACGGCTCTGCTTTCCGACTTCGAGATAAAGCGCGAACGGATAGCCCGCGAGACGATGAACAAGAACGTTACCAACATCAGCGGCGTTCCGTCGTGGATGCTCTCCGTGCTCACACGCGTGATGGAACTGACGGGAAAGAAACACCTGGAGGAAGTGTGGCCCAACCTGGAAGTGTTCTTCCACGGAGGCGTGGCGTTCACCCCTTACCGTAAGCAGTATGAACAGCTCATCACGTCGCCTTCCATGCACTATATGGAGACATACAACGCCAGCGAGGGATTCTTCGGCCTGCAGGACGACCCGCTCGACAAGTCGATGCTGCTGATGGTAGACTACGGAGTGTTCTATGAGTTCATCCCTATGGACGAGTTCGGCAAGGACAATCCTACGGTGGTGCCGCTGTGGGGCGTGGAGAAGGGCAAGAACTACGCCATGCTCATATCCACGTCGTGCGGATTGTGGCGCTACGTTATAGGCGATACAGTGAGCTTCACGTCAACAAACCCCTACAAATTTGTCATTACCGGCCGCACGAAGCATTTTATCAACGCTTTCGGCGAGGAGCTGATTGTAGACAATGCAGAGAAAGGACTGGCATATGCCTGCGAGAAGACCGGCGCAGAGGTGCTCGAATACACTGCCGCACCGGTATTCATGGACGGCAACGCAAAGTGCCGTCACCAGTGGCTGGTGGAATTCTCGCGCGAACCTGCCGACCTTCAGCAGTTTGCCACACTGCTTGACTCCAAGCTTCAGGAAATAAACAGCGACTACGAGGCGAAACGCTACAAGGACATTACGCTTCAGCACCTTGAGATAATAAAGGCACACAGCGGACTCTTCAACGAATGGCTGAAGGCCAAGGGCAAACTGGGCGGACAACACAAGGTGCCGCGCCTTAGCAACAGCCGGAAGAACATCGAAGAGATGTTGAAGATGAACCAGTAAAAAAACATCAACACCCCCCTGATGCGAAACATAAAACAATACATTTCCAACCGCTTTGAGCGCATCCTGCCGTGTCTGCCGCTCGTCGTTGCCGTGGCGTGGGCGCTGCTTCTCGCCTCGTGTGCAAAGATGGGGCAGCCCGACGGAGGCTGGTATGACGAGACGCCGCCACGCATAGTGGGCTGCTCGCCGCAAGAAAAGTCTGTGGGCGTGAAGTCGAAGAAAATAACCATATTTTTCGACGAATTCATACAGGTTGACAATCCTACGGAAAAGGTGGTTGTCTCGCCGCCACAGCTTGAAGCGCCCGAGATAAACGGCGCAGGAAAGAAAATCGTTGTGGAGCTGAAAGACTCGCTGAAGGAGAACACTACATACACAGTGGACTTCTCAGATGCCATATCAGACAACAACGAGGGCAATCCGCTGGGTAACTACACATACAGCTTTTCGACAAGCGACCACATCGACACGCTGGAAGTTTCCGGAAACGTGGTAAACGCCGAAAACCTGGAGCCTGTAAAGGGAATACTTGTGGGGCTTTACTCTTTGGAAGACAGTGTGGCGGGCGACCCGTTCCTGCTGAAACCGATGCTGCGCGTGTCGAGAACCGACAGCCGCGGGCGGTTTGTAGTGAAAGGCATAGCGCCCGGGCGTTACCGTGTGGTTGCGTTGCAGGATGCTGACGGCAACTATTGCTTCAGCCAGAAGAGCGAGATGATAGCTTTCAACAATGATGTCATCGAGCCTCGCTTCACCGACGCCCAGCGTCAGGACACAGTGTGGCGCGACTCCCTTCACATAGACTCCATCCGAACCACCGGATACACGCGTTTCCTGCCCGACGACATAGTGCTCAGGGCTTTCACCGAGCGGCAGACAGACCGCTATTTCCTGAAGTCGGAGCGTGTAGACCCGCGCGTGTTCACGCTCTTTTTCAGCGGCGGCGACAAGAGCTTGCCTGAGATAACGGGCATAAACTTCAATGCAGACGGGGCTTTCCTCGTTGAAAGTTCAGAAAACAACGACACCGTGAGATACTGGCTCCGCGACACGGCTCTTGTAAACCAAGACACACTGCTCATGCGCGTGGCGTATATGGCAACCGACACGCTGGGCAAACTTGTGGATACCACCGACACGCTGCAGATTCTTGCCAAGACACCGTACGAGAAGCGCATGAAGGAAAAGGCACGCAAGTATGAGGAATGGAAAAAGGCTCAGGAGAAAGCCAAGAAGCGGGGACGCCAGTATGAGGAAACGATGCCGGCAGAACTGCTTGAACCAAAATACAACGTCAAGTCGCAGCCCGACCCCGACCAGAACATTTTCGTTGACATGCCCGCTCCGCTGGCAAGAATAGACACTTCGAAGATACATCTATACTCAAAGCACGACACGTTGTGGTATCGTTCCAAGTTTGTCTTCCGCCCGGTGAAGGCTGTGCCGCGCCGCTACGAAATAGCGGGAGAGTGGCGGCCCAACGTGGAATACAGCTTTGAGGTTGACTCCGCCGCCTTTGTTGACATCTACGGCAGTGTGTGCGCAGCATACAAGCAGGGACTGAAAATAAAGTCGGAAGACGAATACGGAACGCTTCTGATGACTATAAATCTTGCCGACAGCGTGCCACTCGTGGCACAGCTGCTTGATGCGAGCGACAAGCCTGTGAAAACCGTGAAAGTGGAAAACGGAAATGCCGAATTCTTCTATGTAACCCCGGCAACGTATTACCTCAGAATGTTCCGCGACGTAAATGACAACGGAATATGGGACACTGGCGACTATGCCGCAGGCAGGCAGGCGGAGGAAACGTTCTACTATCCCGACAAGATTGACTGCAAGGCAAAATGGGACATAACGCTGAGCTGGAATCCCACCGCACGCGATGCGGCACACCAGAAGCCCTATGCCATAACGAAGCAGAAAGCCGAGAAAGACAAGACAATAAAGCACCGCAATGCCGAAAGGGCACGCAAACTGGGAATACCGTATTACGGCAACTAAAAAATCATAATAAGTGAAGAAACAAATATCCGGCGCATTTCGCATGCGCCTTGCCATGATAGCAGCGGCAACGCTCTTTGCCCTTGCCGCAGCAGCGCAGTGCTCGTTCAGGAACACCGCGTTCAAGTCGGGCGAGTTCCTCTCATACAACCTTTACTACAACTGGCAGTTCGTGTGGGTGAAGGCAGGAACCGCCAGCATGTACACCGTGGAGAGCACATACAAAGGCAAGCATGCCTACCGTTCAAGTCTCACGACGCGCGGCAACAGCAGGGTTGACAACATGTTCGTGCTGCGCGACACGCTGCTCTGCTATGCCTCCACCGCCCTTGAGCCACTGTATTTCCGCAAGGGCGCACGTGAAGGAAAGCGGTACACCGTTGACGAGGTGTTCTACAACTATCCCAACGGAAACGTGTCGCTGCGTTGCCATCGTCAGCACAACGACGGGACGCACTCGTGGAAGAGCATGAATCCGGCAAACTGCGTCTACGACATGCTCAACATCTTTCTGAGGGCGCGTTCGTTCAGCTCGGCAAACTGGAAAAAAGGGCACACCGTTGATTTCCCGATAGCCGACGGGAAAGGCACGTCGCCCGCCCGTCTGCGCTTCAACGGAACAACCAAGATCAAGGCCGACAACGGGCACAAATATCGTTGTGTGGAGCTTTCGTATCTTGAGAAGGACGACGGAGAATGGAACGAGATTGTGCGCTTCTACGTTACCGATGATCCGAACCACGTGCCCATACGCCTCGACATGTTTCTGCGCTTCGGCAGTGCAAAAGCATTCCTGACCAACATGAAGGGCATAAGGAATCCAATAACGTCACTCGTGAAATGACATAGGGCAGAACGTCATCTTGCATGGCAGGCATGTTTGCCCAACATCATGACTGTGCCCGCCTGTTACATTCTTTTGATACCGTTCAAACAGTTTTTGTGCGCTGTTTGAACGGTATTTCCGTTTCCTGCTTTTCCTATTTTTCCGCATTTGCGGGAAAGCGCACACCCATGGGGCAAACGGAAAAGCCCGCAAGACTTGCATGTTTTGTTCCTTTTTTGAAAAATACCATTCCTTAATAGGCATGGCGTTGGCGCTTCATTCGTTCTACCTTTGCACACGATTTGAAAAAGTGAAGAATTATGAAGACAATGAAAATTTCGTATGTAGGAATAGCCATCGGCTGTTTCTTGCTTACAACGTCTTGCCAACAGAAGAAGACGGAACAAGCACAGAGTGCCGGTTACAAGACAATGACGGTGAACCGCAAGAACTTCGAGATGGAAACATCCTACTCCGCGTCTATAAAGGGACGGCAGGACATTGAGATCTACCCGCAGGTGTCGGGAAAGATACAGAAGCTTTGCGTAAAGGAGGGTGACAAGGTGAAGAAAGGGCAGTTGCTCTTTGTCATCGACCAAGTGCCTTATCGCGCTGCTCTTGCCACGGCCCTTGCCAACGAGCGTCAGGCCAACGCCGCTCTTGCCACGGCAAAGCTGACTTACGAGAACAACAAGGAACTGCTTGCGCAGAAAGTAATCTCGTCGTATGCCTACCAGACTTCCGAGAACGCTTATCTGACGGCTCAGGCTCAGGTGGCGCAAGCCAAGGCACAGGTGGTTGACGCTAAGAACAACCTTTCGTATACGGAAGTGACAAGTCCGGTCGACGGCGTTGTGGGCGTGTTGCCATACCGTGTGGGAACACTCGTAAGTGCCTCCATGCCCAAACCGCTTACAACGGTGTCGGACAACTCGCAGATGTACGTGTATTTCTCCATGACTGAGAAGCAGCTTCTCTCTTTCGTGCGCCGCTACGGTTCAAAGGATGCGGCGATAAGGAACATGCCGCAGGTGAGCCTGCAACTGGGCGACCAGAGCATATATGCCCACAAGGGTAAAGTGGAGAGCATTAGCGGTGTGATAGACAGCGAAACGGGTGCCGTCACTCTGCGTGCAGAGTTCCCCAATCCGGAACGCCTTCTGAACAGTGGCGGTTCGGGCAACGTGCTCATACCTTCGGTGGTGAAAGACGCTATCATTATCCCGCAGTCTGCCACCGTTCAACAGCAGGACAAGCGCATTGTGTATAAAGTTGTGGGCGGTAAGGCCGTGTCGCAGTTGATAAAGGTCAGCAGCATTGACGACGGCCAGCAGTTCATTGTGAACGAAGGTCTCGCCCCCGGCGACGAGATTATAAGCGAAGGTGCCGGAATGGTTAAGGAAGGCGACAAGGTGAAATAGGCGCGGCCGATTATGTTTAAATAAAGATTGACAATCGATGAAAGGCAATATATTTATCAAACGCCCGGTGATGGCTATATGCGTTGCCGTGCTGATTGTAATGGTTGGCTTGATATCGCTCTTCACCCTGCCGGTGGAGCAGTATCCCGACATAGCTCCTCCAACAGTGCGTGTGGAGGCAACCTACACAGGAGCCGATGCTGACGCCGTGATGAAGAGTGTCATCATGCCGCTGGAAGAGAGTATCAACGGTGTGGAGAACATGCTTTACATTACTTCAACCGCCACAAACTCAGGAACGGCGCAAATCAATGTATACTTCAAGCAGGGCACAGACCCCGACATGGCTACGGTGAACGTGCAGAACCGCGTGTCGAAGGCGCAAGGCTTGCTGCCTTCCGAGGTTACGAAGATTGGCGTTACCACGCAGAAGCAGCAGAACAGCTTCCTGCAGATTGGTGCACTGGTGAGCAACGACGGCAAGTATGACGAGACTTTCCTCGCCAATTATCTTGACATCAACGTTGTGCCGGAAATAAAGCGTATCAACGGTGTGGGTGAAGTGCTTGAACTTGGCGACACATACAGCATGCGTATCTGGCTGAAGCCAGACCTTATGGCTCAGTATCGCCTGCAGCCGTCAGACGTGACGCAGGTGTTGGGCGAGCAGAACATAGAGGCTCCGACAGGAGCACTGGGCGAAGACTCGAAGAACACATTCCAGTATACGCTGAAATATCACGGTCGTCTGAAGAGCGTTGACGAGTTCAAGAACATGGTTATACGCAGCAACGACGACGGAACGGTGTTGAGGCTGAAAGACGTGGCAGAGGTTGAACTCGGCCGACTGTCGTACAGCTTCCACGGCGAAGTGGACAAGAAACCGGGTGTCACGTTCATGACTTTCCAAGTGGCAGGTGCAAATGCCACGGAGGTGAACAAGAATATCTCGGCAAAGCTTGAAGAGATGTCGAAGGCACTGCCAAAGGGATGTGAGTTCATCGAGATGCACAGTTCCAACAACTTCCTCTTTGCTTCCATACACGAGGTAGTAGAGACGCTTGTCATTGCCATTATCCTCGTCATACTTGTGGTTTACTTCTTCTTGCAGGATTTAAAGAGTACGCTCATCCCGTCAATCTCCATCATCGTTTCGCTCATCGGAACGTTTGCTTGTCTGGTTGTGGCAGGATTCAGTATAAACATTCTTACATTGTTTGCCCTCGTGCTTGCCATCGGAACGGTGGTTGACGACGCCATAGTGGTGGTCGAGGCGGTTCAGGCCAAGTTCGATATGGGCTACAAGTCGCCTTATCTTGCCACTCGCGACGCTCTGCATGACGTCAGTATGGCGGTGGTTTCCTGTACGCTGGTCTTCATGGCCGTGTTTATCCCCGTTTCGTTCATGGGCGGTACGTCGGGAATCTTCTACACGCAGTTCGGTATAACAATGGCAACGTCGGTAGGTTTGTCTATGATATCAGCCCTTACGCTTTGCCCCGCACTCTGCGCCATGTTTATGCGCCCGACAGAAGGCGCCACCGATGCCAAGGGAAATCTTCTCACCGATTCAAAGGGCAATCCCATTGACGGCCACAAGAAAGGCTTCAACGCACGCATCCGTGCTGCCTACAACGCGTCGTTCAATGCTTTGATGGGCAAATACAAGCGCGGCGTGATGTTCTTCTTCCACCACCGTTGGCTGGCATGGACGGGGCTCGGCGCTTCTGTTGTCCTCTTGGTGTTGCTCATGACAACCACAAAGACGGGTTTCGTTCCGCAGGAAGACCAGGGCGTTATGATGATCAACGTCAGCACGTCGCCGGGAAACACGCTGTCTGAAACGAACAAGACAATGAGCAAGATATCCGACATCCTTGCAAAGCAGGAGGAAGTGCAGCACTTCAGTACTGTGGCAGGCTATGGTCTGCTCTCCGGCCAGGGAACTTCCTACGGCACAATAGTTGTCCGCCTGAAGAGCTGGGAGGAGCGCAAGGGCAAGGAACACTCCATCGACAATGTTATGGCGCGGCTCAACGGCGAGTTCAGCAAGCTGAAGGAGGCACAGGTGTTCTGCTTCCAGCCGGCAATGATTCCTGGTTACGGTCTGGGCAACTCAATCGAGCTTAACATGCAGGACAAGACGGGCGGCGACAAGAAAGTGTTCTACCAGTATGTCATGAAGTTCCTTGCCGCTCTGAACCAGCGTCCTGAGGTGGCCGTGGCATACACTTCCTATGGAATGAACTTCCCGCAGGTGTCGGTAGACGTGGATGCAGCCAAGTGTAAGCGTGCGGGCATTTCGCCTTCCACTATTCTTGATGCGCTGGGCAGCTATTGCGGAGGTTCGTACGTGAGCAACTACAATGAGTTCGGAAAGGTTTATCGCGTGATGATAGAGGCATCGCCGCAGTATCGCCTTGACAAACATTCGCTCGACAACATGTTCGTGCGCAACGGATCGGGAATGGCTCCGCTAAGCGAGTTCGTGACACTGAAAGACGGAATAGGCCCGCAGGTGTCAAACCGCTTCAACCTTTACAGTTCCATACAGGTTAACGTGAACGTTGCCGACGGTTATTCTTCCGGAGAGGCACAGAAAGCCATTGCAGAAGTTTCCGAACAAACCTTGCCCGCAGGCTACGGATATGAGTTTGGCGGCATGGCGAGGGAAGAAGGCAACAGCGGCGGAGGCAAGACGCTCTTTATCTACGGTATCTGCGTAGTGCTTATCTACATCATCATGGCATGCCTCTACGAGAGTTTCCTTATCCCGTTTGCCGTCATCCTCAGCGTTCCGTTCGGACTTATGGGCAGTTTCCTCTTTGCAAAACTCTTCGGACTTGAAAACAACATATATCTCCAGACGGGTATCATCATGCTGATTGGCTTGCTCGCAAAGACGGCCATCCTTATCACGGAGTATGCCGTGGAGAGAAGGCGCGCCGGAATGGGCATCATCTCGTCGGCGTTCTCGGCAGCACAAGACCGTTTGCGACCTATCCTCATGACCGTGCTCTGCATGGTGTTCGGTATGTTGCCGCTGATGTTCTCCACCGGTGCAGGTGCCAACGGAAACAGTTCCTTGGGAACGGGTGTTGTCGGCGGACTGCTGGTAGGTTCTATCGCACTTATCTTCGTGGTGCCTGTGTTCTACGTCGTGTTCGAATACCTGCAGGAAAAGGTGCGCAAGCCCTACAGCGAGGAGCCGGACTATGAGATACAGCAGAAAATAGCAATAACCAACGAGGAGAAACGCCTTGCCGGCAAACAGGAAAGCAGCAACGAGTGATTGTTGTCGGAACAGGCTTTCATAAAACAGCAAAAACAATGAAAAAGATTATAACGACTGTCGCTATTGCTGCCACGCTGAGCAGCTGCGGCATATATACAAAATATCAGCAGATAAGCGAGGTTACTGAAACTCTCTACGGCGACAAAGACACTGTGCTGGCTCTCTCGGCAGAACAGGACAGTCTGGAAAAGATTGCGGCAGACACGCTGAGCCTCGGCTCGATGGACTGGCACGAACTCTTTACCGACGGACTGCTGCAGCAACTCATTGAGAGAGGGTTGCTGCAGAACACCGACTATCAGTCGGCTGCGCTTAGGGTTGAAGAGGCCGGAGCCACGCTCAAGGCTGCAAAGCTTGCCTTCCTGCCGGCTTTTGCCCTTGCACCGCAGGCGGGAGTGAGCAGCTTCGACAACAACAAGGCTGCGCAGACATATTCCGTGCCGCTGACCATGAGCTGGGAGATTGACATCTTCGGCAGAATGCGCAACGCCAAGGAGCAGGCAAAGGCTCTCTATGCCAAGAGTCAGGACTACCGTCAGGCAGTGAGGACGCAACTGATCGCCAACATAGCCAATACGTATTACGCTCTCGGCACACTGCGCAACCAGTTGTCGCTGTCGCAGCAGACGGAGGACGCGTGGAAGGAAACTCTCGTCACTGCGCGTGCATTGATGAAAGTGGGGCGTTACGACGAGGCAGGCGTGAACCAGATGGAGGCAGCCATGCACCAGGTACACACGTCGGTGCTAGACCTTCAGCAGCAGATATCGCAGACCGAAACGGCAATGTCGATACTTCTCGGCGAAACGCCGCGGCATTACGCCACTTCCGAAAACATGATCCCGTCTGTGCCCGGATGCATCAACGTTGGCGTGCCGCTGAACCTGCTTTCCGGCCGGCCCGACGTCAGGATGGCGCAGCGCACTGTTGAGACGGCGTTCTATGGCGTCAACCAGGCACGCTCGGCTTTCTATCCGTCGCTTGTGTTGAGCGGCAGTGTGGGCTGGACCAACAATTCGGGAGCGTTGACAATAAATCCGGGCAGACTGCTGGCAACGGCTCTCGGCTCGCTGACAGCACCGATTTTCAGCCGCGGCCAGAACATGGCTCAGCTCAAGATAGCCAAGGCACAGCAGGAAGAGGCAAAGCTGGCGTTCACGCAGACTCTTCTGAACGCAGGAAAGGAGGTCAACGACGCGCTCACTGCATGCCAGACGGCACAGGACAAGGCTGTGTCGATAGCTTCGCAGGTGGAAGCTCTGCAGAACGCCTTGCGCAATACCACGCTGCTCATGGAGCACGGTTCAACCACTTATCTTGAGATTCTGACGGCCCGCCAGTCGCTTTTGAGCGCACAGCTCACGCAATCGGCCAACAATCTCTCGCTAGTGCAGAACATCATATCCTTGTATCAGGCATTGGGCGGCGGATCGGAGAAAGAAACTTTCTGATTATTCACCTTTTCAAGGATCGGTTACATTTGATTTTTCATACCTATTTGCGTAATCGATAGTCTCTGGGCTGTCTGTGAAGTGATTTCACGGGCAGCTCGTTTTTTGTGTGTTGTCCTGTGGCAAAGGCGGAAAGAAACGGTAACTCTGTCAGTTGGCCCTGAACTCTTTTGGCGTAATGCCTGTGTTCTTCTTGAAATAGCGGCAGAAGAACGACTGGTCGGGGAAGTTCATGAGGTCGGCAATGTTCTGTATCGTTTCCTGCGTAGTGCGCAGTCTGATTTTTATTTCCTGAATGCAGCGCTGGTCGATGAATTCTTTTGCCGTCCTGCCCGTCTGCTTGTGAACGATGGCAGAAAGATACCTGTTGCTGATGCAAAGCTTGTCGGAATAGAACGACAGTTCCCTGTGCGTGGCAGCATGCTCGTGTATCAGCGTTATGAAGCGCATGAGCAGCTTTTCCTGGTTGCTTATGCCCATGGTCGGCCTTTGTGCAATCTGCTTTCGGCAGTAGTCATACTGGTCGAGATAGAAGCACTGTATCAGCAACTGCGCAATCTGCATGGCGTGCTCCTGTTCCGGCTTGTTGAGAATATGTTCCACTCCCTGCATCATGTGGTTGATGTGCGTAATGTCGTCGGCAGGAATGTTGCCAACGGGGTATTCCGTCATAAAGGCGAAGTAAGTAGGCTCGAAGCGGCTGGTCAGTTCTTCGGTTATTTCCTGCGAGAAAGCTATTCCCGAAACGGTGAAGTCGTCGCTCTGGCTCTTGCCGCAGAACAGGCACGAGGGCGGAAGCATTAGCATGTGGCCGGCTTTAAGAGTATATGGCTTGAAGTCAATTTCTATGTGTGCCGTGCCTGTTTTCACCAGCATGATGGCCGTGTCTTTGTTGCGGCACATTTCTGTGTCGGCGAAGGGGCGTTGCCTGTCAATGAACACGCTGATGCTTCTTCCAGCCTTGTCCTGTGTCTTGTTTTTCATACCTACCTGTTTGTTGAGTCTCTTGCTGTGCGGAATGTCCTGTATCACTGTTGCAATGCAGCGCCTTACCGTCGGCAAAATTAGTAACTTTCCGCAAGAAACAGCAATGAACAGGCAGTTATGTTGAACGGCAGCTAATAAAGGGGGCGTGTCGGCAACGCCCGAATGTTCTTCAAGAGAGTGCAATATCCACCCAAACGTGGACCTTGTCGGATTTTATGTGTAACTTTGGCGAAAGTAAGGCAGAGGCAACAACAAACGGCAAGTTTTCCGGTGCGTTGATGCTTCGTCGGAAATGAAACACACTGCGTTTTGTAACACTTTCAACTGAGAAATAATCCTGTGGAAGGACGAATCACCAGACTCTGCCCACAAAGAAAGGAAAAAGCAAATGGAAGAACTGGAAAATATAGGCACAGACGTGCGCAGCATCGTCACTGCCAATGCCTCTTACGTGGGCAATGCAATGCGGATTCCTGCCGACATTCAGCGCAAGGCGCGCCTGTTGTGCTGGAGATACAACACGACCGACCCTTCTGGCAGCGAAGCCTTGTCGGCAATACTGAAGGAACTGCTTGGAACGTGGAGCGATAACGTTGCCATCATGCCGCACATACATTTCGACTATGGCATAAACACTCACTTTGCTGGCGGCCGTTTCTCGTTTGTCAACTTCGACACGGTTTTCCTTGACACGTCGCCAATTCATATCGGGGAAGACGCGTTCATCGGACCGAAGTGCGTGCTTGCGTGTCCCGGCCATCCTATGTACCCGGAGCAGCGGCAGACAGAACCGCTCACCACGAGCAAGCCGATAAACATAGGCAACGGAGTATGGCTCGGCGCCAACGTGACAGTGCTTGGCGGTGCAAACATTGGCGACGGAACCGTGATTGCGGCGGGAGCGGTGGTTACCGGCAATATTCCCGCAGGTGTCGTGGCCGGCGGTGTGCCCTGCAAGGTTATAAGAAAGTTGACTGAGGGCGACAGGATAAAGCCAGAGAGCATAATGTTCTGACTATATGCCGCAGTCATTTACATTCTGCGGCCGTATCCTCGTAAAAGCGTGTTCAGAACGGTGCGGGCAAATCAAATTGCAATGTTTTCTCAAAAAAAAGTGGAATAAATTTGTATTTGCGAAAAAATATCATACCTTTGCAAAACTTTTGCGGAAAGGCGGAAATAGCTCAGTTGGTAGAGCACAACCTTGCCAAGGTTGGGGTCGCGGGTCCGAGTCCCGTTTTCCGCTCTTTTTATTCTTTGATTTACTGCAATGCCCAGGTGGCGGAATTGGTAGACGCGCACGTTTCAGGTGCGTGTGTTTCACGACGTGCAGGTTCGAGTCCTGTTCTGGGCACATTCCTTTTTTAGTTGGAGAGGTGGCGGAATTGGTAGACGCGCTACTTTGAGGGGGTAGTGACAATTGTGTCGTGGGAGTTCGAGTCTCCTCCTCTTCACTTTTTGCGGAAATAGCTCAGTTGGTAGAGCACAACCTTGCCAAGGTTGGGGTCGCGGG
>CAVAPC010000010.1:0-77386 GCA_963590505.1 uncultured Alistipes sp. | reverse complement strand
GGCAGCATTAAAAGCGTATGCACAAACCGCTTAAATTCTAAATCCGAAACTTGAGTAATAAATACCTCGTGTCAGCTCTCTGCCATGTCTGTATATTGGTTTGTTGGCAAATCTAAAACCTGCGTTCAACGGAATTATAGACGGAACATACACTCCACGCTCTTTAGGGCGTAAAGCTGCAATTTGTCTGTTTATTGTACCGTTTAACTGAGATTTTTCCTTTTTAGACATGCCTCGCCACATATAGCCTCTGTTGCGCTCATACAATTTCATTTCCTCAGTAACATGAGGGTTATGCCAATATTTCTATCATTTCCAAAGGATCAACCGAAGCGTCACGAGCGGTTATGCCGTATTTTTTTAGTGTTGCCTTTTGGTTCTTGTTCGGCTGCATCAAGTTCTGATACATCATACGGAGTGTGGTACCTGCTGATGATGCTTGAATACCAGCATTGCCCAAAACACCGAACATAGCCATGACATCTGAGAAGTTGTTTTGGAAAAGAAATTTAGTCAATATTACAGTTTTACTACCAATACGCTCTGAAAATGGTGAAAAAAGGATTAAGGTTTCAATAAAAAACAAGATAAAATATTTGGGATTAAATATATTTGTTATTTTTGCATCAGAATTGAAAGCACAATAAACATCAAATGTTCTGTCTTTTGAGTTTGGACAATTGACTTTTATGTACATATTCACGCATTTAGGCAGACGTGTCTGCAATCTTGCGTTAACTTACAGAATCTAATTTTAAAATATAAAGATATGTCACAAATAATTGGTCGTATTTCCCAGATCGTAGGTCCGGTTATCGATGTATATTTCGACACGAAAGGAGAAGATCCTGAGAAAGTTTTGCCTAAAATCCATGATGCGTTGGTGGTAAAGCGTCAGGATGGCCGAGAACTTATCATTGAAGTTCAGCAGCATATAGGTGAAGATACTGTCCGTACTGTAGCCATGGACAATACAGATGGTTTACAAAGAGGATTGGAGGCAATACCTACAGGTTCACCAATCAGAATGCCTGCCGGAGAACAAATCAAAGGTCGCATGATGAATGTTATTGGAAAACCTATTGACGGAATGAAAGAACTTGATATGAAAGGTTCCTATCCAATACACAGAGAGCCACCAAAATTCGAAGAACTTTCTACTCAGAAGGAAATGCTTGCTACAGGTATCAAAGTTATAGATCTATTGGAGCCTTATATGAAAGGTGGTAAGATAGGCCTGTTTGGAGGTGCTGGTGTAGGTAAAACGGTCCTTATCATGGAGCTTATCAATAACATAGCTAAAGGTCACAATGGATATTCTGTATTTGCAGGCGTTGGCGAACGTACGCGTGAAGGTAACGACCTTATTCGTGACATGCTTGAATCTGGTGTGATCCGATATGGGGACAAATTCAAGAAGGCTATGGAAGAAGGCAAATGGGACTTAAGCCTTGTAGATGAAGAGGAGATGAAAAAAAGCCAGGCAACCCTTGTCTATGGACAGATGAATGAACCACCTGGCGCCCGTGCTTCTGTAGCTCTTTCTGGTCTTACTGTGGCAGAAGAATTCCGTGATCATGGCGGAAAAGACGGCGAAGCTGCGGATATTATGTTTTTCATTGATAACATTTTCAGATTTACACAGGCTGGTTCTGAGGTTTCTGCTCTATTAGGACGAATGCCATCTGCCGTTGGATATCAGCCTACTCTGGCAAGTGAAATGGGTACTATGCAGGAAAGAATTACTTCCACGAAGAAGGGTTCTATTACTTCTGTGCAAGCTGTATATGTGCCTGCTGACGACTTGACAGACCCGGCACCGGCTACAACATTTACACATTTGGATGCAACAACCGAACTAAATCGAAAGATTACGGAGCTTGGTATTTATCCAGCTGTTGACCCATTGGGATCTACCAGCCGTATTCTTGACCCACTGATTGTCGGCAAGGAACATTACGAATGTGCGCAACGTGTCAAGCAAATACTGCAGCGTTATAAGGAGTTACAGGATATTATCGCCATTCTTGGTATGGATGAACTTTCTGATGAAGATAAGTTAACAGTAAACCGCGCTCGTAGAGTTCAACGTTTCCTGTCGCAACCATTCACTGTAGCAGAGCAATTTACAGGCATACCTGGTGTAATGGTTTCTATAGAAGACACAATTAAAGGATTCAACATGATTCTTGACGGCAAAGTCGATGATCTTCCTGAACAAGCTTTCCTGAACGTCGGAACAATAGAAGATGCCATAGCAAAGGGTAAGAAACTACTTGAAGCAGCAAAAGGTTAGAAGCTTAAATTGTTGATTTATGAGTTTACAATTAAAAATCGTCTCCCCTGAGAAAATTGAGTTTGACGGAAACGTTGAAAGGGTTGTTGTACCAGGTACAAGCGGTGAATTCGAAATACTTCCCAATCATGCTCCAATTATATCCACATTGGAGGTGGGACAAATAGTTTTCCATAACTCTGATGGCGAACATAAATTGAATATCTCAATGGGCTTTGTAGAAGTCCAGAAAAATGAAGTGAATGTTTGTGTAGAATTTTAAAATAAGGTAGGATGCTGACAACCGCAGAAATAGACAAGACGTGCAAGAAATTTGTATTCCAAATAATAGCGTTGACAGTACTTTCTGTTTTCGTTATTTATACAATGTCTTATTTCTTTGAAATTAGAAATATTGTACGTGCTACTACGGTTTCTGCAACGTTTTCTTTTCTCGTCGGTATGGCAGAAGGTCTTGTGTGGCGAATGGTTGCTAAAAAGTCTCCAGACGGTTTGACTACTTTTTTTACCGCTGTATCAGGTTTTAGAATGTTATTGGCTATAGCTTTAATATTCATTTTTTACTTTATTTATGGCCGTGAAGAAATGCTTTCGTTTTGCCTTGTTTTTATCGCATTCTATTTGGTGTTTCTCATTCATCATTCAGTGTTCTTCTCTTATGTTTCCAATTCTCATTCAAAGGGTGACAAAGAAAAATAACTATATATGAAACAATTAAGGTCTATATTTCTAATTATCTTCTTGGCGCTTATACCTCTCGCTTCAATTGCAAAAAATGGAGAGGAAAATAAAAATACCATCAATATACCAGAAATCGTTCTAGAACACCTTTCTGATTCATATGAATGGCATATAGCATCATATGGAGATAAATCTTTATCAATTCCTCTGCCAGTTATCGTAAGAAGCTCCTCAACGGGTGAGTGGTATTTTGGAAAAGCAGAGAATTTGCCCAAACAATTTTTCTTTGATGAACAGCATCATGGGAAAATTTATGAAAAGATGCCCGACGGTTCTACTATTAGACCATTGGATTTGAGTTTTACCAAGACTGTAGCGCAAATATGGATCGTTGTTTTTATACTAATAGCCGTATTCCTATCATGTGCACATTGGTATAAAAAACGTGATGAAAAGAGCCAGTCTCCTGGTGGATTTGTAGGGCTGATAGAAATGTTCGTAATGACTATATATGACGATGTCGTGAAAGCGTCGATAGGTGAGAAGCATTTCAAAACTTATGCTCCATATCTCTTAACAGTGTTTTTCTTTATATTTACGACAAATATTTTAGGTTTATTGCCAATATTTCCAGGAGGTGCAAATGTTACAGGAAACATTAACATAACATTTTTCTTGGCATTTTGCTCCATGCTTGCCATCAACCTTTTTGGGAATAAGGAATATTGGAAAGACATATTTTGGCCTAATGTACCTTTGGCCTTGAAATTCTATCCGGTACCATTGATACCTGTTATTGAGTTTTTTGGAGTATTTACAAAGCCTTTCGCATTGATGGTACGTCTTTTTGCTAACATGATGGCCGGTCACGCAATAATTCTAAGTTTCACTTGTGTTATTTTTCTTGGCTGGACAATGGGAGTTGGCTATGGTATAGGTCTTAATTTTGTAAGTGTGGTCATGATGCTATTTATGAATTGCCTTGAAGTCTTGGTCGCATTTATACAAGCATATGTCTTTACGTTATTAAGTTCAGTATTTATTGGGCTAGCTCATAAGGAAGAGTAAATTAATTAATATTAAGAAACAAATAATAATAACAACTTAAAAATTAAAGAATTATGATTATTTCATCACTTTTGGCTGCTGAAGGTCTAGCACAGCTGGGCTGCGGTCTTGGAGCAGGTATTGCAACAATTGGTGCAGGTTTGGGTATCGGCAAAATCGGTGGGAGCGCAATGGATGCGATAGCTCGCCAGCCTGAGGCATCAGGTAAAATACAGGTTAACATGATTCTTACGGCAGCTTTTGTTGAAGGTTGTGCTCTTTTTGCAATTGTTGCATGTGCATTCCTTATCAAGTAAGAAATACAATAAAATTTGCACCATTAGGTGTTGTGTGAAAAATTAAGCTAATGGATTTATCAAGTTTGCCATCAATATTGACTCCTGATCCAGGATTGCTATTTTGGATGCTGATTGCATTTCTTGTAGTGTTTTTTGTTTTGGCTAAATACGGCTTCCCCGCAATAATAGGGATGGTAGAAAGTCGAAAAAAATACATTGACGAGAGTTTGCAAAAAGCGCACGAAGCATCTCTTAAGCTTGACAATATTAAGCTAGAAAGTGAAGCAATCCTTCAGGAAGCACGAGAAAAACAAGCTACAATTCTAAAGGAAGCTGCAGAAACTCGTGATGCTATTATTGAAAAGGCTCAGGATAAGGCGAAAGAGGAAAGTTCCCGCATTTTAGCAGAGGCAAAGGCTGAAATTGCAGCACAAAAAGAATCCGCTATTTCCGAAATTCGTGAGCAGGTGGCTCGTTTGAGTGTAGAAGTTTCTGAAAAGATACTTCGTAAAAGTTTAGATACAGACAAAGCTCAGATGGACTACATAGATCTTATGCTGAATGAAGTTGGTTTAAATAATAAATAATTGGAATGGATTTGGGATTAATATCGGTTAGATACGCCCGGGCTTTGCTTAAGGCAAGCGATAATGAAAATCTGTCTGAACAGGTCTATGCTGACATGCAGACAATCGCGGCAAGTTATGTGAACGTGCCCGAACTAAGTGTCACCATTGCTAATCCTATGCTTTCAAAAGACCAAAAAACAAGCATCTTAATAGCGGCAGCAGGCAAAAATGCCTGCCCGCTAACAATAAGGTTTGTCGGTCTTGTCCTGCAAGAGGGAAGAGAGAAGGTTATGCAGTTCATCGCCAACTCGTTTATTACTCTTTATAGGCAAGAGAACAACTTGGTTCAGGCAAAACTTTCTACTGCTGCAAAGTTGTCTAATGAAGCAGAGGACAAATTGCGCAGATTGGTACAGAGCAAGACAAAAGGTAATGTCGAATTTTCTACAGCGATTGACAAGGATTTGATAGGAGGATTCGTTCTGGAGTATGACACTTATCGCTTGGATGCAAGTATTAAGAGTCAACTTAATGCCATGTTGTCTGCGCTAAAATAATAAAGTATGGGTGCAATATTTATAATGCACGCTAAAATTAGTTAAGATTTAATATGTCAGATAAAATTAAACCTAGCGAAGTATCCCAAGTGCTTCTCGAACAGTTGCAAGGCATTAAAGGCTCAGCTCAGTTTGATGAGGTTGGAACCGTGCTTCAGGTAAGCGATGGCGTGGCAAGAATATATGGATTGCGTAACGCAGAAGCTAATGAATTGCTTGAGTTCGAGAATGGCACAATGGCTATCGTTATGAACCTTGAGGAGGACAACGTTGGTTGTGTACTCTTGGGCTCTACAGAAGGCATAAAAGAGGGCATGGTTGTGAAACGTACTAAGCGTATTGCATCTATCCGTGTCAATGATAATATGCTTGGTAGAGTAATCAATCCCTTGGGGCAGGCAATTGACGGTAAGGGAGAAATTGACTTGAAAGACTCTTTTGAGATGCCACTTGACCGTAAAGCTCCTGGCGTAATTTATCGTCAGCCGGTTAAAGAGCCGCTTCAGACTGGTCTCAAGGCTGTTGATTCGATGATTCCTATTGGTCGAGGACAGCGTGAGCTTATTATTGGAGACCGTCAAACAGGAAAAACTGCAATTGCCATAGATACAATAATAAATCAGAAAAGTTTTTATGATGCGGGTAAACCTGTTTATTGTATTTATGTGGCAATAGGCCAGAAAGCTTCCACTGTTGCAGCACTTGTACAGAATCTCAAGGAGCATGGTGCATTGCCTTATTCTATTATTGTTGCTGCTACTGCGGCAGATCCTGCTGCGATGCAATATTATGCACCATTTGCCGGGGCTGCAATAGGTGAGTATTTCCGCGACCGTGGTTTTTCTGCACTTGTTGTTTACGATGACTTGTCGAAACAGGCTGTCGCTTATCGCGAGGTATCTCTTATTCTACGTCGTCCATCCGGCCGTGAAGCATATCCCGGTGATGTGTTCTATCTTCACAGTAGGCTTCTTGAACGTGCTGCACGAATAAATGACCAACAAGAAGTAGCAGAAAACATGAATGATCTGCCAAACTGTTTGAAGGGACACGTAAAAGGTGGTGGTTCGCTAACGGCTCTTCCTATTATTGAAACCCAAGCAGGTGACGTATCCGCTTATATTCCGACAAACGTAATTTCAATTACAGACGGACAGATATATCTTGAGTCAGACTTGTTTAACCAAGGTTTCCGCCCCGCCATAAATGTCGGTATATCAGTTAGCCGTGTTGGTGGCTCTGCTCAAATCAAGAGTATGAAGAAGGTTGCTGGAACATTAAAAATAGATATGGCTCAATATCGTGAGCTTGAATCTTTTTCACAGTTCTCAAGTGATATGGATGCAGTAACAGCTATGACTCTTGATCGTGGACGTAAGAACAATCAGTTGCTTATACAACCGCAGTACAGTCCAATGCCTGTTGGTGAACAAATAGCGATACTCTATTGTGGAACACATGGTCTTATGCGTGATGTTCCAGTAGACAATATTCGTGATTGTCAGGACTCTTTCTTGGAAATCTTGCGTTCAAAGCATCAGCATGATATAATTGATGTACTTGCGTCTGGTGTAATTAACGAGGATGTCAGCAGGAAAATTGAGGATGTCATGGCTGACGTTGCAGGACAATACAAAAAGTAATAGCTTATGCCGTCACTGAAAGAAATTAAAAGTAGGATTGCATCAGTCAACAGTACTCGTAAAATTACAAGTGCAATGAAGATGGTTGCTTCCTCAAAGTTGCATCATGCACAAGTAATGATTGAGAATATGCTCCCATATGAAAATATGCTAGAGCGTATTTTAAAATCATTTCTTGCAAGTGAAGCCGACGCTAATACTGTGTTCAGTGAGGTTCGTCAAGTGAAGCGTGTTGCATTTGTAGCTTATTCTTCTAATAGCAGCCTATGCGGTGGTTTCAATACTAATGTGGCGAAACTGTTGAATTCTGCGATGAATGAATATGAAGAGTTGGGGAAAAATAATATTGTTGTTTATCCCATAGGCCGCAAAGTAAGTGAACAAGCATCAAAGTTAGGTTTGAACATCGCTGGTGATTTCTCTGATTTGGCTGATAAACCCAATGTTACCCAATGTATTGAAATAGCACGTGAACTAGGACGAAAATTTATAGCTGGAGATATAGATAAGGTTGAATTGATTTATCATCATTTCAAAAGTGCCGGTTCTCAAATACTTCAGAGAAAAGTTTTCCTTCCGATTGATTTAAACGATGGTATAGGCTCAGACAATAACCGCGACCTATCACACAAGACAGTTACCGCAGAAATGCAAGCCTATTTGCGTGAAAATGAAAAGGAAGAAAATAAAGTTGAGGAAAATGTAAAACCACTTAATGACAATTTTATTGTTGAGCCGGATCTGAATACAGTTTTGCAAAAGCTGATTCCAAAACTTCTGCATTTAATGCTCTATACAGCTCTTCTCGACAGTATCGCCAGTGAACACGCTGCACGTATGGTAGCAATGCAAACAGCAACTGACAATGCAGATGAGTTGCTTCGTGAACTTAATTTGCAGTATAACAAGAGCCGTCAACAGGCCATTACAAACGAGTTGCTTGATATAGTGGGCGGTTCAACGAATAATTGATTATGATTGGAAATATAGACAATATTTTACTTGTTGGCTACAAGTGATTCTTGTACATTTCCCATACGTTAATTATAAATGATTGTTACCGGAAAGTAAAGACATGTATATTACTTTCCGGTTTCTCTTTTGTTGAGTAATTCTTTACATATCTTTGTCTTTATTTTTAATGTCTAAAGACATCGCCGCTATTATAGTTTTATAACTGAGTTATATTACGTTGTGAACTCAATTGCTTGTAGATCAAAACAAGTTTACTTTTATATATACTGACAAATACTTTAAATTCATGTATTGGCCTATATGAGATAAATTCATTTCCTTACAGATTGAAACGCATTGTCTTTTGTCCTAAAACTCATATTTATTCCGTTTAATAACGGAATGTTTGCACAAACACACAAAAAATGTGTAGTATTTCTTGTGTTTAAATCCTCATTGATGTATTTTTGCACAAAAAATATAATATTATGCAACAGGTTAAAAGTTTCAAATCCATAATCTCTCTTTTACAAAGTCTAGGTCAAAGGAAAAAGGTGGCGATGGTTTGTCCAAATGATTCTCATACAGAATTTGTAATACGACGTAGTCTTGAATGTGGAATTGCGGATTTTGTACTTGTTTTAGGTGGAGTCAAAGCAGATTTTGTTTCCAACATTCTTTCTGATTATTCCACTCATGTGGAAGTTATTGAAACAGAAACACCCGATGCTGCCGCAGCTATGGCCGTTAGCCTTGTAAAGAACGGGCATGCAGACGTTTTGATGAAAGGGACAATAAATACAGACAATCTTTTGCGTGCGGTGTTGAACAAACAGAGTGGCTTGTTGGAAAAAGGCAGAGTAATGACTCATGTTACGGTAGCGCAATTGCCTTCCTATGATAAAATGCTCATTTTTTCTGATGCAGCTGTTATCCCTAAGCCAACAGAAGAACAATTCGATGCAATACTGCATTACGTTGTTGATGTTTGCCATCATTTAGGAGTGAATGAACCTAAAGTTGCCCTTATTCATTGTACAGAAAAGACAAGCGATAAATTTCCCCATACCCTAAGTTATGAAACTTTGAAGCTACGTGCAAATAACGGCATATATGGGAAAGTTCTTGTTGATGGTCCTATGGATGTTAAGTCTGCATGCGATTTAGAAAGTGCAACAATTAAAGGAATCAGTTCACCAGTAGTTGGTAATGCTGATGCACTTATTTTCCCTAACATAGAATCAGGCAATATCTTCTATAAGACAATTACTTTGTTTGGATGTGCACAGACTGCTGGAATGCTTTATGGTACGATTGCACCGGTGGTTGTTGCTTCAAGAGCAGACAGTGGCGAATCTAAATTCTATAGTTTAGCCCTTGCTTGTGTTTCAAACTCATCGCTCAATAGATAATGCTTTAAAAATACTTACTGTTTGTATGAAAATATTAGCCATTAATCCAGGTTCTACATCAACAAAGTTGGCTATTTATGAAAATTTGAAGCCTCTTTGGTCTGGCGGTGCTCACCATTCCGCTCAAGAAACATTTCAGTTTCGAAAGGTTATTGATCAATATGAATACCGTAAGGATTTTATATTGAACAAGTTAAAGGAGGAAAAGATTCCGTTGTACTTTGATGCGGTTATTGGCCGTGGTGGTTTACTTAGCCCTATTAAAGGCGGGGTTTATGCGGTTAACGAAAAAATGAAAAGCGATTTGATCCATGCAAAACATGAACATATATGCAACATTGGTGCACTTCTCGCGGATGAGATTGCTAGAGAGTGTGGATGTCCAGCTTACATTGCAGATCCTGTTGTTGTAGATGAGTTGCAGATGAAAGCTCGCATAACAGGAATACCAGGTATGCAGCGTGAGTCAATATTTCACGCCTTAAATCAGAAAGCAGTTGCACGTAAATACTCAAAGTCCATTGGACGTAAGTATAAAGAACTTAATCTTATTGTAGCGCATCTTGGTGGAGGTATATCTGTCGGAGCCCATCGCAAAGGTGAAGTCATTGATGTTAATAACGCACTTAACGGCGAGGGACCATTTTCTCCTGAGCGCGCAGGAACTGTCCAGTCTGAGGCTCTGGCTGAAATGTGTTTCAGTGGTAAATATACGTTACGCCAAATAAAGGATTTTATCCATGGCAAAGGTGGACTTGTTGCTTACTTGGGCATAGCCGATATGGTGAGTATTTCAAGTAAGGCAGAACAAGGTGAAGAACCTTTCAAGGTTTTGGTTGAAGCAATGGACTATACTATAGCAAAACAGATAGGAGCAATGTTCGTTGCCCTTATGGGAAAATGTGATGCGATCATATTGACTGGCGGCATTGCTCATAGTGATTTTTGCGTGAATGACATAAAAAGCCAAATTGAATTTCTTGCGCCTGTAGTTGTGATGCCAGGAGAAAACGAAATGGAATCACTTGCTTTCAATGCATACGGTGCATTGACAGGCGAGTTGCCTGTTTTGGAATATACTGGCGAAAGTTGCGCAGAAGCTATACCACAACCAGTAGAATAAAAGTTTAAAGGTAAAAAGATTTTGTGTGTGGGTACACACGAATAATTGATATAAATTAAGTTGTGAATTGTTTTGTGTGATTCAAAAAAAATGCTAACTTTGCATTGTTATCCTGAAAACAATCTTTTTACCTTAAAAGACTAATACCTATTGAAAATAAAAGCGGCAACCTGTGAAGGCAACCGCTTTCTTTTTTATGTAACATTTCTAAGCCAAATCCTTATTGAAAATACCTATTTATTGGCAGACAGGTTGTGCCGGATTTTTGTTAAGTATGCTTTTATTCCTGTAGAATCTCGATTTTTAATGATATCCAGTAATTCATCCATCTCATCCTTTATTTTTTCAATTTGTTTGGGTGTGTGTGGATTGAAAAGAATTTCCTGTAAAAGGAAATCATCTTCGCTTAAAACTCCGCGTGCAATGCCCATATGGCGTTTGAAAGTTGTTCCAGGAGCATCTTGGTGTTTCATAACTGCAGCAAAGACAAAAGTGCTAACGAATGGTATGCTCAAAGAATATGCAACAGTTTTGTCGTGCTCGTCAAACGTATATTCGTATATATTCAAACCGATGTTTTGATATAAATCTTTGAAAAAAATACGCCCCATATAATCGCCTTCTTTTATTATTATTGCATTTTCTTCTTGTAGTTGGTTAAGATTGGCAAAGGTAGGTCCAAACATGGGGTGGGTAGATACAAATCTATGGCCACAGTTGTCATAATACTCTTTTAATCCAGTTTTTACTGATGATATGTCACTTATAATGCAGTCAGACGAGAGATATGGCATAATTTCATTAAATGCGGAAATAGTATATTTTACTGTAACCGCATTTATGACAAGTTCTGGGTTAAACTTGTGAATTTCTTCAAGTGAAGTGAAACGCAAAGTGTTATATGTAAAGCGTAATCGTTGAGGATCTTTCTCGTACACAGCTGTTTCGTGACTAAAACTTAGCAAATCTAGAAAGAAACTGCCCATTTTGCCCGCACCTAATATCAATATTCTCATATTTCGAAACGCTAGATATAAATGTTGAATGGAAGCCAAGGTTTTAGTCCGTCAGCTTCCACTTCATGTGAATAATTATTTGTTGATAATTTCGATTTGTTGTCTGACGGATTCTTTGTGAATGGATTCGAAAATTTCCTTTATAAAGGATTCGCCCATTCCGCACAGAGCCCCTTGAGCTCCACGCTTGTCAAGAATTTCGTTGTATCTTGAAGTTTGCAAAACCGTCATATTATGTTCCTTTTTGTATTGGCCAATTTCTCTGCACACACGCATGCGTTTAGCCAGTAGCTCCATCAGATTATTGTCTAATTCATCAATTTGGTTACGCAGTTCATGAATGCCTTCCGTTGTCACTGTTTCGTTTCTTACGACAAGCAAACTAAGGATATAATCAAGTATATCTGGTGTGACTTGTTGTTTTGCATCGCTCCAAGCATTGTCAGGGTCACAATGGCTTTCGACGATAAGTCCGTCGAATCCCAGATCCATTGCCTGTTGGCATAATGGAGCAATAAGTTCACGGCGTCCTCCAATGTGACTCGGATCGCATATGATAGGTAAATTCGGTATTCTGCGTCGCAGTTCTATAGGTATCTGCCACATTGGTAAGTTGCGGTATATCTTTTTGTCAAAGCTTGAAAAACCGCGGTGTATTGCTCCCATACGTTTTATGCCAGCTTGATTTATCCGTTCCATTGCACCAACCCATAGTTCCAAATCTGGATTCACTGGATTTTTAATAAGAACAGGAATGTCGATGCCTTTAAGACAGTCTGCAATAGCTTGCATCGCAAATGGATTAGCTGTCGTGCGTGCGCCAATCCAAAGGACATCTATACCGTATTTAAGAGCAAGTTCTACATGTTCTGGTGTGGCAACTTCTGTTGTAATTAACATGCCGGTTTCTTCCTTAACGGCTTTCATCCATGGTAAGGCTTTTTCTCCGTTTCCCTCAAAGCCGCCTGGCTTGGTTCGCGGTTTCCAAACTCCGGCACGAAAGATATGGCACCCTTTCGCAGCTAATTTTTTCGCTGTAGACATTACTTGTTCTTCTGTTTCTGCTGAACATGGACCCGCTATAACAAATGGGCGTTCATTGTCACTAGGTAAACCAAGTGGTTTCAAATCTAATTCCATAATATTGTATTTTTTTAATTTGTCAGTGTTGTCATAATATATAAACAAACTAGAATATATAAGTCATTTGTGCTTGTTGAATGTATTATCTATTCTTTCCATTGCTTCAGCAAGTTGTTTTTCTTTTGCGCAGAGTGAAATACGAATGTATTTGTTTCCTTTCGAACCAAAAATATGTCCAGGTGTGATAAACACTTTTGCTTCATGCAGTATTTTTTCGGTCAATTCTTCTGCGTTTGAATATATATTGGGTATTTTTCCCCATAGGAACATGCCAACTTGGCTCTTGTCGTATGTGCACTCTAACTTTTCCATGATTTTTTCAGCGAATTTTCTACGGTTCATATAAACGTCTATATTGTGTTGTTTATGCCATTGCTCGTCGTTTTTATATGCAGAAACAGCAGCCAACTGTAAACCTCGAAATGTACCAGAGTCAATGTTGCTTTTGACTTTTAAAATCCAACTTATAAATGTTGGATTTGACGCACACATACCAATGCGCCATCCGGGCATGTTATGGCTTTTGCTCATGGAATTTAATTCTATGCAATAATCTTTGGCTTCTTTTACTTGAAGCAATGATATTGGCTGATTGTTCAGAATGAATGAATATGGGTTGTCGTTTACGACTACAATGTTGTGCTTTTTTGCAAAACTTACAAGTTTTTCATATGTGTCAATCTTTGCATTCCCGCCAGTAGGCATGTTGGGATAGTTTGTCCACATTAGTTTAACATGGCTAAGATCCATTCCTTCCAAGGCTTCAAAGTTCGGTTGCCAGTCATTGTTTTCGTCCAATTCATAGTTTACCACCTTCGCTCCAAGAATTTTGCTAAGCGAAGTATATGTAGGATAGCCTGGGTTAGGTACAAGTACTTCATCTCCAGGGTTGACAAAGGCTAAAGTAATATGTAATATTCCTTCTTTGCTGCCGATTAGCGGTTGTATTTCACACGAAGGGTCAAGTTCAACGCCATACCATTTATGATAAAATGCAGCCATAGCATTGCGTAACTCTTTTGTTCCGCAAGTAGGTTGGTATCCGTGAGACGTATCTTCGTGTGCAACACTGCATAATGTATCTATTGTTTGTTTTGATGGTGGCAAATCTGGACTGCCGATAGCAAGACTTATAACATTGTCACCTCTTTCGTTCATAGCAGCTACTTCCTTGAGCTTTCTACTGAAATAGTATTCACTAACAAGAGAAAGTCGGTCTGCGGGTTCTATGCTTGAATTAATGTTCGTTATTGTCATCTTTATATTCTCCTAAATTTATAAATTCGCTGGTTAATGGCTTGACGGCTTCAATACTTTGCCGGTATAATTTGTAGTCTTCATAAGCTAAGTCTATATAAAACATGTACTCCCATTCATGACCAATAATTGGTAAAGACTGAATCTTTGTAAGATTTATGCCGTAAAAGGAGAATATACTCAACACATGGGCTAAACTGCCTTTTTCGTGTTTAAGTGTGAAAGCAAGACTTGCTTTGTCTGTATTGTGCCTTGATCTGTATTCATCGGAAATATTTGGGGACGTCAGAATAAGGAAACGGGTGTAATTGTGTTTGTTGTCTTCTATATGCTCATCTATAATTTTCAACCCAAATTTCCTTGCTGCTTCAGAATTACAAATTGCAGACAAACCTTTTAGCTTGTTTGTGGCGATATCCATGGCAGCTCCAGCTGTATCGTCCGCTTCTATCGATCGTATTGATGGATGGCTTTCTAAGTATTTGCGACACTGCATCAGCGCAACGGGGTGGGAGTGTACTTCTCTGATTGTTTCCCATGTATCTTCTGGGAGACAGCAAATACTGTGAGATATATGGATCTTCTTTTCTCCAACAATTTCTAGCCCACTATTACACAATAACTCATAATTATGTAGGAGTGAACCTGCTATCGTGTTTTCAATAGCAACAACACCAATGGTATTATCTTTGTGTTCCTCTACCTCAGAGAATACTTGTTCGAAAGTCCTGCAGTAAATCAATTCTATATTATTGTTATCGAAATATTGTCTTGCAGCCAATTCGTGAAAGCATCCTTCATATCCTTGTATCGCAATTTTCTTCATTCTCTTTTTACCCTAGTTCGTAAATAAAATATTGTGGATTCAAGCGAAAGCCCCGCTTCTTTTATTTTGGAAGCGGGGCTTTGTATAATTTTATAGTCTTTCAAAAGACTTATTCTCTTAAGTTGAACTCTATACGCAACTTCCCGCTTCACATGTCCATGCAAAGTAAAAGTAAAAATACCCAAAAGCTGCAAATAGAATTTTAGACATATTGTATTATTTTTTTTAAGTTTTATATAATGATGGATTATTCTTTTATTTAAAAACGATGCAAATTTATAACAAATTGGTTTATTTTCCAAAAAAAACATAATGTTTTTGCCAATTTTTGAGGATTTATCCTCTCGGTGATGCAAAGTCCTTTATGGCTTTTTGTCCAAATCAAGTAAGATATGCACGATTCTGTCTGCTGTTCTGCCATCCCATTTTTCTGGAAGTGAAGATTTCTTCCACCTATTTTCCGTAATGTCTTTTACGTATTTGCCCAGTTTTACAGCATCTTCACCAACAAGTACGTTAGTACCTTGCTTTACTGTTTCTATGTGTTCAGTATAACTGTTTAGTGTTATACATGGAACGTTGTTGAAAGTGGCTTCTTCTGCCACATTGCCGGAATCGGTAATTATACCTTTTGCATTGGCGGCAAGATAGCCAAATTCCAAATATGAAAGGGCATCAACCGTTATTATGCTTTTAGAATTACCTGTCAATTCTTCAACTGTCGTTTTGGCTATTCCTCTAAGCGGAGCAATTATGGGTATGTCATTTGCTGAATTTTTTATCTGATTAAGCATTTCTTTAAGATTTTCCTTCTCGTTAATCAGGGCCTTTCTGTTTAGGGTAAAAAGTATATAACCTTTTTCTTTTAGCTTTAGCCTTTCGAATAGTATTGGCTTTTTAAGGTTGTTGTGATTATTTCTGAGTGTATCAATTAGAATGTTACCAACTTCGAATACATGAGACAACTCTGCCCCCTCACGGCTTACAATACTGCTACTGCCAATTCCCGCAGTGAATAGGTAGTCGGAAAGGCCGTCTATTACAAGGCGGTTTACTTCTTTAGGCATATTTATGTCAAAAGAGCGTGTTCCTGCTACAAGGTGTGCTAACGCAACAGCATGCTTCTTTGTGACAATTGACGCCGCCATTGTTGAAGCTAAATCGTCAACGACTATTACGATGTCTGTGGAATTTGATGTAAGATATTTGTCGAATTTGGCCATAACCATACCTGTCAGCTCATTGAGGTTTTCGCAATTAACGCCCAAATATACATCAGGATGCTTTATTTGTAAGTCATCGAACAAGGAATTTTCAATAGACGTGTCATTTTCCGGTCCTGTATAAACCAAATGGCATTCTATATTTTTACCTTCCCTTTTATTCTTTTCAATGGCCTTTACCAGTGGAGCGACCTTTATGAAATTCGGACGAGCCCCAATGATTATACATACTTTCATTTTTTTCTTGTATCTATTAGTGTACGATAAACTTTCGATTGTCAGAATTTTGTATGTCGTTTATTTTACAATACTATTCGGATTTGAACAAATCTTTTATACCGCCAATGCTGCCTAAAAGATTTGTTGCTTCATATGGCAAGTAAATTGTTTTTGTCTTGTCTCCTGAAGCCATTTTCTGAAGCATTTGTATGTATTTTTGTGCAAGAAGATAATTTGCAGGGTTTGTGCTTTTTCCTACAGCTTCTGTAATTTTAGCTATTGCAATAGCTTCAGCCTCTGCTTTCCTAATCTTTGCCATGGCTTCTCCCTCTGCATTGAGAATTGCCATCTGCTTGTCAGCTTCAGCCTTATTTATAATTGCTGTTTTTTCTCCTTCTGATTTCAGTACTGCCGCTGCTTTTAGACCTTCACTCGTTAAAATTGTTGCACGCTTGTTCCTTTCTGCTTGCATTTGTTTCTCCATCGCTTGAAGCACACTCTGTGGTGGAGTAATGTCTTGTAGTTCTACGCGGTTTACTTTAATTCCCCACTTGTTGGTCGCATCGTCAAGCACAGCACGTAATTTTGTGTTTATTGTGTCTCTTGAAGTAAGGGTTTGGTCGAGTTCAAGTTCGCCTATTATGTTTCGTAATGTAGTTTGAGTAAGTTTTTCTATAGCATTAGGCAAATTGTTGATTTCGTAAACCGCTTTGAATGGGTCTACTATTTGGAAATACAATAATGCGTTGATTTGAGTTTGAACGTTGTCTTTTGTTATGACATTCTGTTTGTCAAAGTCATAGACCTGCTCTCTTAAATCTATTGATGTTTCGTAGGAATATCTTCCTCTGCTCATCGTTACAATTGTCTTAGCTCTGTCGATGAAAGGAATAATTATGTTTATTCCTGGTTTCAAAGTAGCGTAGTAACGGCCGAGTCGTTCTATTATTTTTGTTTCCGATTGTGGAATTATCACCAGGCTTTTCTTGACAAGGATAAGTGCGCACGCTACAATTGCCAATAAAATGTAAAATCCGATACTCATAATTTTGAATTTAAAGTTTAACAATATCTTATTACTTACAATGGGTTTCAGAAATTTTCTTTTACTGTAAGAATTATACTATCGCGACTTGTTACAGTAACTTTTTTGCCTTTTTCTATTTTCTCTCCATCCTCGGATACTGCTTTCCAATCGTCACCGTCTAATGCAACCCGGCCAAAACCGTTTTTTTCAATATCAGTACTTACGATTCCTGTTTGTCCGATAAGTGCATCGGCGTTGCTTAGGCGAGAATCTTCATTCTTGTGTATATATCTAATAATGCTAGGGCGTATAAAGAAAATAATAAGTATAGATGTTATAGCGAATATAGCTAAGCCAAATTGAAAATTTAATCCGAATCCAGATAATATTGCGGTAATTGCAGCCCCAATAGCGAAACATATGATGTAAAAATCACCGTTCGTTAGTTCTAATATGAGGCATATTAAGCTTGTCAACGCCCAAAGTTGCCAAAGGTTTTGAGAAAAATAGTCTATCATTTTTTGTAGGTTTATGTTGATAACTTGATAATAACGTATCGTGTAATAAATAGCATTATGGGTTAATGTTTATGTTTTTTGCTCGCTACAAATTTACAAAGTAAAATTCATTATTCAAAACATTTCCATAGTGAAATAATTATTGTGTTAATGCTTGTCTTTTGTTATATCTTTGCAAATTTTTGTTTAATATTGGCCGACATGTATAAAATAGTTTATTAGGAATTTATAAAGTCTTTTTCTATCCAATTTACTACAGCGTTATCGTTGTTTGACGCAATTATTTCGTCAGCACATTCTTTGACCTCATCAAAAGCGTTATCAACAGCTAAACTCCAATCTGCCATTTCCATCATTGGGATATCGTTAAGGTTGTCTCCAAAACAAACAATTCTTTGGGCATCTATTTCCTTTGCCAACTGTTTGATTGCAGCCGCTTTTGTCGTTCCTTTTAGGTAAATGTCGATGAAACCTTGGCTTAAATCGAATATGTCATGGTAACAATTAAACGAACATGGTATGTTTTGTTTGGTAATCTCGTCTGCAATTTTTCTAAGCAGAAAATATTCACCCATACCGAATATAAGCATGACACCATCGTATTTGTTGTTTGGCTGAAGTCTGCTGACTTTTTCGAATTGTTTCAAAGGAGTATTGATCCTCGGCTGTATAAAAGCCTTTTCTTGCGGTGATAAATATTCTTTATGGTTAACTATAATGCTGTTTCCGTTTTTGTTATATATAAAAGGCGTATTGCCGTATTCATCGAAAATATCAATAATTTGACTTACATATTGTGCTTCCAAAAGTCTAACAGATTCAAATTCGCATTTTCGGGAATTCCAAAATGCGCACCCTGCCATTACAATAAATGGGAGATTAGCATTTACATCTTTCATCAAGAAACTTACTGTTGCTGGTGTGCGTGCCGTTGCTATGGTAAAGGCACATCCATTTTCAATTAGTGTGTTAAGCTTAGTTTTTGTTTCTTGTGAAAGCACGGATTTGTTGTTAAGTAACGTACCGTCCATATCACTTACATATAGTGTTTTCCGCATATCTTTTAATTGATTTTATCTACAAGGAGTCGTTTTGAAGTTTTATGGTATGCAAGAAGCATAAAAAATCCTGTTACCAACCATGATACAGGGTAAGCCATCATCAAGATATCGAATGAATTCATCCATTTTGCAATACCGAATATCCATATGATGCGCAATATGCATGTGCCGAATATCACTATTGCGGTTGGCTGTATTGACTGTCCCATGCCACGCATTGATGCTCCAGAAATTTCATAACTGCATGCTATGGCCTGCGTTGCCAAAACAATATAAAGGCGCCTAGTCGCGAAATCAATAACAGAGTTGTCGGTGGTAAAAACACTTAAACAAGCATTGTGGGCGAACAAGATCAATATATTCAAACTAAAACACATGATAAATCCTGCTGCCAAACATACAAGATATATCTTTTTTACCCTTTTGTTTTTACCTGCACCGTAATTTTGCCCAATAAAACTTATTGCAGCACCATTGAATGCAGCAATAATAAAATAACAATATGACTCGTAATTGAGAGAAGCAGCCGAACCGGCAATAGCAGCTGCGCCATAGCCATTTATCGCAGATTGCATGAGCAAGTTGGAGAACGAAAATATCATTCCTTGCAATCCGGCAGGAATTCCTATATATAGCATCGGTTTTAGTTCGTTCAATTTTATCTTAAGATGCCTTATGTAAAGTTTGTATGGAGCATCTTCACGCATGAGCATCCGTACAATTAGTGCAGCACTAACAATGTTTGCGATGCATGTTGCAAAGGCAATACCTTCAACACCCAAACCGAAGCAAACTACAAATATGATATTAAGTATTGTGTTGACAATGCCTGCAAATAAAAGTATGTAAAGCGGACGCTTTGTATCACCTTTACTTCGCAGTATAGCAGAGGCATAGTTGAATATTATAAAAAAAGGAATGCCACAGAAATATAACCTGAGGTATGTCGTAGCCAAAGGCAAAACGTTATTTGGCGTATCTATAGCTCTTAGAATAGATTCGGAAATGAATACTCCGAGTATGCAAAGGAATAAGCCGCTGACTAACGCTATTAGCGCAACGGTATTTATTGCATCATGGATTTTTGCTTTATCATTTTGACCTATATGGTTGGAAATAACGACGTTGGCCCCCATCGAAATTCCCATGAAAAGGTTTATGGTCAAGTTTATTACAGGAGAGTTACTGCCTACTGCAGCTAGAGCCTCTTTCCCAAGAAAGTGACCGGCTATAGCTACATCAACAGAATTGAAGAGTTGTTGCATCAGGCTGCTTGCTGCTAGCGGGAGGGCAAAAAGAATAATCTTTTTAAGCAAGGGACCATGCAACATGTCTAT
This sequence comes from uncultured Alistipes sp., assembly GCA_963590505.1. Lineage (GTDB taxonomy): Bacteria > Bacteroidota > Bacteroidia > Bacteroidales > Bacteroidaceae > Prevotella. The sequence goes on along the minus strand of CAVAPC010000010.1, from coordinate 57,178 downwards.
CTCTTTACCTTCTTTCATGAATTGAATTTCGCCGACATTGTATTCTCTACTTCTTCTTCTGTTACAAGGTTGAAATCTCCAGGTATAGTGTTTTTAAGCGCAGAAGCTGTTAAAGAAAACTGTAAGTTTTCCAAATCCTTGTTCGGGTCCTTGACGTAGCAATGAAGGTAAGCTGCAATAAATGCATCACCAACCCCCATAGGGTCTAGGACGTTGTCAATGTCAAATATTTTTGTTGTATACAATTTGCCATTTGAGAAAAGAATACCGGTAAGTATATGGTGATTGGCGGATAGAGTATTTCTTAATACCATTATCATTTTTTTTGCCTTAGAGAACAAAGTCTCGGCTTGACGGAAATATGAGATATACTCATTTTCATTTATGGCATAAAACTTGTCTTTAGCCTCAAACTTCGGAGGCTTGTTGCCTGTTATAAGTTGCCATTCACCTGATGTTCCAAATAAAATATCGCTTTTTTGAGCCATGGGGAAAAGAACATCGTGTGCGTTTTTCCCATATTTCCATAGATTCGACCTGTTGTTAATGTCGCATGATATTGTAAGTCCTAGTCTTTCAGCTATATTTATGCTTTCTTCCGTTGTGTCGGCCGCTCCCTGAGACAGAGCGCTGGAAATTCCCGACCAATGAAACAAACTTGCATTTTCAAATGCTTTGTTCCAGTTTATCATGCCTGGACGTATTGTCGTAAGGGCCGAGTCTTCTCGGTCATACACGATGCTGGAACTGCGTAGCGCAGCAGACTCTTCATAGTAATATAGTCCGAGTCTATCTCCTCCTTTTACAATAAAGTTTGTGCCAACATCGTATCGGCGCATATCGTTAACACAAGCCTCACCTATTTTATTGCCAGGAATGCGCGTCACGTATTCAACGTTGTCACCAAACATTGCCAAAGATACTGCAACGTTGGCTTCGCTACCACCGAAAAAACCGTTCCAACAGCTTCCTTGGACTATGCGCTCCTTATTGGGGCGTGTCATTCTCAGCATAATTTCGCCGAATGTTACTATCTTGTTGCTTTTCATTGCTTTAAAGTCTTTTTTACCTGTAGTTTACTTGTCGTTACCAGCGTCTTAGCAGAGTCCCTTCTTTTGCAAAATTAGGAATTTATAATGATTGCGCAAAACATTTGTGGCCTATTTGGAAATTATTGCTTAATTTTGTCGGTAAAACATCAACGTGTGCATGAAACGATATGTAATAATTGTATTTGTTCTTCTCTTTTCACCTCGTTTTTTAGGTGCTCAGATTAAATGGAACGAACATTATCAAGCATATATTAACCAATATCGCGATTTGGCTATAGAACAAATGCTTAAATATGGAGTACCTGCCAGTATAACCTTAGCCCAAGGTCTGTTGGAAAGCGGTGCTGGCAAAAGTGAACTCGCATTGAAAGGCAATAACCACTTTGGTATAAAATGCCATGGATGGACAGGACGCACTACTTATCATGACGATGATGAAAGTCAAGAATGTTTTCGCGCTTATAAGAATGTTTTTGAGAGTTACGAAGACCATAGTTTGCTTCTTGTAAGACAACCTCGTTACAAAATTCTGTTCTGTCTGGACAGGAATGATTATAAAGGCTGGGCTTCAGGCTTGAAGAAATGTGGATATGCAACAAGCCCCACTTATGCAAGACAGTTGGTTAACATTATTGAATTATATAAATTACACGAGTTTGATTCTTCAAAGACTTATGATCACTTTATGGCTTCGCTGCCCCAAAAAGAAAATGTATCGTCAACTAGTCCAAATGGTCATGCATTACATAATTATAATAAAAACTATTATTTAATTGTGCGTAGAAACGATACGTTCAAGTCTTTAGGTAAAGAATTGGGACTCTCGGCGCGTAAACTAGCTCGTTACAACGAACGTTCTATCAATGCAAAACTGACAGAAGGAGACTTGGTGTATCTGAAGAAAAAACAAAAGCGTGCTCCGAGGCAATTTAAGGGGAGGGCTCATGTTGTAAAAGAAGGCGAGAGCATGTATTCCATAGCTCAATATTATGGTATGCGAATAAAGAAACTATATAAGAAAAATCATCTTGATGACGAATACGTTCCAAAGGTTGGTGATAAACTTTACGTATATTAAACATGGTTGAATATTTTTTATGCAAAAGAATTTAAATGTAGTTGTGCATAGCATATGTGCAAATGTAATGATTGGTTGACCGAAATATAATAATAAGAAAGACAATTAACGGCGAAAGCTAAATAGAAAAAATGAATTATGTTAAAATTAGATGATTTCTACAAGGCCCGTTACGAACTGGGTAAGGTGATAAGACTAACAGAAGTGGTTCACGCTCCAATGGTAAATCCTGAATCAGAAGTTTATCTTAAGCTTGAATGCTTGCAGCGCACGGGGTCTTTCAAAGTGCGTGGGGCGTGTTACAAAATTTCTCAACTAAACGATGATGAAAAGAAGCATGGGGTTATTGCTTGTTCGGCAGGAAATCATGCGCAAGGAGTCGCTTTGGGAGCGACAGCACACGGCATAAAATCTCTTATATGTCTTCCTGAAGGAGCACCTATCAGTAAAGTCGAGGCAACAAAAGGTTATGGAGCTGATGTGTGCCTAGTGCCTGGTGTATATGATGATGCCTATAATATGGCTTTAAAGTTGAAAGAAGAAAAGGGCTATACTTTTGTACATCCTTTTGATGATGAAAATGTCATCGCAGGGCAAGGAACAATTGGCTTGGAACTTCTTGATCAAATACCGGATCTGGAAGCTGTAGTCGTTCCTGTAGGTGGCGGAGGTCTTATAAGTGGTGTCGCTTTTGCTTTGAAAACGCTAAATCCGAAAATTAAGGTTTATGGTGTCCAGGCGGCAGGAGCTGCAAGTATGGTCGGTAGCTTATGTCAGGGGCATCGATTGAAACTCCCCGAGGTTTCAACCATTGCAGACGGTATTTGTGTTAAAGAACCCGGTGAATTAACGTTTGATGTTTGTTCAAACTATGTTGATGAGGTGGTGACCGTAACTGAAGATGAAATATGCGCAGCAATTCTGCAACTGCTTGAGAAGGAAAAGGTTGTTGCCGAGGGTGCGGGAGCTACTAGCGTGGCTGCGGTTATGTTCAACAAAGTACCGGTTAAAGGAAAAAAAGTCGTATGTATTGTGAGTGGAGGCAACATTGATGTTACGATATTGAATAGAGTGGTAAAACGAGGCTTGGCAAAAAGTGGACGTGTTGCTATCATAAATGTTGAACTTGATGATAAGCCTGGTAAGCTTGTTGAGGTGGCTAATGTTATAGCTAAAACTGGTGCCAACATTACAAACGTTTTCCATGACCGTAACAGCGATAGCGAGAAAGTAAACAGTTGTGTACTTCGTGTCGTTTGTGAAACTCGTAATGAAGAACACGTTAAAGATATTGAAGAAACTCTTTTGAAAAAAGGCATGAAACTTTTGAAGTGACTTTGATAACGTTTAATTAGAATGTTCACTTTTGATTAAAATGGCCTGCATTTCATTTGTAATGATTGTTACTTTTGAAAAATTGTAGCAATCGAAACGATTGTTGTTAAAGTGATTGCCTGTGTGGGGTGAATAGTACTGCAATATTTTCTGAATTAAACGCAAAAAAAACTTAACGGCGTAAATATAGACAATGAAAGTTTTGTAAAGACAGGAAAATTTCGTAATTTTGCATGCTGTTTGGAATAAGTATCAAAAGGAAACAAAGAAAAACGTAGATAGCAATGTCGAAAATTTGTCAAATCACGGGAAAAAAGGCTCTGACGGGCAATAATGTATCCCACTCAAAGCACCGCACAAAGCGTACCTTTGATGTAAATCTTTTTAGCAAGAAATTCTATTATGTAGAAGAACAGTGCTGGATTAGCCTTAAGGTTAGTGCCGCTGGTCTTCGTCTTATAAACAAAGTCGGTCTTGATGCAGCTCTTAAAAGCGCAGTTTCAAACGGCTATTGTAATTGGAAAGATATAAAAGTTATAGGAGAATAATATAATGGCTAAGAAAGCTAAAGGTAATCGTGTACAAGTTATATTGGAGTGCACTGAAATGAAAGAGAGCGGCCTTCCTGGAACAAGCCGTTATGTAACTACAAAGAACCGTAAGAATACTCCTGAGAGAATGGAACTGAAAAAGTATAATCCTATTCTCAAGAGAATGACTGTTCATAAAGAAATTAAATAATAATTGAATAAACGCTTTAGAATATGGCAAAGAAAGCAGTCGCAACCCTTCATGAAGGTTCAAATGACGGTCGCGCATATACAAAAGTAATAAAGATGGTAAAGAGTCCTAAGACAGGTGCTTACGTTTTTGACGAGCGTATGGTTCCTAATGAAGCTGTTAAGGATTTCTTCAAATAAGTTTATTTACAATGTTTTTCTATTTATAGAACTTGTATCATATTTATATAAGGGGTTGCCATTTTGTGGTGACCCCTTTTTGCGAAATTTGTCATTAATGTCTTTTGAATTATAATTTGGTGTGTTCAATAACTATTTTGATGTTGTGGATTGATGTTGTAGTATAAAGTGAACACGGGCATTCTTGCGAGAAAACTTTTTTTTTAATATCTTTGTAGAAGAAATAAAAATCAGATATTTATGGCGTTTTTTGGACTTTTTGGCAAAAAAAATAAAGAGACCCTTGATAAAGGCTTGGAAAAAACCAAGCAAAGTGTTTTTTCTAAAATAGCACATGCTGTAGCTGGTAAGTCGACTGTTGACGATGATGTGTTGGATAATTTGGAGGAAATACTTATAACTAGCGATGTCGGCGTAGATACAACATTAAAGATTATCAAAAGTATTGAAGAAAGAGTTGCGCGTGAAAAGTATGTTTATACTTCGGAGCTAAACAATATACTTCGCGATGAAATATCACGCCTCTTGGACGATTCTAACACGACCGAAAATTGGCAGTTGCCTGACGGACATAAGCCTTATGTTATTCTTGTTGTGGGCGTGAATGGAGTAGGGAAGACTACAACCATAGGAAAGCTTGCAAACCAGTTTAAGAATGCTGGTAAAAAAGTATATCTTGGTGCAGCAGACACATTCAGGGCCGCTGCGGTTGAGCAAATTAGTGTTTGGGGCGAAAGGGCAGGAGTTCCTGTTGTCAAACAACAAATGGGGGCAGACCCTGCTAGTGTTGCATATGATACTCTTAGTTCTGCAATAGCCAATAATGCAGACGTAGTCATTATAGATACAGCAGGCAGACTACATAACAAAATAGGTCTGATGAATGAGCTTAAGAAAATAAAGGATGTAATGAAGAAACTAATGCCTTCTGCTCCTGATGAGGTGCTGCTCGTTCTGGATGGGTCTACAGGGCAAAACGCTTTCGAACAGGCCAAGCAATTTGCAGCCGTAACCGATATAAATAGTTTGGCCATAACAAAACTGGACGGTACTGCAAAAGGTGGCGTTGTTATTGGTATAAGTGACCAAATGAAGGTACCCGTTAAATATATCGGTTTGGGTGAAGGTATTGACGATTTGCAACTTTTCAATAAAAAAGAGTTTGTTGATTCTCTGTTTAAATCATCATTTAATTAAAATATACAGAAGTGAAGCAGAATCAGATTGATTTCATTACGATGGGATGCTCAAAAAATCTTGTTGACACAGAATCGTTAATGAGAAAATTCAGTAAATTTGGTTATATCTGTACCCACGATAGTGATGAACCTGAAGGAGGAATTGTCGTTGTCAATACTTGTGGCTTTATAGAGGATGCAAAGGAAGAAAGTATAGAGATGATTCTTCGTTTTGCTCAAGCTAAAGATGAAGGGAAGATAAAGAAACTCTATGTAATGGGATGTCTTTCAGAGCGCTATAGGAAAGAACTTAATGCCGAAATTCCGCAAGTCGATAGATTTTATGGCAAGTTTGACTTTAACAGACTTCTTGATGAAATCGGGCCTGTCAATGTTTGTGATAATACAATTGTCTCTACGGCAAATATTCCCGCCAAAGTAATAACAACGCCTTCTCATTATGCTTACCTGAAAATTAGTGAAGGGTGTGATCGTCATTGTGCTTATTGTGCAATTCCTATTATAACAGGCAAACATAAAAGCAAGCCAATTGATGAAATTCTTCAAGAAGTTAGGACTTTGGTTGAGGCTGGAGTAAAAGAATTCCAAATAATTGCTCAAGAATTAACATATTATGGAATAGATCTTTACGGGAAGCAAAGAATAGCAGAACTCGTAGATGAGATATCCAAAGTAGAAGGAGTAGAATGGATAAGGTTGCATTATGCTTATCCTACTCGCTTTCCTTTTGAACTTTTGAATGTGATGAATCAGCGTGATAACGTATGTAAATATCTGGATATTGCTTTGCAGCATATTTCTGATAATGTGCTTTCCAAAATGCAAAGACATATCACAAAAGAGGAGACTTACAATCTTATTAAGCGCATACGTAAAGAAGTTCCAGGTATAGCAATAAGAACAACGCTAATGGTTGGTTTTCCTGGTGAAACAGATGAAGATTTTAAGGAACTTGTTGAATTTGTTCAGTGGGCAAGGTTCGAACGGATGGGAGCCTTCATTTATTCCGAAGAAGAAGGCACGTATAGTGCACGGCATTACGAAGATGATGTTCCTAGTGATGTGAAGCATCAACGCCTGGACAAAATTATGAGAATTCAACAAAGAATTAGTGCAGAGATTGAGGCTGCAAAGGTAGGTTCAAAAATTCGCATTATTATTGATAGAAAAGAAGGCGATTATTATGTTGGTCGAAGTCAATATTCTTCTCCTGAAGTCGATCCCGAAGTGCTGCTGCCTGCCGATGAAAACAAGTCACTATCAATTGGAGATTTTTATGATGCTACAGTAACTGGGGCAGAGGAATTTGATCTATATGCCACCATTTAGACTTTCATTTATCCGTATTCACTTTTTCTTTCATAAGAGATAATTGGTATTCATTGTTAAGACATAGAATTAAATCATACTAAAATTGAACAATAAAAAATTCATATCTGAACTTTCATCGCGGATAGGCCGTCCTGTGGATGAGGTTCAATTACTAACATATACGCTGGTTGATTCCATGAATGATTTTTTCCAGGAAGGTAATAGCGTTTCACTAAATAATTTTGGGACATTTGAAGTCAAGAAACGTATGGAGCGAATTGTGGTATCACCAACAACGAAGAAGAAAATGTTGGTACCACCAAAACTTGTTTTGGGATTTAAACCCTCTGTTACGATGAAAGAGAGGCTGAAAAACGATAAGAAGTAGTATTATGGGGAAAGCTTTGACTAAAGATATTGTACAGTCGGTCGCTTCAAAAAAAAATATGACTTTAAAGGAAGCAGAAGAATACGTTGATGCTTTCTTTTCTATAGTAACCGAAGGCTTGCAACGTGATAATGTTGTTAAAATTAAAGGTTTCGGTACATTTAAACTCATTGAAGTGCGCGATAGGGAAAGTATTGATGTCAATACAGGGGAACGTATGATAATCGAAGGTCATACAAAGATGACGTTCACCCCAGATTCAACTTTGCGTGATATGGTAAACAAACCATTTTCTCAATTTGAAACGGTTGTTGTCAACGATGGTGTTAAATTCGATGAACTGGTATTAAATGAATCCAATGTCGACGAAAACTCAACTGAAAGCCTTGGATTAACAGAGAAAGTTGATGTTCTAAAAGGTAGAGAAAATGACAACACAAACGGCAGTTTCGTTGTCACTCACGGTGAAAAAACAACACCAATTCAAACTGAACTACAAGTTATAGATAGTGGTGACGGTACCGCTTCTATATCTGAAAGCCAAGAATGCAATGATACATTTTCTGATAATGATAAGGTTTTAAACTCCGAAGAGGTATCTGGCAAAAATGAATTGCATGGTGCGAAAGGTTTTACGGGACTAAGTATATCAGCTGATGAACCTAAAGAGGATATAGCGTCAAGTACCGATTTAGATGGAGTTGAAAAAAATAATTCGCAAGATGGAGATATTACAAGTAGTCAAATAAAAAATCAATGTAGTAACAGCTATGATGAAGAAAAAGAAAAGACCAATAACCGTAAAAGTCTACTTTTTAAAATCCTTTTGACACTGACATTTCTTTTTGTTGTTGTAGTTGTTTTTTTTGCTGGTTATTTTTATGCGAATAGCAAGCAAAGCGGGAGTTCTGGAAAAACAGAAATTGTATCCAATGAAAATATAGAACATGTAAAAACGAGTAATAGTGCGATAGGGCCCAATGTCAAAAGTAAAAATACGAGAAAGGACTTAAAAACAGCTCAACTTAATAAAGAAAAGAATAAAACAATAAATGGTAGTCAAGTCATTCAAAATGTTGCAATTGACGACAAAAAAAACATAGTATCTCAATCTGTTAAAGATAAGGAATCAATTTTGTCTAGTGCGATTGATAAAAATAGTCAAAGCAATGCCGACAATAATATAAACGTATCAGCTTCGGACAAACGACTATTGACAGCTAAACGTTTTGTTGAAACTGGGGCATATCGCATTGTTGGTACAGAACGTACATATACAGTAAAAGCAGGTGATACAATGTCAAGTATAGCACGCCGTTTTCTTGGCATGGGAATGGAGTGTTACATTCAAGTTTATAACCAGACGTGTCAAACTAATGAAGGTGCAGTGTTAAAAATCCCAAGGCTAGAATTGAAAAGGAAGCGGTAGCATTGAAAATAATTCGAGAGGGAATTTCTCGTAATAAAACAGAAGGGGTCTTCGTGTGCCCTTTAGGTCATATTAAGACCGAGTTGTACAACTTTTGTTTTTCTTTCGTGTAGAAAAGACATGCATAATGAATTTTGAATACAATTTAATAGTTAGTATTTAAAATCCAAATATAGTTAAAATATACAACAAGCAAAACTTTTTAATATTATTTATGCTCGTAATTTATCTGTACCGCAGACAAAAACATTACTTTTGCGTTAATAAGTAAGAACAGTTTAAACGATGATAAAAAGATGACAGAATATGTAGATATACGCGAGTTGAACATTATGATTGAACAGCAAAGCGCATTTATTACAAATCTTAAACATGGCATGGAGCGTGTGATTGTTGGCCAGAAACACCTTGTAGACACTTTGCTGATTGGCCTTCTCAGCAATGGCCATATTTTGCTCGAAGGTGTGCCGGGACTAGCAAAGACTCTGGCCATAAAAACATTGGCAGATCTTATAAATTCCGATTTTAGTCGAATTCAATTTACTCCAGATTTACTTCCTGCGGATGTTATAGGAACGCTTGTATATTCACAAAAAAATGAAAATTTTCAGGTGAAGAAAGGACCGGTGTTTGCAAACTTTATTTTGGCAGATGAAATAAATCGTGCACCAGCAAAAGTGCAAAGTGCATTGCTTGAGGCTATGCAGGAAAGACAAGTCACTATAGGGAGTACAACATTCCAGTTGCCATCCCCATTTCTTGTAATGGCTACTCAAAATCCAATAGAACAAGAGGGAACTTATCCATTGCCAGAGGCACAGGTTGACCGTTTTATGCTAAAAGCCGTTATACAGTATCCTACGATAGAAGAAGAAAAATTAATTATTCGCGAAAATCTCTGTGGCTCACTTCCTGAGACAAAACCTATAGTGGGTGTAGAAGAAATTCTCAATGCACGCAAGGTCGTCGAAAAAGTTTATCTGGATGAGAAGATTGAGCAATATGTTGCAGATATCGTTTTTGCTACACGCTTTCCTGAACGTTATTCTTTGGCTGAGCTTAAGGATTTAATAACGTTTGGTGGCAGTCCACGAGCAAGTATCAATTTGGCTAAGGCTTCTCGTGCCTATGCCTTCATAAATCATAGAGGTTACGTAGTTCCTGAAGATGTTAGGGCTGTAGCACATGACGTTTTAAGGCATAGGATAGGGCTTTCATATGAAGCTGAAGCAAACAATATAACAAGTGAACAAATTATTGATAAAGTTCTTAATAAGGTGGAGGTTCCCTGATGGAGACTCAGGAATTACTGAAGAGTGTGCGTAGAGTCGAGATAAAGTCTCGCGGATTAAGCAACAATATATTTGCAGGTCAGTATCATTCTGCTTTTAAAGGAAGGGGTATGGCTTTTAGTGAAGTCAGAGCTTACCAGTATGGAGATGATGTGAGAGATATTGACTGGAACGTGACCGCTCGCATGAATTCGCCATTTATTAAAGTCTTTGAAGAGGAAAGAGAACTTACAGTAATGTTGCTTATCGATGTCAGTGGGTCGCTTGATTTTGGTACTCGTTGCGAAACTAAACGCAAAATGTTGACAGAAATTGCAGCGACATTGGCTTTTAGTGCCATTCAGAACAATGACAAGATAGGAGTTGTTTTCTTCTCTGATAAAATTGAAAAATTTATCCCGCCGAAGAAAGGGCGAAAGCATATACTTTATATTATCCATGAGTTGCTTGTATTCCATCCCCAAAGTCGTAAAACTGATATTTCTTGCGCATTGGAGTTCATATTAAATGCTGTACGACGTAGATGTACGACATTTCTCATAAGTGATTTCTATACGCAGAAAGACTTTAGCAAACAGATGGAAGTTTGTAGCAGAAAACATGATGTCGTTGTAATTCAAGTATATGATATTTTCGCTAAAATATTGCCTGATATTGGGCTTGTAAAAGTTATGGATTCAGAGACAGGTCATGAAATGTTTCTTGATACAAGTAGCAAGAAAGTTCGTAATGCACATCAAAAATATTGGAATCAGAGACAACAAACGCTAAATCTCCTATTCAATAAAACAAGAACAGATTATATATCTGTTGCTACGAATGAAGACTATGTCAAGGCGTTGTTGCAACTTTTCAAGAAAAGATCTTGAATAACAAGCATATATGGTGTAATGAAATATTTGTTATTTATACTTATTGCTACTTTTTGTAGTTCCGTCAAAAGTGATGCTCAAGTCACGATTGAGCAGCGCATAGATACAATGCAGATCTTGATTGGAGAACAAGCAAAGCTTACTTTAAGTGTGTCATTGAAAAAAGGTCAGAAAGTTCTTTTCCCCCAATTTAAAAGTAGACAAGAGATAACGCGGGGACTTGAAGTCCTTGACGGACAAATACCTGATAGTACTGATCTAGATGATGGCTTGATAAAGGTTTCAAAGACTTATATCTTGACATCATTCAATGAAAACATCTATCGTATACCGGGAATGAGTATAAAAGTGGATGGAAAGACATACAATACAAAAGATTTGGCTCTCAAGGTACTTACTGTTCCTGTTGATACAGTACATGCAGATAAATATTATCCTCCGAAAGATGTACAAGACAATCCTTTCCTATGGCAAGAATGGGCAAAAGTTTTCTGGGTGAGTCTTGCTTTTTCAATAGTCTTATGTTTTGCTGTCTATATAGCTTTTAGATTAAAGATAAATAAACCAATAATTAGGAAAGTAAAAATGATTCGCTATCAACCGCCTCATCAAAAGGCTATTATTGGTATTGAAAATCTGAAATCTGAAAATAAGTTACATTCTGATGATCAAAAGGAATATTATACAAAACTCACTGATATTCTACGAAAATATATTGGTGAGAGATTCCGTTTTGATGCAATGGAAATGACAAGTTCAGAAATCATAGAAAAACTTCGAAGTCAAGGAAATGAGGCAATAGATGAAGTTGTAAATCTGTTTTGCACTGCTGACCTTGTAAAGTTTGCACGTTATTCAGTTCATGCAAATGAGGATGATATAAATCTTCTTAATGCTCTTTCTTTTATCAACGAGACTAAAACAGAAGAGAAGGAATCCATTAAGATCATTCAGAACAAGGATGATAATATTCACAATAACAAACGTCAGGTAATGAGAATCTTTTGCGCTCTTTCGTTTATCATATCCTTTATGCTTTTCGGATTGGTAGTGTATTTGATTTATTCTTTGACTTAGAACTGCATGCTGTAATATATTTTTGACGCCATAAGTTTAGTAAACTAGGCATAACGTCGTAAAAACAAAGATAATGGAATTTGCAAACATAGAGTATCTTTTTCTTTTGTTGCTCATAATACCATATATTTTATGGGTAATGCTATATAAAAGGCGGAATGAAGCAACGTTGCATCTTGCAGATACTTTTGCTTATGCAAGCATCAAGAAAAGTTTGCGTACACGTTTCGTATGGCTTCCACATGCATTGCGCTTGATCGTTTTTGTACTCATTGTATTGATACTTGCTCGTCCTCAAAGCTATAACAGTTGGGGTATTAAAGAAACTGAAGGTATAGATATTATGATGGCCATGGATGTGTCAACTAGCATGTTGGCTCAAGATCTTAAGCCAAACAGAATTGAAGCAGCAAAAGAAGTTGCCTCTGAATTCATTGCTGACAGAGAAAATGACAATATCGGTCTTACTGTTTTTGCAGGTGAAGCTTTTACGCAATGTCCCATGACAACAGATCATCAGTCTCTTTTGAACATGTTGATGAACGTAAGAACCGATTTGGCAGAACGCGGACTCATACAGGATGGTACAGCAATAGGCATGGGGCTTGCCAATGCTGTTGCAAGACTTAAAGACAGTAAGACAAAAAGTAAAGTGGTAATTCTTCTCACTGACGGTAGTAATAATATGGGGGATATTTCGCCTCTAACAGCAGCTCAAATAGCTAAAAGCTATGGTATACGAGTATATACAGTAGCCGTTGGAACAAAGAATCTAGCTCCATATCCTGTCAATGTAGGTGGCAGCGTAAGATATGTTAACTTACGTGCAGATATTGATGTTGAAACACTTCAAAAAATTGCTTCCTCATCAGGAGGAAATTTTTATCGTGCCACGAATACAGCAGAGTTGAAAAAAATATATAAAGACATTGATAAACTAGAAAAAACACGCTTAAATATGAAGCAGTTTTCTAAACGGTCAGAGGCTTATATGCCATTGGCATTATCATCTGTAATTATACTAATAATTGATATGCTGTTGAGACTTACAATCTTTAAACGTTTGCCATAAAATACCCGAACATGTTCAGATTCGCAGAACCACAATATTTATATCTACTTATAGCGATTCCTGTTATTATCATAATAATGTGGTATCAAGAACGCAGAAAAAACAAATGCCTGTTAAAATTTGCAGACAAAAAATTGTTGCCAGCCCTAATGCCTGAGCGGTCTGTGTTTAGACCAAAGTTAAAGTTCTTTCTTTCAATTTTGGCTTTAGCATTGCTGGTGATCACATTAGCCCGTCCTCAGTCTGGCACAAAAATAAGCAATGAGAAGCGTAATGGAATTGAGGCTATGGTAGCATTGGATATAAGTAATTCTATGTTAGCGGAAGATGTAGTTCCTTCACGGCTAGATAAAAGTAAAATGCTTATTGAAAACATGATCGATGGCTTTGTAAATGACAGAGTAGGACTTGTAGTTTTTGCAGGCAGTTCATTTGTTCAGCTTCCAATCACAACAGATTTTGTGTCGGCAAAGATGTTTCTTCAAAGTCTTTCGCCTTCACTTATCGCTGCCCAGGGAACAGACATAGGTAGTGCTATCAATTCCTGTCTAAACAGTTTTAGTAAAAAAGATAATATTGGACGTGCTATCATATTGATAACTGATGGAGAAGACCATGAAGGAGCTGCCATTGAGGCCGCTCAAAAAGCCAAAAAGAAAGGAGTCAATGTATTTGTTCTTGGTGTTGGTCTACCGAAAGGTGGTCTAATCCCTGATGGTCAAGGTGGATATATGAAAGATAATACAGGCAAAGAAGTATTGTCTGTATTAAACGAAGATATGTGCCGAAGTATTGCAAAAGCTGGTGGAGGAGCCTACATTCATGTAGACAATACCAATAATGCTCAAAAAGCACTTGATATTGAGTTGTCAAAATTGCAACAAGGTGAACTCTCGAATGCGGTTTACAGCGAATACAATGAACAGTTTCAAACCTTCGCAATCTTTGCACTTGTCGTAATAATCTTGGAAATTGTGATATTGGAAGCAAAGAACCCTATGTTCAATAGAATTAAGCTTTTTAAAAAATGACAACAGTGATATTTAAAATACATAGAACAATATTGCTTGCACTGGTGCTTTTAATTCCTATTTTTTGTGTGGCACAAAATGATCGTGCTCATATACGTAGTGGTAACAAGTCTTATCGAACGGGAAACTATCAACAAGCTGAGGTGGAATACAAAAAATCACTTTTGTCTAATTCAGAAAACCCTCAAGCCCTATACAATATGGGGTGTGCCATGATGATGCAGAAGAAGAATGATGAAGCCGTAAAATATTTTCAAATGTCTTGTGAAAAGGAGACAAACAAAATGCGCAAATCAAAGTCTTACCACAATATAGGCATTATATGTCAAGCATCTAAAATGTATGACAAAGCTATAGACGCTTATTCTGAAGCATTGCGTAACAATCCGTTAGACAATGGGACACGTTATAATCTTGCTCTCTGCCAAAAATTGAGAAAGAATCAGAAGAAAGACAATAACAAAGATAAAAATCAAGATAAGAACAATACGCAACAGAAAGACAATCCAAATAAAGATGAGAAAAATCAGAATAAGAATAAAGGCAACAAGCCAAAGCCGGAACAGCCTCAAATGAGCAAAGATAATGCTGAGCAATTGCTTAATGCTGCCATGCAGCAAGAACAACAAACGCAACAGCGCCTCAATAAAACTCGTCAGCAGCAACAGTCTCGTCATTTTGAAAAGAACTGGTAACACACACGATTGACAACAAGGAAACAACGAATTTACATTATGAAAAAGGTTTTGTCAATAATCATTTTCCTAAATATTTTACTGGTAGAAACAATAGCACAGGGCTTAAGTGTTTCAGTGCCATCACATGTTACCACGGGTGAGAATTTTCGTCTATCATATGTGGTCAATACGCAAGATGTGGGTGATTTGCATTTAGGCAACATTCCTGATGCTCTTGAAATTATTACTGGTCCTTATCGTTCGTCGCAGGCTAGCTATCAGGTTGTCAATGGACACACCAGTAGTTCTTCGTCAACAACTTTCACTTTTATATTATGCGCCACAAAAAATGGTACATACAAAATACCTGAAGCCTCCATTGAAGTTGGTGGCCATCGTATAAAGTCGCGTCCTGTATATATAAAAGTTACAGGAAAAGCAACCTCTCAGAATTCTTCACCACATATGCATGACAATTCTGACGATCAACCGCAAATGCGTGCGGCTGGAAGCCAAATACGCAATTCAGACTTGTTCATAAAGGTAAGTTCTAATAAGAAACAAGTTTATGAACAAGAACCTGTAACCTTGACATATAAGGTTTATACAATTGTAGATCTTAATGACCTTAAAGGTAGTATGCCAGACTTAACAGGATTTCACACACTAGAAGTTCCTCTGCCACAACAAAAAACATTTCATGTCGAGAATGTCAATGGACGAGTTTATCGTTGCGTGACTTGGAGCCAATACATAATGTATCCCCAAGTGTCTGGCGTTTTGAAGATACCAAGTATAACATTTAGGGGTACTGTATTGCAGCAAAACCGTGACATTGATCCCTTTGAAGCATTCTTTAATGGCGGTTCTGCCTATGTGGAAGTAAAAAAAGATATTGTTGCTCCTGGTCTGAGCTTGAATGTTCTTTCTTTACCTCAGAAACCTGCTGACTTTTCTGGTGGAGTTGGAGAATTCAATATAAGTGCCCAACTCGTGAAGAATGAGTTTAAATCAAATGAACCTTTAACAATACGAATTGTTGTAAGTGGTAAAGGAAATTTGAAGCTTATAAAACAACCTAAAATTATTTTCCCAAAAGATTTTGACAAGTATGATCCAAAGGTCACTGATAAAACAAAGATTACCAACAACGGTCTTGAGGGAAATATGATATACGACTTTACAGTTGTGCCTCGTAATCAAGGAACTTATACGATTCCTGCAATTACATTTACGTATTTTGATACTAAAACGCACAGATATAAAACTGTAAAGACGCAACCACTTTCAATAGACGTTGCTAAGGGAGACAATTCATCTCAGTCAGTTTCAGATTATAGCTCTGATTTGAAAAACAAAGATATATACGGAATTAAAGATGGAGAAGCAAAAGTTCAGAATTTAGAAAATATTTTTTTCGGCTCTTTTAGTTATTGTTTTATACTTGGTTTAATAACTGTGATTTTTCTCTTTACCATGTATTTCATGCGTAAATATATAAGTTTAGTAAATAATGGGGTTCTCAATAAGCAGCGAGGTGCTTATAGGGTTGCATTAAAATGTCTTAAACATGCAAATGATTCAATGTTGCGTGGTGATAAAGGTGCATTTTATGACGATGTTCTAAAGGCTCTTTGGGGGTATGCAGAAAGTAAGTTCAATATTTCTGGTGGAGAGTTAAATAGGAACAATGTTGCAAGTGTTTTTGAAACAAATGGTGTTTCAAGTGAAATTTCCTCAAAGTTTATAAACTTGATAAATGCTTGCGAGATGGAACATTATTCACCGTCCTCGACTTCACTTACAATGAATTCTGTTTTCGAAGAATCCATGAACACAATAATGGTGATAGATAAAGCTTTGAAAAATAAGAATAGTAAAGGTTCGAAAATGCTACTTTTATTACTTTTATTGATTACTAGTTTACCTTCATCTGCAATTACCAAGGCTAATGCAGATGATGAATACAGAAAAAGCAATTATCAACAAGCAATTAAAGACTATAACGAACTTCTAAAAAGTGGACCTAGTCCAGAGGTTTATTATAACTTAGGTAATGCATATTTTCGTACAGACAATATTGCATCTGCGATATTGTGTTATGAACGAGCGTTGTTATTGTCACCTAGCGATAGTGAAATTCAATTTAATCTTCAATTAGCACAGTCAAAGACAATAGACAAAGTCACTCCAGAATCACAAATGTTTCTTGTGAAATGGTGGAGATCAACTGTCAACATGATGGATATAGACTCTTGGGCAGCAACGTCTTTAATATCCTTTGCTTTTGCATTGGTGATGTTTGCTGTTTTTATGCTTTCACGAAAAGAACGTTATAAAAAGCTTGGCTTCTTCATGGGGTTAATGTTCCTTTTAGTCTTCGTGCTCTCCACTTTCTTTGCCTATCAGCAGATGCAAATGTTTTCTAACCGTACAGGAGCTATAGTAATGACCCCGTCCTTGCCGCTAAAAAAATCTCCTGATGAGAAAGCTGAGGTAGGTTCTGTATTACATGAAGGAACACGTGTTGACATCATTGATGATAGTATGAAGGACTGGGCTTTGGTTAAATTAGGTGATGGCCGCAAAGGATGGATAAAATTGTCCCAGATTGAAAGAATATAGAATTATTCAATTTATGTAAAAGTACAATTAGATACAGAAATATTGGATGATAGTGGATTTTGACATATATTTATTGCAGTTGATAAACGGAAGTTGTTCGTCTTTTTGGGACGCTTTTATGCTTACCCTTACTTCTGGATATACGTGGATTGCTGTATACATGTCTTTGCTATATCTGATATTGCATAATTGTGACAATATGACAAAGTTTTTTTTAATGGCAGGTTGTGCAATGTTGTGCATTGTCTTGGCTGGGGGGATCTCTGATCTTATTGTCAAACCAATTGTAGGTAGGATTAGACCTGTCAATAACCCCGAACTTCAAGATATTGTACACAGTGTAAAAGGATATGGCTCCAAGGATTTCAGTTTTTTTTCATCACATGCTGCAAATACATTTAGTTTAACAACATTTTTCACCTTACTTGTAAGAAATAGATACATGTCGATTGCGATGTTTATATGGGCTTTTACCAACTGCTATACGCGTTTGTATCTAGGAGTTCATTATCCTTCGGATGTTTTAGTTGGCATATTATGGGGCATTACTACAGGAACGTTGGCCTATTTGCTTTATAAAAGAATTCATTTTGCACATCTTTCAAAAAATAATAATTCTTCCATGCTATGTGAATCAAATTTATTCTCTGTTTCTAGTATTGATGGAGTTGTTCTTCTAATTGTTGTTTCCTACATATATGCAATCTTTAGATCTTTATTAACTGCATAGCACGATGTATTCTTGCATTTATAGTTGCTTTTTGTTTTATATAACATTTAAACTTAAGTATGAACGTAAAACATATAAAAATTGACGAATATAATTATTCTCTTCCTGACGATCGAATAGCTAAATTCCCGCTTAGCCAGCGAGATCATAGTAAACTACTTGTTTACAATAAAAGGAAAATTAGCGAAGACTGTTTCTATAACATAGCTAACTATCTTCCGGAAAAAGCATTGATGATTTTCAATAATACAAGAGTAATTCAAGCTCGTCTTCATTTTCGCAAAGATACAGGAGCACTTATTGAAGTTTTCTTGTTGGAGCCTCATATTCCATCTGACTATGAGCAAATATTTCAGAGTCGTGGAGAATGTTCGTGGCTTTGTCTTGTCGGTAATCTAAAAAAGTGGAAAGGTCAGAAACTTTCGCGGTGTATAGATGTGAAAGGGAAAGTTGTAAACTTATATGTCAATTATGTTGGAGAGTGTAAAACTTCACATCAAATTGCTTTTAATTGGGACAATAAGGATGTTTCTTTTGCTGATATAATAGAGGCCGTTGGTGAACTTCCGATACCGCCATATTTGAATAGGGAAACTCAAGAAAGTGATAACACAACTTATCAGACTGTATACTCCAAGATAAAAGGAAGCGTTGCTGCTCCTACTGCAGGTTTGCATTTTACAGATTATGTACTTTCTGATATTGATGCACATGGCATTGATCGTGAAGAAATAACACTTCATGTGGGAGCTGGAACATTTAAACCTGTTAAGTCAACAGAAATAGGTGGCCATGAAATGCATTCTGAGTTTGTTAGCGTTCATCGTACAACTCTAGTAAAACTTTTGAATCACGATGCTTCTGCTATTGCTGTAGGTACAACGAGTGTTCGCACACTCGAAAGCCTATATTACCTTGGAATCAAACTTTACGACACTCCTGAACTTTCAGAAGAAAATCTGCATATCGACCAGTGGATACCATACGAAAAAGATAAAATTAAAATATCTGCTATTGAAGCAATTGAGGCCATATTGACATATATGGATAAAAAAGAATTGAATACAATACATTTCACTACTAAAATAATTATTGCGCCAGGATATGATTATAAAATAGTAAAGATGCTGATTACAAATTTTCATCAGCCACAGAGTACATTGTTGTTGCTTGTCAGTGCTTTTTTGAATGGTGACTGGAAAAATGTGTATGATTATGCTCTTGAGCATAATTTCCGTTTCTTGAGTTATGGTGACAGCTCTTTGTTAATTCCTTGAGACATTAAAACAATGAATTCAGTTTTGCACAACTTAAAACAAATTCTAAGCTTAAGCGAACTGAATACAACTTTTAAGAATATACGAATATGAAAATAGGAGATAAGGTTAGATTTCTCAGTGAAGTAGGCGGTGGAGTAGTCGTTGGCTTCACAAACAATAATATAGCATTAGTCGAAGATGAAGATGGCTTTCAAATACCAATTCAAAAGAGCGATATAGTTGTTGTCAATGAAGACAAACAAATAAAGTCGCTTCCTGGTATTAAAACGGATATTGAAGATTCTATCCTACCCTCAACTAATGTCACCCCCCATCATTTCACAAAAGAAATTAATTATAAGTCAAATACGACATCTATAGTAGATGAACGAGAAGAAGGAAACAATTTAAATTTATTTATTGCTTTCGTACCATGCGATATACGGAATTTTAATAAGACTAAATTTCATGTCTATATTATCAACGACTGCAATTATTTCATATCATATACATATTCACTTTCTGATGGTAAATTATGGAATTTGTTATCTTTCAATGAACTGGAACCTAATACAAAACTTCTAATAGCAGAAGTAGAAATAAAGGATGTCGAAAAATTTAAGAATGGTGCATTACAATTGATCGCATATAAAAGAGGCAAACCTTTTGTTATGCAGCCAACAATGGAAGCTCATATGAAGGTTGATCCGGTTAAGTTCTATAAACTTCATTCTTTCAAGGAAAATGATTTCTTTGATGAAAATGCACTGGTCGTTCCAGCTATTTTGGATGGTAAACCAGTAAAAGAACTCGAAATAGACACTGATGTTTTAGAAGAAAAGATGATGTTGAGTGGTAAGATAGAGATTTCATCTCCAGCCCGCAAGAAACATCTTCCTGCGATAGACAAAAATGCACCCTTAGCCATAGATCTTCATGCTACGGAGCTGTTAGAGACAACAGTAGGCCTTTCCAATGCTGATATACTCAATTATCAAATAGAAGTTTTCCGCAAAACATTAGAAGAGTTCAAAATTCATAAAGGGATGAAGATAGTTTTTATACATGGAAAGGGTGAAGGGGTATTACGAAATGCGTTGATAAAAGAATTGCGTTATAGGTATAAGCAGTTTAGTTACCAGGATGCTTCGTTTCAAGAATATGGATATGGAGCAACACAAGTAACAATTCATTAAATACATAAGGAATATCGTGATCCATTATTATTAAAAGGAACATATTGAGATGCAGAACGGGTTTATAAAAGTCGCTTCAGCGATACCTGCGGTGAAGGTCGCTAATTGTAATTATAATTTACAACAGATAGAAACGATAATAGCAACTTCTGAGGGAAAGGGCGTAGAAATCCTTGTCTTTCCCGAACTTTCCATAACCGGTTATACGTGCCAAGATCTATTTAGACAGCGCGTATTACTGGAAGAGGCAGAATTGTCTATCTTAAAATTGCTAGATTTCACTCGCAATCTTGACATTATAACAATCATTGGTGCACCGGTCATCGTTGGAGACTTACTTCTAAACTGTGGAATTGTATTACAAAAAGGTAACATATTAGGTATTGTTCCTAAGACATTTCTCCCAAATTACTGTGAGTTCTATGAGAAACGTTGGTTTGCTTCGTCTCAAGATCTAAAGCCTACAGAGATTAGATTTGCAGGAAACAAAATTGTGATAAATTCTACGCCTAAGGTTTTCTGTACTTGTGATGGTGTGCGTTTCGGCGTTGAAATATGTGAAGATGTTTGGGCCCCGGTCCCCCCAAGTAATAATCTTGCAATGGCTGGGGCTGAACTGATTTTCAACCTTTCTGCCAGTGATGAACTTATTGGTAAACATGCATATCTTACGAAATTGATCTCTCAACAGAGTGCACGCACGATAACGGGTTATATTTATAGTGGATGTGGATTTGGGGAAAGTACACAGGATGTTGTTTATGGAGGCAATGCACTAATCTATGAGAACGGGAATTTGCTAGAAAGAAGTGAACGGTTTTCGTTGACACCCCAAACGGTAATTGCAGAAATTGATGTTGAGAAACTGCGTAACGAACGTCGTGCTAATAGTACATATGCCAATGCGCAACGTGGCTTTGAAGCAGATTTTATAAATGCCTTCACGATAGGAATCAAAGATTTTCAACTTTCTCGAAACATTAATCCTTTACCATTCATTCCTCAGACTGAAAACATCAAGGAGAGTTGTAACGAAATCTTTTCCATACAAGTCATGGGATTGGCAAAGCGACTAGTACATACAGAATGTCGTACAGTTGTAATTGGAATTAGTGGTGGTCTTGACAGTACGCTTGCCCTTCTCGTATGTGTGAAAACATTCGATAAACTTGGTTATGACCGTATGGGAATTGTTGGTGTAACTATGCCTGGATTTGGAACGACCGATCGTACCCATGATAATGCAGTTAAACTGATGCAAGGGTTAGGCATTAGTATTAAGGAAATAAATATTTCAACGTCTGTAATCCAACATTTCCAAGATATTGGCCATGATATAAATATTCATGATGTTACGTATGAGAATTCTCAAGCACGTGAACGTACTCAAATACTTATGGATCTTAGCAACAAACTCTCTGGAATGGTTATTGGTACAGGTGACCTTTCCGAACTTGCATTAGGATGGGCTACATATAACGGGGACCATATGAGTATGTATGGCGTGAATTGCAGCATTCCCAAGACGCTTATAAAATATCTTGTTAAACATGTTGCTGATAATGAAGTTGATGATGAAACTCATGCCATATTGATGGATATAATCGATACTCCAATTAGTCCTGAACTGATTCCTGCTGACGATAATGGCGATATAACCCAAAAGACAGAAGATTTAGTGGGACCTTATGAGCTTCATGACTTCTTCCTATACAATTTTTTGCGGTTTGGTTTTAGTCCGACAAAACTTTTTATGATGGCAAAAAAAGCATTTGACGGTTCTGACAGTAGAGTAGAAGTTTACGAAGATTCCGAAATAAAGCATTGGCTAAAAACTTTTCTTCGCAGATTTTTCAGCCAACAGTTCAAACGTTCTTGTTTGCCTGATGGACCAAAGGTCGGTAGCGTTAGTCTTAGTCCGCGCGGGGATTGGCGTATGCCTTCTGATGCAGACTCAACTGTATGGATTGATGAATTGGACAAATTTAGAAATGGTTAACAATAAACACAACGAAAGTTCGTTATCATTCTAGAATGAAAATATATAAAAGAATAATACAAAGTTTGACGTTAATGTTGATTGTTATTAGTTGTACTAATGATGATTCTTTTAGCATGCGCACAGATCATTTGCTTACTTTTTCGTCTGATACCATAAGTATGGATACTGTTTTCTCTCGTATACCTACATCTCGTAAGTCTTTATGGGTTTATAATCGTTCTGGCGATGGTATACGTTGTAGTAACGTGCATCTTGAGAATGGAAATCAGTCTGGTTTTCGTGTGAATGTAGATGGAACTTATTTGGGTAAAGATGCAGGTTTTCAAACTTCAAATGTGGAGCTCCGAAATAGGGATAGTATATTTGTCAATATAGAGCTTACATCGCCTCAGAATTATAAAACCGGTCCTCAACTATTGGAAGACAACTTGGTGTTTTCATTGGAAAGTGGTATTCAACAAAAAGTAAATCTCAATGCATATTCTTGGGATGCAGATATAGTGAAGAACCTAACAATAAAGGGTGATACAGTTATAAGTTCTGAACGGCCAATAGTAGTATATGGTGATTTGACGATTGACAGTCTTAGCAATACAAAAATTGTGCCAGGAACAATACTCTATTTTCATGCAGGAGCATCCCTGCAGGTTTATGGGACGCTACATGCTGAGGGCACGGCAGAAAAGAATATAATAATGCGAACAGACAGAACTGACCGTATGTTCTCTTATTTGCCATACGACATGGTTAGTGGTCAATGGAACGGAATACATTTCCACTCTTCTTCTTATGGTAATCGCATGATATATTCAGACGTGCATTCTACATTTAATGGTATTGTATGTGATTCATCGGATATATCACGTGTAAAACTACTATTGAATAACAGTACCGTGCACAATTGTCAAGGATATGGAGTTAGAATGGTGAACAGTACAGTCGGTATTACTAATTGTCAACTCACGAATACTTTGAACGATTGTGTGTCAATTCTTGGAGGACGTACACAGATTATAAGTTCGACACTGGCTCAGTTCTATCCATTTGACTCAAATGCTGGCCCTGCTTTAAGTTTCAGCAATTATGAGACTGATGAAAATATGAATAAGCATATTTATCCATTACTCCAAATGGACTGTATAAATTCCATCGTAACAGGCAATCAAGCCGATGTCGTTATGGGAACGGCTGTGGATTCAATTGAAGCATATATGTATCGCTTTGAAAATTGTATCTTGCGTACAGATTCCCTTGTAGAAGGAGACAATATCAAAAATATAATATGGGAGAATGCTGATTCTGTAGATATTGATACCGTTTATGGTGGAGAAAAAAATTTTCGTTTAGTTGATTACAACCATCAACATTTTGATTTCCATCTAAATGAAAAATCAAAAGCAATAGGTGCTGCAACTCGTGACGAAGAGTATTCATTCCCATTCGACCGTGACGGTAACCGTCGAGATGACATGCCCGACATTGGGTGTTATGAATATATAAAGCCCGAAAACGTGGATAATTAGAACTGTTAAGGAACCATTTAATAATCGAAGAACACTAAACAAATAAAAACATTCATATGGAAAATCTTGATATAAACATTGACATAAAAAGATGTTCTGAAGAAGAGTTGAATGAGATTGATCGTATGCTGGTTGAAAACGCAAAACAAGCAACACTAAATTCATACTCTCCTTACTCACATTTTTCAGTTGGCGCCGCTGTGCTTTTAGCCGACGGAACGGTCTTAAAAGGGGCAAATCAGGAGAACGCTGCTTTTTCAGTAACAATATGTGCGGAACGTTCTGCTATTTTCGCAGCACAAGCTCAGTTCCCTCATTTGGCTATAACTGCTATAGCAATTGCCGCACGTAATGCAAATGGCTTTACTGCTCTTCCTGTCTCTCCTTGTGGGGCATGCCGTCAAGCGATGGTTGAGATAGAAAAGAGATACTCTAGTCCCATACGTATATTACTCTATGGTGAAAAGGAAATTTATGCTATGAATTCTATTCATAGTCTCATGCCGTTGTCTTTTATGGAGTTTTAATTTTTTTACTATCATTTTACCTGCAAAATCGAACTTTTTAAATGTCAATTAAGCCAGTTCGCCCAAAGAAAAATTTAGGTCAACATTTTTTGAAAGATCTTAATGTTGCGTCAGCCATTGCAGATACTGTTGATGCTTGCCCCAATATTCCAGTTCTTGAAGTAGGACCTGGAATGGGAGTACTTACGCAATACTTAATAAAGAAAAACCGTCCGTTTAAAGTGGTTGAAATAGATCGTGAATCGGTTGAGTATTTGAATAATATGTACCCAAGTTTGTGTGATAATATTATAGGTGACGATTTCCTACGTATGGACTTGAATAAAGTTTTTCAGAATCGCCAGTTTGTGCTAACTGGGAATTATCCATATGACATATCCTCTCAAATATTCTTTAAAATGTTGGATAATCGCGATTTGATACCTTGTTGTACAGGGATGATACAGCGCGAAGTCGCCTTACGTATTGCCTCGCAACCTGGTAACAAACAATATGGAATACTTAGCGTACTTATTCAGGCCTGGTACAATGTTGAATATTTGTTTACTGTTGATGAGAATGTGTTTAATCCGCCTCCAAAGGTAAAAAGTGCTGTAATACGAATGTCGCGCAATAACATTCAGAGTCTCGGATGTAACGAAGAACTTTTCAAACGTATTGTAAAAGCTGTTTTCAACCAAAGGAGAAAGATGCTACGTGTTTCACTCCGTCAAATTATAAACGGATTGTCAACGGATGACGATTTTTTTGCAAATAAAATTATGACAAATCGTCCCGAACAACTTTCTGTTCAGCAGTTTGTGGAGCTTACTAATTTAGTAGCAACAAAGTTAGGCATTACGAGCCCTGAATAGATGTGTCTTTTGTAAATTGAAGTTGACAATCGTTAGAAAAAGAAATGAAATTGTTTAAAAATGTCGTAACAGTTTCTTTGTAGAACACAACTTTTTATTAACTTTGCTTTGTCAAAAAAGACAATATATGTTGTCTTTAATTTTACATTTTGACCTAGAGTATGTATAACATAAAATTATTCAAGAGGTAATTAGTATTATTAAAATTAATAAGCATTTATGAAAATCGAAGATTTCAACTTTGCCGGTAAAAAGGCAATTGTACGTGTTGACTTTAATGTTCCATTGGACGAAAACGGTCATGTTACAGATGACACTCGTATCCGTGGTGCTTTACCTACCTTAAAAAAAGTTCTTTCAGATGGTGGTGCTCTTATCATGATGAGCCATATGGGCAAACCAAAGGGTAAAGTCAACCCGAAGATGTCTCTCAGCCAAATTGTTGGCAATGTTTCCGAAGCGTTAGGTGTAAATGTAAAATTTGCTGCAGACTGTGCAAAGGCAGATAAGGAAGTTGCAGAACTTAAAGCAGGGGAAGCTTTGCTGTTGGAGAATCTCCGTTTCTATGCTGAGGAAGAAGGAAAACCTGTTGGTGTTGATAAAGAAAGCCCCGAATATGCTCAAGCTAAGGAAGAGATGAAAACTAAGCAGAAAGAATTTGCAAAGAAACTCGCTTCTTATGCAGACTGCTATGTAATGGATGCTTTTGGAACAGCTCATCGTAAACACGCGTCAACTGCTGTTATAGACGAATTTTTCGATAAGGAAAATAAAATGTTGGGATACCTTATGGAAAAGGAAGTAAATGCTGTAGATAAAGTGCTAGGCAATATAGAAAGGCCATTTACAGCTATTATGGGAGGTTCTAAGGTGTCTTCAAAAATAGGAATAATCGAAAATCTGCTTGACAAAGTTGATAATCTTATTCTTTGCGGTGGAATGACTTACACATTTTCAAAGGCAAACGGCGGCAAAATAGGTAAGTCAATATGCGAAGACGACAAACTTGATGTTGCGCTTGACGTTATGAAAAAAGCTTCAGAAAAAGGAGTTAATCTTGTTTTGGCGACAGACTGTGTTGCAGGTGACGATTTCAGCAACGATGCAAATACTATGGTTTGTCCTGTCAATGATATTCCTGATACATGGGAAGGAATGGACGCAGGTCCAGATGCACGCAAGGCTTTTGCAGAAGCAATAAAGGGTGCAAAAACAATTTTATGGAATGGTCCTGCGGGTGTATTTGAGTTTGATACATTTGCAGAGGGTTCACGTGCAATTGCAGAAGCCATAGCAGAAGCAACTTCTGCCGGAGCGTTTTCTCTGATTGGTGGTGGAGATTCCGTAGCTTGTGTTAACAAGTTCGGTCTTGCCGACAAAGTAAGTTATATTTCAACGGGCGGTGGAGCTCTTCTTGAAGCGATTGAAGGCAAGGAACTTCCTGGAGTAGTCGCAATGAATAAGTAGGGAATTTAACTCAGTGGATTTAATTTTTTAAAGACGTTTAAACGCAATTGCGATCCACTTCTGATTTGATAAAAAGGCTGTGTCACATTCATGTTTATGGCGCAGCCTTTCTTTTTGAGTTATTGCTGCCCATCAAGACCAAAAATGGCGTATATTCCTGCCAGAAGCTAGCAAAACAAGGTTTATGGCTTTTCTTCCTTACAGTGGTCGCAAAAATCCATATAAACATACCGAAGATGCCCTTAGACCTTCTTGCGTTGGTGTCTAATAGCGTGCTGCGTTTTGAGCGGATGTCAACGCTGAGATGAGCCTGCTATCTGAACGGATAACGACCAAAATACGCACCTAAAAACACAGAAATAATAAAAAATTAAGCGCAAGTTTATGCATGTGTGTTATTTTAGTGTATATTTGCATATCTGCTATAGTATAAGTGAGAACTAAAATGGTCCATAAAAACTTACTAATGGTTCTGGCATGCACTCTTGCCGGCATCATGTATACATCCTGTTCAAATGATTGTCCAGAGGACGTAATCAATCCTTTCAGTATTTATATGAATACGGAGGCACGGGCAGAAAAAGATGGCTCATATTTGGTGAATCCTGATGGCGGAACATTCAAGTTCAATATCTATCGTGGTGAACCATGGTTGTCTTCAGTAAAGGAGCAAGTCTTTGATAAAAGCATCTTAACATATACTGAATGGGGTAGAAGAGATTCACTTCGAACATCATGGGTTTATGCTAGAATCTTAAACGACGATGGCATAAGCAAGAAACTTGACATATCGATTATGCCTACAACTTCAAAAGAAATGCGATATATATATATTACCATTTCAAACAGTATGAAAACCAAAACTATAATATTTAAGCAATTAGGCATGTTTAATGCCAATGATTAAATGTAATAGAATTTATTTTATAAAGTGTTCGTATTGCGCACTTTCAGTTTTCCTAAGTACAAAATATACCTAAATTCTTATTGGTGTTTTTTGATATTGGGAAAAATACTTAACTTTGCAGTCTTAAATTGTATTTTAGCTTTTATGCGTTTCATTTTTTAACAGTAAAAGTAATAAAAATAAGGATTATCATAGCAAAATGAACAATAGGACAATAGGTGGAATTTCCATGATAGCAGATTTTGAGGGCGATTTAGAAACACTCTTTCAAGAACACTCTTCAAAGGAACTCCCAATCCTTGCTACACGTAATTACATGATGTTTCCGGGAGTCGTTTCACCAATAGTGATAAGCCGGGAGTCAAGCAAACGACTTATCAAATATCTAGAAGAAAGGAAAAAGCCTGTAATTTTTGCAGTCTTTTGTCAAAAGAATAATGAAACCGAAGAACCGGTCGAGGGTGATCTTTACAATTGGGGCGTTTATGCCAAATTGATAAAGGTAATAGATTTTCCTGGATCTCCGGCTAACGCGACGGCAATCATACAAGGGTTGGGTCGTTGTCGCATGTTGCGAGTTTGCAGAAAAACGCCATTTATGAAAGGTTATGTTGACCTAAGCATTGAAAAATCATTGACAGATGATGTCAATGACAATATTTGCATTGATACCTTACGCGACTCTGCTATAAATTATACTCGTATGAATGATGAAATTCCAAATGAATTGGCTCTCTCGATAAAGAATACGACAAATAAAATTCTGCTCGTGAATTATATTTGTTCCTCTTTACCTTTTAAAATGGCAGAGAAGGCAGAATTACTTGCAGTTGACAGCATAAAAGATCGTGCTTTACAAATGCTTAAGATATTAAATCGTGAAATTCAGTTCATGCAACTTAAGCAAGACATAAGATTGCGCACAAGAGAAGAAATTGATGAGCAACAACGTGAATATTTCTTAAAGCAGCAAATAAAGAATATTAAGCAGGAACTTGGTACTGATGAAGAGACACCAGAACGGAAAGATATACTTGAAAAAGCATCAACAAAAATATGGTCAGAGGATACTGAGAAATCATTCCGTCGTGAATACGACAAACTGGATCTTTATAATCCACAAAGCCCTGAATATGCAGTGCAAGTAACATATCTGCAAACATTCGTTTCTCTACCATGGAACGAATGCACAGTGGATGACTTGAATATTTCAAAAGCTCAGAAAATATTGGATGCAGATCACTATGGTATGGAGAAGGTCAAGGAGCGAATTCTTGAATATATGGCTGTACACTCTCTTCGTGGAGACCTGAAGTCACCAATTCTTTGTCTATATGGTCCACCAGGGGTTGGTAAAACAAGTCTTGGTCGTAGTATAGCAAAAGCCTTGGGACGGAAATACGTTAGAATATCTCTTGGTGGTGTACACGATGAAGCTGAAATTCGCGGGCATCGGCGTACATATATTGGTGCGATGCCTGGACGTATTGTAAAAAGTCTGCAAAAGGCAGGATCATCAAACCCCGTATTTATACTTGATGAAATTGACAAGGTATCACAGAACAACGTCAATGGAGATCCAAACTCTGCTTTATTGGAAGTGTTAGACCCCGAACAAAACCAGGCTTTCCATGATAATTATCTTGATGTTGACTATGACATTTCTAAGGTGCTTTTCATAGCTACTGCAAATGACGTTAGTTCTATTCCTCGCCCTTTGCTAGATAGAATGGAACTGATAGAAGTCGGAGGATATATTACAGAAGAGAAACAAGAGATAGCCAGAAAGCATCTTATTCCTAAAGAAAAACGTAATATGGGCCTTGACAAGGTCGGACAGCTTACATTCACTAAATCAGCGATAGAAAAGATAATTGAAAATTATACACGCGAGAGTGGAGTAAGACAACTGGAAAAGCAAATAAGCAAAGCTCTCCGCAAACTTGCCTTATTCATGGCTCGTGATGGTGAACTTCCGTTCTCTCGTATCAAACCAGAGAATTTGGAAGAACTTTTGGGAAAGCCACCATATTATCGTGATATTTATCAGGGAAACGCTTATGCTGGAGTGGTAACTGGTTTGGCTTGGACAAGTGTTGGAGGTGAAATACTTTTTATTGAAACAAGTTTGAGCAAAGGCAAAGGATCTAGATTGACGCTTACAGGAAATCTTGGTGATGTGATGAAAGAGTCTGCAATGCTTGCTCTAGAGTTTGTTAAATCACACTATGATGTCCTTGGTATTGACAATCGCATATTTGACAATTGGAACATACACATTCACGTTCCAGAAGGAGCAACTCCAAAAGACGGACCTTCTGCTGGAATCACAATAGCAACAAGCTTGGCTTCGGCACTTACTCAAAAAAAGGTACGTGCCAATGTTGCAATGACTGGCGAGATAACCTTGCGTGGTAAGGTCCTTCCTGTTGGTGGAATAAAAGAGAAGATATTAGCAGCCAAGCGCGCAGGAATAACGGATATACTTCTCTGTTGTGACAATCGGAAAGACATAGAGGAAATACCCGCAATATATTTGAAAGGAATAACTTTTCACTATGTAGAGAACGTACTTGATGTATGGCAATATGCACTAACTGACGAACAGGTAGACAATCCAATTATTTTTGCTGTTGATGAGAAAGATGATAAATCATCAGACAAAGACAGACGAACTAATTCTTAAAACGAAAACATGACCTTTAATCTTGAATATACCGATACAGCAAGTGATGCTCGTGCAGGTATGATAACAACAGACCACGGACAAATACAGACACCAATATTCATGCCCGTAGGCACATGCGGAAGTGTTAAAGGACTTCATTTCAGTGAACTGCGTGAACAGGTCAAGGCCCAGATCATCTTGGGGAACACGTATCACCTGTATCTTCGTCCTGGTCTTGAAATTCTTCATCGTGCTGGCGGCTTGCACAAATTTAACACATGGGATCGTCCAATTCTAACAGACAGTGGAGGCTTTCAAGTGTTTTCTCTCACTGGCATTCGCAAACTGAGGGAAGAAGGTTGTGAGTTCCGTTCACATATAGACGGATCAAAACATTTTTTTACCCCAGAGAATGTGATGGATACAGAGCGAATTATTGGGGCAGACATAATGATGGCATTTGATGAATGTCCACCAGGAGACAGCGATTATCAGTATGCAAAAAAAAGTTTGGGCCTTACGCAGCGATGGCTAGACCGTTGCATAAAGCGTTTTAATGAAACCGAGCCTCTATATGGGCATAGTCAGTCTCTTTTCCCGATAGTTCAGGGTTGTACTTATAAGGATCTCCGTAGAGATGCTGCAAAACATGTTGCAGAGAAAGGAGCGGACGGAAATGCAATCGGAGGTCTTGCCGTTGGTGAGCCAACTGGTGTAATGTATGAGATGATTGAAACTGTGAATGAAATATTGCCCAAGGACAAACCGCGTTATCTCATGGGAGTGGGAACACCACAGAACATTCTAGAGGCGATAGAACGCGGTGTTGACATGTTCGACTGTGTAATGCCTTCACGTAACGGTCGCAATGCCATGCTTTTCAGTTATCAGGGAACGATGAACATGCGAAACAAGAAATGGGAGGATGATTTTTCTCCAATAGACGCAGAAGGATGTTTGGTAGACCGCATACACTCTAAAGCTTACCTTCATCATCTTTTTAAGGCTCAGGAGTTATTGGCTATGCAGATTGCAAGTATTCATAACTTGAGTTTCTACTTGAGATTGGTAGGCGACGCACGTTCTCATATTATTGCAGGTGATTTTGTGCAGTGGAAACGTTCTGTAATTGACAATCTATCTAGAAGGGTGTAAGCGGTTGAGGTTAATATAATAAAAATGCGTGGATTGCTTTGAGCTTCTGCATTGAAATGCAAAAAATGAACAAACGGATTAAATTTATAAACAAGTTTCTTCATGCAATACCTTGGATGAAGAAAATATTGTTGTACAGCCATCTCAAATGCCTGAACATATTAACCCCCTTAAAATATGTGACAATTCTTGATAGATATATAATACGCAAGTTTATTGGAACGTACATATATTCTATTCTGCTTATCATATCCATATCAATAGTCTTCGACGTTAACGAGAACCTTGCAAAGTTTACGCAATACCATGCACCTGTTAAGGCAATAGTTGTAGACTACTACATGAATTTTGTACCGTATTTCGCAAACCTTTTCAGTCCACTTTTCGTGTTCATTGCCGTTATCTTTTTCACTTCCAAACTTGCAGGAAACTCTGAGATAATCTCAATGCTGGCAGCAGGTGTAAGTTTCAAGCGCTTGATGCGCCCCTACATGATATCAGCAATGCTCATAAGTCTGCTAACCTTTTATCTCGGTGCCTACATAATACCTAAGGGCACCATAGTCCGGCAGAATTTTGAAACAATGTATAAGAATAAGCGTAAGAATACTTCGGCAGAAAATGTACAACTTCAAGTGGGCAAAGGCGTTATCGCTTACATACAACACTATGACAACCAATTGAAAAAAGGCTATGGATTCTGTCTTGATAAATTTGAAAACAAAAAACTCGTAAGTCATCTTACTGCTACAGAAATACAATATGATACTATTTCTGATTCAAAATATCATTGGCACATGTCAAATTGGCGCCTACGTCAACTAAAGGGAATGCGTGAACATATAACAAGTGGCATGCAACGTGATACTACTGTAATGATGGAACCAACTGATTTGGTTTTTTCGAAAGGTCAACAGGAAACATTCACTTCACCGCAACTTAGAGAATATATTAACAAGCAGATTGACCGTGGATCTGGTAACGTTGTTCAGTATGAAGTTGAATATCACAAACGAATAGCAACGTCTTTTGCTTCTTTTATCCTCACTACCATCGGAGTGTCTCTTTCCTCACGTAAAAGAAAAGGAGGAATGGGTATGTATCTTGGTATAGGGCTGGCCCTAAGCTTTGGATATATCATGCTTCAGACTGTATCTGCAACATTTGCAATACAGGCAAATACACCTCCGATGTTGGCAGCTTGGATACCCAATATAATTTTCGCTATAGTAGCTTATTTCTGTTACAGAAACGCTCCTAGATGACAAAACGACTAAAATTAAACTTTATAAATGGATTTCTATGATTTGGATTTGAGTGACAATACTCTTGACGCTCTTGACGATATGAATTTCACAACCTGTACTCCAGTACAGGCTCAATGTATACCTCCGATACTTGAGGGACATGATTTGTTAGGCGTTGCTCAGACTGGTACGGGCAAGACTGCTGCCTATCTGTTACCAATTCTAAGTATGCTAGATGACGGTGGCTTTCCCGAGGATGCAATCAACTGTGTGATAATGAGTCCGACACGCGAGCTTGCGCAACAAATAGATCAAGCAATGCAAGGTTTTGCTTATTATATGCCCAAACTTGGTAGTGTTGCAGTTTATGGTGGTAACGATGGTAATCGCTATTATCAGGAAGCGCGAGGTATGAAGATGGGGACTGACGTTATTATTGCTACACCAGGTCGCCTTATCAGTCATATAACGATGGGCAATCTTGATTTGAGTCAGTGCTCATTCTTCGTCTTAGACGAAGCTGATCGTATGCTTGATATGGGCTTTTCTGAAGACATTTTGAGTATAGCCAAACTTTTGCCTGCAGAATGTCAAACTATTATGTATTCTGCGACGATGCCACCCAAAATTGAACAACTGGCTAAAACTCTGCTTAAGAAACCTGTTGTGGTGAAACTTGCAGTTAGTAAGCCTGCTGAAAATATAAGGCAGACGGCATGTGTATGTCACGAAAACCAAAAGATTCGGGTATTGCAGAACATATTTGGTCAAAATCTCCCCAAGCGTGTGATAATTTTCAGCAGCAGTAAGCTGAAAGTTAAAGATATAAATCGTGAGTTGACTAGACTTAAGTTTAACTCTTGCGAAATGCATTCCGATTTGTCTCAAACAGAACGTGATAACGTTATGTACAGATTTAAAAGTGGAGATGCAGATATATTAGTTGCTACAGACATAGTTGCAAGAGGTATAGACATTGATGATATAACGATGGTTATCAATTACGATGTTCCGCGTGACGTTGAAGATTATGTACACCGTGTTGGTCGAACTGCGCGTGCAGGTCGTGACGGAATGGCAATAACTCTGGTGCGTGGTACTGAAGTTGGTGACTTTATGAAGATAGAAAAGTTCCTGGAACGTGATATTGAGAAAATACCATTACCTGAAGGTATAGGCAAAGCACCTGAATATAAGATTCTATCGCATGGCAAAAGTCACAAGAATGGACGAGGCTTAGGTCGAAAAGACACACAATGCAAACATGGACAACATAAAAAGCAAGTTAATAAAGTCTGTAGTAATAACAGAAGCGCCTCTAAGACATCGAAAAAACGTTTCAGTAATAGTACAAAGGAATCTGACTGCAAATCTAAAACTTCAGTTGCTGCAAGTAAAATTTCAGTAAAACAGGAATAACTTAAATTATAAGAAATGCAAACAGGAATAAAGAACACGCTAGAATGCAAAGTGACAGATGAACTTTCCGCACTGA
The DNA here is from genome assembly GCA_963590505.1 of uncultured Alistipes sp. Lineage (GTDB taxonomy): Bacteria > Bacteroidota > Bacteroidia > Bacteroidales > Bacteroidaceae > Prevotella. The sequence continues at coordinate 22,790 of CAVAPC010000010.1, read as the reverse complement.
GTATGGGAAGTGGTACACTTCGTGTATTTGCAACTCCTGCAATGATCTCTCTTATAGAAGAGTGTTGTTGGCGTAGTGTAGAAACTCAGTTGGAAGAAGGACAAGGAACTGTTGGAACATTGCTTAACGTAAAACATTTAGCGCCAACCCCTATAGGTGCTATTGTCAGATGTGAATCGGAACTTGTTGAGGTTGATGGCCGTAGACTATCATTTGCAGTTAATGTTTTTGACGATGCAGGTCTTATTGGCAGTGGTACTCACGAGCGTTTTATAATAAATGAGACAAAATTTCAAAGAAAAGCAGATGAGAAATTCTCTGTTTAGATTAGTATCTCTGCATTGATTTTTGATTTATTAGTGCCCGCTAACTACCGCTTTTAGCGGACACTAATAATATCAAATGCTTTTATTAAATTCGTGCAACATACTTTGTGCGGCTTTGCGGCCGTCTCCCATAGCAAGAATAACTGTAGCACCTCCACGAACAATATCTCCGCCGGCATAAAGGTCGCAACGTGAACTTTTCATACTTTCGTTTACAACGATAGTATTTTTTCTGCCTAATTCAAGTCCTGAAATTGATTTCGGAACAAGTGGATTGGGAGAAACTCCTACTGCCACAATAACCATGTCTGTGTCAATTGTCAAAGTTTCTCCTTCTATAGGTTCAGGGCGACACCTACCACTTTCATCAGGTTCTCCTAGTTGCATAACTTGAAGAACAGCTTTTGTAACGGATCCTGATTCGTCTGTTAAATATTTAATGGGATTGTGCAATGTAAGAAAATGAACTCCTTCTTCTTTTGCATGACGTATTTCTTCAAGTCTTGCAGGCATTTCTTCTTCAGAGCGTCTGTAAACAAGAGTTACTTCTGCTCCCAAGCGTCGTGCAGTTCTACATGAGTCCATAGCTGTATTGCCGCCTCCAACAACAATGACATGTTTTGCTTTGGGGATAGGGGTGTCAGTTGTTTCCGATGCAGCATCCATAAGATTCACACGTGTCAAATATTCATTTGAGGACATGATGCCTTTTGCATTTTCACCTGGAATATTCATGAAATTTGGAAGTCCTGCACCACTGCCAACAAAAAATCCTTTATAGTTTTCTTTTTTTAATTCTTCGATGGTTATTGTTTTCCCAATAATACAGTTTGTATGGAACGTTACCCCCATTCTCATGAGATTATCTATTTCTCTATCGACAATGCTATTTGGTAATCGAAATTCTGGTATTCCATATTTAAGGACACCTCCAATTTCATGCAATGCTTCAAAAACATGAACGTCATAACCTTTTTTCGCCATTTCTCCGGCAAAAGTTAGGCCTGAAGGTCCGGAGCCAACCACTCCTATTTTGATATTATTCCTCTCGATTTGGCTATAATCGAAATTTATATTGTTTAATGTTGCTGCAGTATCTGCAACATAGCGTTCAAGACTGCCAATAGCTACCGGTTTATGCCCTGTTCTATTGTGTATACATCGACTTTCGCATTGTTTTTCTTGAGGGCATACGCGACCGCAAACAGCGGGTAGGGTAGATGTATCTTTTAGAACTCTTGATGCTGACAAAACATCGCCATTTTCTAAATTTTTGATAAATGACGGTATGTCTATGCTTACAGGGCATCCCTGTCGGCATGATGGATTGGCACAATCAAGGCAACGTTGTGCCTCACGAACTGCTTGCTTGGGTGTTATTCCTATACAAACCTCTTCATGCCTATGTGAAACACGGTAGTCAGGATCCAATTCTGGGACATCAACGCGTTCTATCAATATTCTGTCCTTTGCTTTAAGCTTGCTGCGTAGGGCTTGCCGCCATGGGGCGGAGCGATCTGTCAATTCGGCAATAGAATGTTGAGTTTCATCGGTCGAGCATAGTGCATCTTGTTCAGAATAATCGGTTTGCATTTCTTTCTTGTTACCTTTATTCAAGGCTTTTAATGAAATGCTTGCTTGTTTGTATCGTTCATAAGCAAGTTTTTCTTCTTCTCGAAAGGTTCCCATACGGCATAGCATTTCATCCCAATCGACTAATGAACCATCGAATTCTGGGCCATCTATACAAACAAACTTTGTCTTCCCGCCTATGGTAAGCCTGCATGCTCCACACATACCTGTACCATCAACCATTATCGTATTGAGTGATACTTCTGTTGGAATGTTATAGCCCGCTGTGAGTTTGCAGCAGAATTTCATCATTATAGGCGGTCCTATAGCAAATGCCTTGTCTATATGCTCCTGTTTTATCAGTTTCTCCATACCTATAGTAACAACTCCTTTTTCTCCGCGTGAGCCGTCGTCTGTCATTACAATAAGTTCATCGCTGTATTGCCTTACCTCATCTTCAAGTATAACAAGATCGGCGGTACGTCCAGCAATAACAGTAAGCACTCTGTTGCCGGCTTGCTTTAAAGCTTTAACAATTGGTAGTAGAGGCGCTATACCTACACCACCACCCGCACAAAGAACTGTACCGAATTTTTCAATTCTTGTGGGCGTTCCCAAAGGACCGGCAATATCTCGCAGCTCATCGCCAACATTCAAACTGCATAATTCTGCTGTTGAAACTCCAACCTTTTGAACTACTAGGGTTACAGTTCCTCTATTTACATCTGCGTCTGCTATTGTAAGTGGTATACGTTCACCGCGGTCATGCATGCGAACAATAACAAAATTGCCCGGTTTCCGGCTACGGGCTATTAGCGGTGCTTCTGCACGAAACATAAAAACGTTCTCTGAGAATTGTTTTTTTTCTGTTATTTTATTCATTGGTCATGAGTTTGAGTTCGTTGCTATGCATTAGTTTATATAGGTCAATAATGAAGCATTTACAATGTCTTAAACAATGCAAAGATATAGATTATAATGATTATTAAAGAATGCTAGAACAAGATTATTATCATAGACTTAAGGTAAATTTAATAGGATAAAAACATCGCATATTTGCAGCGCACTGACTGTAGCAAATATGCGATTGTACGAAATAAATTGGATGCCCTGCAAACATAAAGTTTGAAATACATTCACAATTCGATGTTGCTTAAGGGAAAATGAACAATAATATACACTAGTGTTCTTAGAACTTAACGTCATTTATTTCTTCCAACTCGTCCTCGTCAAACCATTTGTCTAACTTTGCCTTCGCTTTGTCTTTAATTTCATCAGACACATTTCCTACTTTATTCAGTACGTAAAGAAGTACAGCAAGGTCGTCACCTAAACCTACGATAGGTATAGCATCGGGAATAACATCCAAAGGACTAATCAAATATCCCAGTGCACCAACTATAATAGCTTTATCCTTGAGGGCAACTTTATCGCTTTGTAGAGTGTAATAAAGAATAAGAGCAACATACACCAGCTTTGCGCCTGCACGTTTAGCTATTTTTGATATTTTATCCAAAAACTCACCATTTGTGAATTTGTTGGAATATGACATAAAATCAGGTAATTCCATATAAGTATAATTATTTTTACTTTATGCAAAGTTACAAAAAAATAAATTCAGTGCAAACCGATTATTGTCTAACACTGGTACATATGATAAAATTGACGAAAAAATAAATAAATTAACAACATAATCTACAGGTCTTTAAGTAATATTTCCCTTTGGGTATTCAAGTAGGTTGTATGATTGTTTATTGCTTTGTTCCAATTATCGTGGTTTAGATTCTTCAAGTTAAGTTGCAATTCCCATTTGCCCTTTGTTTCGTAACGGTCTAATAGAAGTCCGATAGTAAGGCGAGATAGATCTTCTGCAGGTTGGTAAACACTTTCTTCTCCTTTTTCATCGCTTGTAATCTCGCTGACCAAATGTATGTCAACAAGTTCATAGAGTAGACTTTGAGTTATTCTGATGGGTATGTTCGTTGCAAGTTTCAATTGTAATGCTGTCATTGGTTTTTGGCCATTTTCGAATCTCTTGCATATGTGACTCATTATAAGCATCGCCATAAGAATCCTCCGCCTAAGACTAATCTCGTAGGCTTCAGTACGAAAAGCGTTTTCTTCAAGATTTTGACTAGTATAGCAAAGTTCTGCTCCGAAAAGGCATATATTCCATGATATCTGAACCCAAAGCATGAAGAGAGGCAAGGCTGCAAAAGAACCGTAAATGGCGTTGTAACTGCTAACCCATATCTGGGAATGTATGTAAAAGAGCTGAACGCCTTGCATTGCTACTCCGGCCAGTATTCCTGGACCTATTGCATATTTTATCTTTACCTTTGTGTTTGGCATGAATACGTATAAAGCAATGAAAATAGCAGACATTAGGACATAAGGTGTACAGTCCCAAAGCCAACGAACAACGGGTGCGAACAACTGCATACTTGTATTTTGGCTTGTTACAGTTGCAACGAATATTGATATGCCGGATGTTAAAACAATAATTATTGGTAAGAGGATGAACATACTCATATAGTCTGTCACGGTACGATAGAAACTTCTTGGTTTCTTTATGTGCCATATATTGTTGAAGGCAAGTTCTATGTTACGGATAAGCATTGTCACCGTCCATAACATGAAAACAAGTCCGATACCTAAGATTATTCCACTTTGTGTATGTATGAGATATGAGTTGACGAAACCAATTATCGTTTCTGCTGCTTGGGGTTGACTTGATAGGACATCACGAAACCACTCCTCTATGTATTTATTGTATCCGAAGCCTCGAGCTATGGCAAACACGACTGCAAGTATCGGCACGATAGCAAGTAGGGTAGAGTAGGTGAGCGCAGCAGCAGAATTTATTATACGCTTTGTTGTAAAACGTTCAACAGTTAAAATTATTAGACGTAATATTGCAATGACAATCCGTTGCCATTGTGGTTTAGTACTGATGTCATTCCATAAATCTACCTTGAAAAATTGTATTAGTTTTTTTGCAAGCATGTATTGTTTGTTGCCTTTCAGTTTAAGGTTAAGCGATTTGTCGTATTGAAAATCATCAAGGAATATTGTTCTTGAAAGTGATGGTGTTGAGTAAAAGAAGAAAACAGTGTCCCTATAAGCCGGGTTTTGTCCCAGTAACGCCTCTCGGAATAACTGGTGCCTGCCATTTATCTAGGACATAAGTCACCTTATGTCTCAAGCGTTCTACCCTCCGTCGGAATAAGTCGGACGGGCAATCCTCAAACGACGGTATACGTGAACTTGCAGCCTCCGGACGACACAGCCCGATGATCACCCATCGGCTGGTGGGCTCTTGCCCCACCTTCTCACCCTTACCGATTTTTTGAACGGCGGTTGTTTTCTTCTGTCGTATCCTACTGTTGCCAATAGCTTCCACTTTCAGAAGCGGAGTGCCCTATGCTGCCCGGACTTTCCTCTCGCAACAACGTTATTGCCAGCGGCAGAGCCGGGACACTGTATTCTATTTTTCTTTCCTTTCAAGACAATTGCCTTTTAAGGTATAATTCATTCAGTATTATTTGTGCAAAGGTAACTATAAAAAATTAAGTATAATAATTTTCATGTGAAGATTATTATATTAGCTCTTGAGGAATACAATATGCCATTGCCTTGTATGCTGCCTCGCTTGGATGAAGATGGTCTCCCGAGTCATAACCTTCGGCAAAAGCATGCGGATTCTCATTAGACCGAACAACCTTGTCAAAATCTATGCATCCGTCAAACAAAGGTGAATTACGCAACCATTCATTCAAGTTTTCCCTGATTGTTTCTCTTTGCATATTATACGTGCGCCATCCTTCTATTGGAAGGAGAGTTCCGCTCCAAATGCGAAGATTCTGTTTTCGAGCATGATTAACGTAAATATTCTCAATTCCTTGTTCGAGATCGTAAATCGTAGGCATATCGCTCCATGGACGAAAGGGATTTACATCTATACCAACAGGATGTATAATATCGTTAATTCCATGTTGGATTATAACATCTGAAGCCCCACTCACATTCATCTCAATTGGGAAACGTGTTTCACCTTTCAGTCCATATGCTTGGTATGTTATATTGTCATATTGCCGAAGTATGCGTGTTCCGCTTACAGCCCGTCTTATAATGGCTACATTATGACTGCCTTCTTCTCGTACTCTTATTGCAAGGTAATCAGGCCAACTTTGAGCAGTTATGGAATCTCCGTAACAAACCAAAGAATGATTCTTTTCTTCTGTAAAAATATCAATGGTATTAAGGAAATAGAACCATTGCGTATGCCGTGTTAAGTCTATCGGCAAAATTTCTTCTCTTGCATAGTTTCCATAACTGTATAGCCCTTTAGATAGTGGACCTGTTACAAGTGTGCCTGCATTCATCTGCGTGAAATCTTCGAAATACATGCTTATGCAAACAGTTTCGTATGCAGTTATGTTAATTTCGATTTCATCACTTGTGATTTCAACGCCTGGCAAAAGTGTAACACTTTGTTCCCCGTCGAATGATATTGGTGTTAACGTTCTTTTGAACTGTCCTGCTTTAGATACAAAAGCTTCATTTATAGTAACTGGAGCAGTTCCTGTTAGATTTGAGAAACGAAAGCGCAATTTACTTCCGTTGAAAGGTATTTCAATAGGGTATCTAAGTGTCAGGTCTTTCGCATAAATTGCCTCTTTGCGATCTGTTATAGACGTTGCATTACCCCAGCAACTAACCCATTTTCTGAAAGGTTTCATACTTATATATTTAGAATTCTACCGATAGTCTTCCGTTGATTTGTCTTCCTGTAAGATAGTTCGGAACGGCATATTGTTGGTTTGTTACATCTGTAATCCAATAGTAAGAGTTTACGTTGTTGATTCCAAAAAGATTTAGACAGTCAACGCCAATCCAAATGTTCTTGATAAAAGATTTTTTACTTTCGCTTTTCTCCCTGTCAAACAATCTGTAGCTCATGCCAATGTCAGCTCGCTTGTAAGCTGGTGCTCTAAACTGTTGTTGTGAGAGGTCGCGATGTGGCGGCCCGAACGGTAAACCATCTGCAAATGCAAGTTTTAGTGACATTTTCCACCGGTCTGTTCCTGGAAAATAATCAGTAAAGAAAAGGTTAAGCGAATATCTTTGGTCTGTAGGTAACGGTATTTGCTTGCCATTAAGGTTCATTTTTGTATCCATAACGGAAATTCCTATCCAAGAATCTGTTCCAGGAACAAACTCGCCGTATAGCTTTAAGTCAATTCCCATAGCATGACCGGAAGTTTGTTGACTGGCATCATAAACAACCTTAACGTTGTTTACGCTATACGGAACAATATTGCCAAGCGCTTTGTAATAAGCTTCTGCTGTAAATTTATATGGCCTGTCGTTAATTTTAAACTTATAGTCGTAAGCTGCAATAAACTGTAATGAACGTTGGCTTTTAATCTTTTTGTTCAGCGTGGCGTATGTCGTTCCGTCGATAGTTGTAGTATCTCTCAGTTCTTTAAAGAAAGGGGCTTGATAATAGAGTCCCGTAGCGAATCTAAATGTCACGTTGTTGTTGAAAGGTGGAACTATGCTTAAAGAAACACGAGGACTTATGATGGTTTCACGGTTAAAGTTCCAATGACTGAATCTAATTCCATAATTTAGTGTAAAGAAAGTGTGCTCGCCACGACTCATAAACTTGTACGTGTCTTGCAGATATGCTTCAGTTCTGTTTGCATCGAGTGTGTTGTGGGCGCTAAGCGAATAAATCATTTTCATATCCTCTCCTGTATGAGGAATGTTGTATCCGCTAGAGTCACGCATTTCATATTCTTTACTTTGTTCTTCGACATGTTCAATTTTGTAAGTAAGTCCTGCCAATATTTCATGGCGCTTTGTCTTGTGGCGAAATGAAAGTTTTAAGCTCTTAACATTTGCCTTGAGATAATTTCTTGCATGTTCCATGTAGGTTCCAACACCAAGGTTCTCGCTTGTTTCGGTCTGAGTTAACCAGTATTGCCCCTGAATATCGTATTTTTCCTGCTCGTTAGTGCTGTATGCTGAACCTGTAAGAGCAAGCCAGGTGTTTTCTGTGAAATTTCTGCGAATGGTGAATGTACCGAAATAAGTGCGGAAAATGTCTTTCTCCTGTCCATCAAAATAGACCTTGAACGATTTAACATTATCCAGCGTACCGAAATTTGTTTCACGGTCTGTGGGCGTGAAGTTATAATGGTTGTCGGCTATATCTCCCATAAATTCAAAATGCCAACGCTTGTTGGGGTCGTAGGTCATATAGGTTTGATAATCCAAAAAGTTCGGGTTGTATTCTCCGTTAGTCTGAAGTGACCCAAGCAAATATTTGTTAGTTTTATACCTTACACCATTACTCCATGAGAATTTCTTGGTACTGAAACCTAGATATGCTGAAGCGCCGAGCAAACTTGCTGTAACTTTTCCTTCAAGTTTTGATGGTTTTTTGTATGTAATGTCAAGTGCCGATGACATTTTGTCGCCGTATTTTGCTTCGAAACCACCAGTAGAGAAGCCTATTTTCTCCACCATATCGGAGTTGATTATTGACAAACCTTCCTGTTGTCCGCTACGGACAAGGAACGGACGGTATATCTCAACATCGTTTATGTAAACGCTGTTTTCATCGAAGCTTCCGCCACGCACATTATATTGTGAAGACAATTCACTATGGGTTGATACTCCTGCTTGTTGTTGTATAAGTTCCTCAATAGCATTGCCTGTTGCAGAAGGAGCACTCGTGGCGTTTTTTACGTCCAACTGTTCTATTGTGCCTGTTTGTCTTTTCTTCTCCGTAATTGTAACACCAGCAAGCTCGCTTGTGTCATCGAACAGTTGGACAAGTAATGTCTGCTTGCCTTTCGGCTTGCGGAGCACGCGCGTCTTCGTTTTATATCCTACCATTGAGAATCTAACGGCAACACTGTCAGCTGAGTTCAGCGTCATAGAAAATTCACCTTTCAAATTAGTCAATGCAACACGCCCTTGCTTGGGTATGGCTACTGTTGCCAACTCAACGGGATTGCCATTGCTGTCGGTAACCCGACCTTGAAGGGTGAAAGTCTGAGCGAAAGTAGTCAAACTGATTATTTGGAGCAATAATGCCAACAATAAATTCTTTTTCATCTTGTTTTAAACGCAGGAAAATTGTTTTTATTGTAAAAGAGTGATTTTTTTAGTATATTAATGTTCAACGATAGCCACAGAGTAAAGAAAATTGCTATTTTCTGTAGCAAATTTGATATTTTTGCGTTTATATAGTAGAAACGTTATCTGAACGATAAAAACAATAACAGGAGAATGACGAAACAAGAGTTTGAAAAGTTCGTTGAGGAAAACAAAGACACCGTTTACATCGTGTGTTATATGTTCTCCGACGATGAAGCAGAAGTGGCCGACTTGTTCCAAGAGTCGCTCATTAATCTTTGGAAGGGATGTTCCAGGATGGAGTTCCAAAACATGAAAGGATGGGTTTATCGCGTTTGTTTGAACACATGCATTTCGTTAGAGCGAAAAAAGCGTAGGCACAGACATGTACAATTGACAATGGACGTGTCACCTTTTGACGATGGAGATGTACAAACGCACCAAGTTGGCTTGTTGCATGAGCGAATTTCTAAGCTCCAGCCTTTCGATCGTGCCATTGTCCTATTATGGCTTGAAGATATGACTTATGACGAGATAGCTCAGATTCTTGGGTTGTCAGTCAAGAACGTTTCCGTTAGACTCGTGCGTATAAAGGAAAAACTAAAGAAAATGTAGAGCATTTAATGTAAATACATCTAACTTCTAAATGGTTGAAATTATGGATATAAACAACAAAATTGACGAATTAGAGCAAATACGTCAGGAATTTGCTCAATTCAAAGCGATATTGAAGCAACAGCAGATATTAAACGAGAAACTGGTGCGGCGTTCTGTACAAAGAGATTATTCAAAGGAGCGCAAAAGCATTTTACTTGTCAGTATACTGACGCTTTTTGCATTGCCAGCTTTTGCTGTGAACACATTTGTTTTAAAAAACATTCCACTTTGGTTCTTTTTGCTCACTGTGCTGTATATGCTTAATTGTGTAGCATTCACTTTCTATTCTGTTCATCGATATGTTTCAGACGACATGATAACTGGAAACATAGTTAATGTTGCCGAAAACATGCTTGCATACAAGCGTCTTAACAACCGTTGGCTTATTTATATTGGCATTCCTTCTATAATTGTGTGGGTCAGTTTATTCTTTTATGTCGTGAGCAAGGACAATGGTGATACGGGGCAAGGTTTGATGATCGGCGGAATGATTGGTCTTGTGATAGGCTGTATTTGTGGTATTTCATATTACGTGAATCAAAAACGCCGTATAGATAATATCATTATGCAGATAAACGAGCTAAAAGGTAGATTTGCTGGTTAGAAGTATAACATTGACATAATCCTCATTATTATATTTCATTCTGCATAGTGCTTCGGTAAATTCCGTTTTTGATAGTATTATGGTTGTTTTGAGAATATTTAAATTCTAAACAAGGGACTCGGCAGATATAGAACTTACCTGCCGAGTTCCTTGTTTTGCTCATTATGGCAATTTTCGTAATACATTTCGGCAACTTATCTTCTTGCAATGTTGTAATTATAATAACGCTTATTGCCTGTAATGTCTTCTATTACTTCAATGAATGGGGGAAACTTTATCTCTTCATGCTTTGATATTCCTTTTGTTTCGAGGATTGTTAAACCGGAGACTGGCGAAGAGAAAGTATCAATCTCAAAGAATTGACCTTGCCAGATGAAACTCTTGCGGTGCTTTTGTATTGTGTGGCGATAGGGGTCTGCTTGTTGGAGCATTGATTCATACAAGTTTCCGTTTATCTGTCGTTCTGTCTCTATCTGTTGATTATAGGAATTTATTTTCTTTGATGTGTGGACATAAACAACTTTTCCGCCGAACTCCCTGCGACGCAAACGAATTTCGCAACCAGGATCTCCAACAAGGTAAGTTTGAATGATATCGCTATTAATGCTTCCAGGAATGTCGCCAGTTACCTTGACAATGTACTTGCGTTCTTCCTCAACAGGCTGGGGAATGCCAAGGACATTGCTAATCTCCTTCAATACTCGGTTGATTTTCTTGTCGAAGTCGTCGTGATTGTTTATTACACGCAAGTGGGAGTGGCCGCTCCAAGCTTCAATAACTTTTTTGTCAAGCATTCTTGCGATCTTTAATCCTTCTTCATCCGCTTTTTCCAACCGTTGAGCGTTGTTGCTTGTTGTATAATATTGTTCAGCTCCATCGGCTGCTGACACAAGATGCAGAACTGCATCATAGCGTTCGTCCCTTAATTGAGATGTAGTGAAACCGAGTTCGCCAATGATATTTTTCCATTGCTCGTTGGTAAGGTATGCAGAAATGTCGAGTGTTCCGCGGTCGCAAACTATTAAAACGGGCATATCTAAAGTCTCGGCCATACGCTGAAAACTGTCTTCAAGCAGAATTTGTGTTCGCATGGTGTCCTTTTCACCTTCATAAAAGAATGACGTATTTTTTGTAAGGTAATCCATGCCTGCTTGAGTGAAGATGGTTGGAACTTCGGGAACTGTGAAAACTTTATATCCCAAACTGGAAAAATGTTCTATAACTTTTACCAAGGCCGTTGTTTTGCCTGCGCATGGTCCACCGGTCAACACGATTTTCTTTATATTGCTCATATTATCATTCTGAATTCGTATAAAACTTATCCAATAGAGATATTATAGTCTTAGACAAGTGCTATTTAATTTATATCTTTTTGAATTTTCACGCAAAAATAAGAAAAAAACTTGACTTTATAATTTACACTCAAAATTTTGTTTCATTGCTTAAAAAATATTGTCGTATAATGCAACTAAAAAGAGACTGACAATATTTTTAATCGTCAGCCTCTAATGATGCTAATTTCGTTTTAGAAAAGATTTCTCACATGTTATTTTAATAACCAGGATTTTGCGTTATTTCTGCTTTGTTAAGGTCAATTACAGCCTGTGGAATAGGACGCAAAATTTTCCATTTACCATCAGGACCTTTCAAGTTTGAAGCAGAAACAGGATCTTCCTGATATTTCTGAACATGTTCCATCAATTTATGAGTGCGTTTAAGGTCTGTCCAACGAACCCATTCTCCTGCAAGTTCTCGAACACGCTCATCAAGAATAAAATCTACGGTCATGTCTGTAGCATTTACATGCATGGCATCTTCATAACCAGCCTTGACGGTACCGGGACGTTGGCGTAACTTGTTTATCATGTCTGCGGCTTGCGCAGTCTTTCCTTGCATCAGATATGCTTCAGCAGCAATCAGATAAGCTTCACCTAGACGTGCACATGAAACATCGTGCATTGAACATGTCGAATTACGGTTCGATATTGATGTTTCGCTATAGTCATCGAACTTCTTTATGCAAGGCACGGCAGCATCACTGTGACGACGTGTTGCCCAGTCTGCTGGCTTCTTTGAGTTGGGATCCAAACCGCCATCTTCTGCTGTTAAAGCAACTTTTCCTACAACAGCATCTTTACGAAGTTCAGGATCTTCTGCTCTCCATTTTGCTATGTCTTCGTCTGTTGCCCACCAAGGTGCATAATAATATAACACTTTTGAGCCGTTTGCGGGATACCAATAGTCAAAATACTTGTATGTTGGTGTTCCGTCTTTCTCTGTTCCATATAGTTCCAGCATAAACGTCTGTTCGTAACGTCCGTCACCCTTTGAATACAAGTGATGCATATAGTATGTTGGCGAATAGTTTCCGTCCATGCCCTTTGTACGTGGGTATTCTGATCCACCAAGATATGCACCGAACTGCGACATTTGAATAGAGCCGTCGCTCTTTGGATTCTCTACCGATGCACTGCTGAACTGCACTGTCCAGAAAAATTCTTTGCTTGCTTCGTTGTTTATGTCGAAAGCTTTTTCAATTGACTCTGAAGGTACATCCGAACCAATAACTTCCATGATGTATTTCTCAGCATTTGCAAAGTCCGTAGCCTGAGCGATATTGTCTTCCTGTGCTTCTTCGTCTTTGCCGTTAAGCCAGCCACGCGTGAGGTATGTCTTGGCAAGGAAGAACTTTGCCGCCTTCTTGTTGGCACGGCCGTTTTGACTTGTTGCAAGTAGTTTTGAACCGTCGGAAGCTAGATATGTAAACTCGTCAATAATGAAATTGTAAACTTCCTCAAGCGAATTGCGTGGGAAACTCATTATTGCGGTCTCGTACATTTCGTTAGCCATTGGCACTCCGCCAAACTGCTGAACGAGTTGGAAATAGTACCACGCCCTGATAAAACGAGCCTCATCGGTATATTGGTCTTTTACGCTGGACGATGCTGTCGTTTTACTGTATGCAACCACTTCGTTGGCTTTCTGTATGCCGATAAAGCAGTTCTTGTAAAACTTGTTTATTGATGCGTCAGCTTCAGTAAATGTGTAGTAGGTCATCTCGACACCTTGTGATTTTCCATCACCATAGATGTCTGTTCCGCCAACGAACACGTGAGGTTGATTGTTGAAAATTGTTCTAAGCGATGAATACATCGAGTTCGTCAGGCTCTCAAAGCCTGCTTCTGTGTTGTAGAAATCTTTTGTTGCTACGTCAGAGCGTACATCTTGATCCAAGAAACCAGAGCAACTGGACATGAATGCTACAGCTCCGAGCAAAACACTAAAATATCTTTTTTTCATTTTATTCTTGTTTTGTTGCGTATCTAGTATGACTGACAAACAAACATCGAAAATAGGGGCGAGAATGAATTTCCGTTATTCAGGAATGCTACTTGTTGTTATTTGATAATCGATGACTTATCAGTTACAAATATGTGACTTCCCGTTCTGTTATAACTTCAATCGGTTTAAAAGCTCCTTGCTATTCTTTTAAATGCCCGTTTGTCAATTATGTCAACGCATATGTTTAGAATTTAAGGTTAACACCTATTTGGTATGTACGTGAACTTACGCCACCTGTTCCATCGGTAACTGAAGCGTCTGCCCATTCGGGATCAAAACCCTTATAGTTAGTAAAGGTGAAGGGGTTAAGTATGTTTACGTAAACTCTGAGGCTGGAAACGTGTATTTTCTGCATCCAGTTTTTCGGCAATGTGTAGCCCAATGTGATGTTTTTAACTTTTACGTATGAATTGTCTACGCAGAAAGCTTGTCCGTAAGCATCTTCAGACCAGAAGCGACCGCCTCCAGATGATCCTGTAGCGTTTCCGCCAGTCGGGAATGGCCAACTTCCGTAGTGTGTCGCAGCCTGGGTCGTTACGTTGCCGTCATCGCCAAGAATCGGAGCGCCTTCAGGAATATAGTAGTCAAGTTTGATATGCTGTGTTCCACGAGAGCCGTAGCGGCAGAACTCACGCATGAAAGGCGAATAGACATAACCGCCCTGACTTGTGTAGATACTGAATGAGAAATCAAGATTCTTGTATGTAAGAGTTGAAGTCAAACTTCCTGTCCAGGTTGGGGCGCAGTGGCCGAGGACTGTGCGGTCGTCGGCGTTTATTGTTCCGTTGCCGTCTTTATCCCAAACCTTCATTGTACCTTCTGTGAACTTTGTCTTCCAATGATCGTCTGCTGCATAAGCTGCTGCTTCTTCACGGGTGCAGACTCCTGTTTGCTTGTATCCGTAAATTACATCAATTGGCTGGCCGATAAACCACTTGTTTCCAACAAGGTCGTTTTTCTCGCCGTTAAGTTCTATAATCTCGTTTATATTGCGAGAGAATGAGAAGTTTGTTTCCCAATACCAGTTCTTGTCGCGGTAATTAACCGTGTTGAGCTGGATTTCGATACCGCGGTTGCGAACCTTTCCAACGTTGCTTACAACAGAACCTGTTACAGAACCAAGCTCGTAAGGTGTCTGCATTTCCATCAGAAGGTCTTTGGAGTTTCTGTTGTAGAGGTCAATAGAACCGTTGATGCGGTTGTCAAGGAATCCGAAGTCAACACCGATGTTGAACTCTGTTGTCTTTTCCCATGTAAGGTCAGAGTTTGCCATTGTGTAGCCGTAGCCGTTAGCAACGGTATTGCCAAAGTTGTAATAATATTTTTTGTTTGCCAAAGACTGCGTGTCGTAAGGACCAACTCCAAGATTGTTACCTGTAACACCATAGCTCAAGCGCAATTTCAAGTTGCTCAACCAACTGGAAGTAGACTTCATGAAGTCTTCTTCAGTAATGCGCCAAGCAATGGCAGCAGACGGGAACATACCCCAACGGTTGTTCTTTGCAAATTTGGAGCTTCCGTCCCAGCGTGAAGATAGGGTAAGAAGGTAGCGGTCCTTATATCCATAGTTGATACGGGCTACGTATGACAACATTGATATTTTCTTGTAGTAGCTTGAACGTGATTCTATTTCACCAGAGCCCATGTTGTCCGTACCAACATCGAAAGGCATCTTCGTTACTTTCATGTAGTTGCCTTCCTGTTTCTGCTGGTAAACAGAGAACAAGGCAAGAACATTTAGACTGTGATCGCCGAATTTCTTTATATAGTTGGCTTGTGTGTCCCATGTGTATGAGAATGTTTCATCCCATGAATCTTCTGCTTGGTTTCCCTTGCCCTGTCGCTCCTGCGTCTGGTTTCCATAGAACACGCTTTGGCGTGATTTCTGATACATCGGAGAGAACGTGGTCTTAAGGATTACTTCTTTGATAGGAGAATACTGCAGATAAAGATTTGCCATAGCATTGTATGTGCGCGTATTGTCTTTTGAGTTTTCCCGGTCTACAAGTGGGTTTATTGTAGAAGTCGGACCACCGCCATACGGGTAGAGAACTTCATCTTTGCCTGGCTGATAGATGTATTGTCCTGCTTTTTCTCCTTCCCAATAGGTTGCGGCCATTGTCGGGTTCATAAGGAAGCCATTGTTGACAGAGTTCTTGCTACCGTACTTCTTCATTGATGTTGCAAGATTGGTGGAGAAACCTGCAGAAACCTTGTCTGAAATCTTATGGTCTACAGCACCTTTCAAATTCCATCTCTCATAGTCGTCATACAATACACCTTCTTCGTTCTGGTATCCAAGTCCGACACGATAGCTTATGTTCTTGGCGTTTCCTGAGATATTGACGAAATGGTTTTGTTGAGAACCGTCACGTGTTACGAGGTCTGTCCAGTCCGTATACTTCTTGTCTGTATACATTTGTTTGATAACAGGACTGTCGTTGCACCAGAACTTTGTCAGGTCGCTGGCTTTCATTTCCCACGAAGATACGCCAGTTGAGGAGTTGACACTTTCTGTAAGGTATCGACTGAAACGATACTTCAGATATTCATCGCCTGACATGAAATCCGGCATGTTGGCAGTTGTCTTGAATCCGTAGTATCCGTCGTAGCTAACTGTTGTCTTTGCAGCAGCAGAATCCCCCTTCTTCGTTGTGATCATTACAACACCGTTTGTTGCGCGAGAACCATAGATAGCTGTTGAAGAAGCATCTTTCAGCACATCAACTTTCTCAATATCCATAGGGTTAAGGAAATCCATATTGTCGCAAACAACACCATCAATTACATAAAGGGGCTTGGAGTCTTCGTTCATAGAGCTCTTACCGCGAATCTGAATGTTGAAGCCATCGCCGGCACGGCTGGAAGACTGTGATATGTTAACGCCGGCTACTTGTCCCTGGAGACTCTCCATAACAGAGGTAGAGCCCTTCTTCGCAATTGTTTCCGACTTAATGCTACCAACAGAACCTGTAAGGTCTGATTTCTTTACTACGCCGTAACCGACAACAACAATTTCGTCAATCTGTTGATCTTCTGGAAACATTTTAACTGACAGACTTGAATTGTTTCCAACCTTTATTGTCTGTGTCTTGTAACCTATGTAGGAGATTTCAAGGACAGTCCCAGTTTCTACCTTGGGAATGTTGAAGTTTCCGTCTATATCGGTCACAGCTCCTGTTGAAGTGCCTTTTACCATTACAGATGCTCCGATAATAGGATTTCCCTGCTCGTCGACAACGTTTCCAGAGATGGCTTTAGTTTGGCTTACTGACTCTACGTTGTTTGCTTTTTCGGCATGCGCCGTTGAAATAGCAGGCGCACTGAAACATAACATGGAGGTCAGCAAACCGCATGAGGCATACTTCATCAAAGAAATGCCCTCGCTTGAGAATAAGCGGCTTTCTTGTAATTTCATGTTTGGTTAGGTTAAAGATTATATTATTACTATCGTTTTGCAAATTTACAACAAAAAAGTTAAAATAAAGAAAATGCACAAAAAAAATGTCGCTCACTCTGATTTTGAACCAGATGTGAGCGGCATAAATTTCAATTACTAAAGATGAATTTATCAGTTTTCTTCGGGTATTATAAGTTTATATCCTTTGCCATGAATGTTTATTATTTCAATCTGATCATCATCTCTCAAGTGTTTGCGTAGCTTCGTTATGTAAACGTCCATTGACCTCGCATTAAAATAGTTGTCGTCTATCCAGATAGTTTTAAGGGCAAAGTCGCGTTGCAGAATTTCGTTCGCATGGCTACACAACAACGCAAGAAGTTCGTTTTCCTTTGTTGTAAGTTTTGTCTGTTTTTCTCCTATTGTAAGTACTTGCTTCTGTGTGTCAAAAGTGAAACGCCCAAGCTTGTAAACAGTATTTTCTTTGTTCTTCTTTCCCT
This sequence comes from uncultured Alistipes sp., assembly GCA_963590505.1. Classification (GTDB taxonomy): domain Bacteria; phylum Bacteroidota; class Bacteroidia; order Bacteroidales; family Bacteroidaceae; genus Prevotella. The sequence continues at coordinate 5,237 of CAVAPC010000010.1, read as the reverse complement.
TAACGCGACGTAAAATAGCTTCAATACGGAAAACAAGTTCTTCCATCGAAAATGGTTTTGTTATATAGTCGTCTGCTCCAATTTTGAATCCCTCAAGGATATCTTCTTTAAGAGTTTTTGCCGTGAGGAATATAATTGGAATTTCTGCATTTGACTGACGTATGTCTTGTGCCAAAGAAAAACCATCTTTTTTCGGCATCATTACATCAAGTACACATATGTCGAATTTAGTCTTCTGAAAAGCTTTGTATCCGGCTTCTCCATCTGGGCAAAGTTCTGCGGCATAACCTTTAGCTTGAAGGTATTCACGCAACAACATGCCGAGGTTTTCATCGTCTTCGCAGAGCAGAATTTTCAGTTTGTCATCCATAATTGTTTCCTTTCTATATTTTAAAATTTATTTTATTCTTTGTTTGCAACAATATAATGTTCATGCTTTAATGCTTACACTTACTTAATGATAGGCAATTGAATAATAAATGTAGTTCCTTTGCCTTTTTCACTTTCTGCGTGAATTGCTCCTTTGTGAAGTTCAACAATCTTCTTTACGTATGCCAAACCAAGTCCGAAACCTTTAACATCATGAACATTTCCTGTATGCACGCGGTAGAACTTTTCGAATATTTTTTTCAAGTTCTCTTTCTTAAGTCCAACACCATTGTCTTTTAATGCTAAATATAGATGGTCTTGATCGTTCCACGTCCTAAGTTTGAGTTCAACAGGACGGTCCGGATGTTTATATTTCACAGCATTGTCAAGCAAATTGAACAGGACATTGGTGAAATGCATCTCATCAACATATATTTTGGGATATTTTGCCTCAAGTTTCGTTTCAATGTGTCCACCAGTATGTTCAACACGAAGGGTAAATGTATTGGCTACGTTTTCTGCCAACTCGTTCAAGTCAAGTTCCTTTTTCTTGAAAATTGCTTTTTTACGGTCAAACATCGACATTTGTAGAACTTTTTCAACAAGGAAACGAAGTCGTTTTGATTCATCGTTGATAACACCTCCCAAATGTTTCATCATCATGGGGCTTTTTGTGACAGAGTCATCATTTAACATCTGAGCCGCCAGGGAAATACTACTGATTGGAGTTTTAAGCTCATGAGTCATGTTGTTAATGAAGTCATTCTTGATCTCTGTATACCGTTTTTGTCTGAAAATGACTACTATGGTAAATATAAATGTTATAAGCAAGACAATTGTGAACGCCAATGATGGTATCATGAACCTTATGCTACTGAAAATGTAACTGTTCATGTCAGGGAAATGTATTTTCACTATTCCTGATTTGTTCATCGGATCATTTCGGAAAAGTGTTTGCGTATAACAGTATTCTTCACCTTCGTCACTGTATTCAGGGCAACGGTACTGCTCTCTTCCGTCTTGTGAACATACAGTAAAGTGATAGGGTATATTCACGCCATTGTTCATCAGCTCCGTTTTAAGGTCTTGATCAAGCAACTTGAAATTAACGCGTTCTTTCAGTGGCTTGTCTGAAGCCGTATACAATATATTATATACAACTTCATCCAACAGTGCCTTCTGATACACGTACCTATTTTTAATAATCTCGCGCATAGATTTAGTCGCTTCAGAAATAGAGTTCCGGTCGTTGCGCAAAATCATTGCCTTTGGCATTGTGGAAGGACGCATTGTTATTGTTTTCAGTTCGAAAGACGAGTATACGTTCCCGTTTTTGTCGGTTACGGCATATTGATGGGAATGTTGCACTGTCCCGTCTGCTTGTCCGGAACGAGTTCCAACAGAATCAGTTTTGTAAGCACGACGTTCTGTCTCGTTTACATCGCGCTCAAGATATCTTAGGGTTTCGTTTAGTTCAAGGTTACGTGCAGCCTGGTAAAGTGCCTTGTTAACAGATTCGTCCAACTGCTCCTTCTTCATCTTCACCATGGCATCCATGTATTTTAGTTGAAGCAGAAGCAAGGCTATGAATGAGAATCCCATAACTGCCGCAATAATCCATATCGTTTTTTTCTTCATGCGGCAAATTTAAGTAGTTTTTGTATCGTTGTAAAATTCTTAGTTAAAGAATTGAACTTTTTAAGTAGTCGTTAACCAATTGCTTTGATTTTACTTGACAATTGTTAAGTATGATATTTTGATCATGTTATCACATCCATTACAAATCTAAGTTTTCATTTGATGTACTTCGTTTACAAGAAGACAACCAGAAAATCAACATAGTAGAATGTATATAAAAACCATAAACGACATACCAAGCAGATATTCATGTTATCTGGGAGTGTAATTTAAACTGTGTCAAGGCTGTATTATAAGGCTTCGCACATCATGAAATTCTTCATCCAGGATAAGTTGTCTAATGAAAATCCCTGAAAGCGCAAGGTTTCCAGGGATAATACAATTTTATACAACGTGCCATCGAAACCAAATAAACGTAGCTTCGAGATACATTCTCCCAATCGCCGTTAAGTAGTTTTCCCCAAACTACACAGCCTTTAGGATTTCGATAAGATGATTCCAAACCATCTCTACTGTAGGTATCAACAGACGTTCATCTGGAGAGTGAACCCCACGTAGGGTAGGTCCAAAAGAAACCATATCTAGATTCGGATAACGCTCTGAGAAAAGACCGCATTCAAGTCCTGCATGAATGCCGATTACCAATGGGTCTTTATGGAACAACTTCTTATAAGTTTCAACAACAACTGACGTTAACTTGCTTTCGGGATTCATCTTCCATGCAGGATATCCATCGCTAACTGCGACTTCTGCACCAGCTAAAATAAATGCCGACTTTATTGTGTTCGTCATATTTTTTAGATTACTCATCACGTTACTTCTTTGTGAAGCAACAACTTTGATTGAAGATTCTGAAGTCGTTACACTTGCAACATTGCTCGAAGTTTCCACAAGCCATTCCAATTCTTTGTCCTGACACATAGTGTAAACTCCGTTGTCTATTGCTTGCATACATAATATAAAATTCATAGAATCTTTTTTAGACATTACTTTACAAGCATCACTGCTGGAAAGCTCAAACACCATGTTATGCTCCGTGACATGAAATTCTTCTTCAACTTCACCCGTAAAAATATTCCAGTCTGCCTTTACGGTTTCCTTATCCTCGTTTGGAACAGCAAAAACAACGATTCCATCACGTGGAATAGCGTTATGCATGCGCCCTGAATTAAATCCACTTAAACGTAATTCCATTTTTTCATTTTCCATAAAAAGGAAACGTGAAAGCAATTTGATGCAGTTCGCGCGTTTTTTATTGATATCGTCACCACTGTGTCCGCCTAGCAATCCCTTGATAGTCGCTTTCATGAAGAAGTATCCTTGTGGGGCATCTTCGCGGTTTATATTGAAAGTTGCAGTCGTTGTCTGTCCTCCAGCACAACTTATAAATATTTGTCCCTCGTCTTCACTATCAAGATTGATAAGCATATTACCATTCATGAAGCCCGCCTTAATTCCTTGTGCGCCAGTGAGTCCTGTTTCTTCATCTCGAGTAAACAAGCATTCTATTGGACCGTGTTCAATATCATTAGATTCCAAAACGGCCAATTCCATAGCACATCCTATTCCATCGTCTGCTCCTAAAGTTGTGCCTTTTGCTTTCATCCATTCTCCATCAACGTATGTCTCAATTGGGTCATTCAAGAAGTCAATGTCAACATCAACAAGTTTGTCACAAACCATATCCATGTGACTTTGCAGAATAACAGTCGGTTTGTTTTCATAACCCTTTGTTGCGGGTTTACGGATGAGAACGTTACCTGTTTCATCTACCAAAGTTTCTAAGCAGTGGCTTTTACCAAAATCTTTTAGAAACTCAATCATTTTTTCTTCATGCTTTGACGGACGCGGGATTTTGTTTATTTTTGCAAACTGTTCAAATACACATGAAGGCTTTAGTACAATATTCTCCATAACTGCATAAACATTTTAAAATTTTAATTCAGGGATTATAAATATTTCCCATTTCTGTAATAAAATGCAAAGATAATCTATTTGGCAGTAAAAGCAAAAGCCAAAGAAAAATTATTGTCAATCTCTTGTCGTAGCAGAATAAAATCATTAACTTTGCATAAAATTAAACCAAGCCATTAAACATCACATGTGTAGTTGTTTGAGACTTAAATTAAAAACAAATAAATCTTATAAAAATGAATAGAAGAACTGCTTGCATGATGGGATTCATAGCTTTCGCGGCAATTGCAATTTGTTCATGCAACAATGAAGCCAAAAAAGTTGATGAAAAGTCTGTGGCTTCTACTCAAATGAGTAGTACCATGAAGATTGCATATATTGAGGTTGACTCTATTATGTCACAATATAAATTCTGTAAAGAATATTCATTGATTCTCCAAAAGAAAAGCGAAAACATCCAAGCAACTTTACAACAAAAAGAGGCTGCCTTACAACAAGCTGCGGCTAAGTTCCAGCAAGACGTCCAGCAGAATAAGTACACTCAACAACAAGCAGAAGCTGTACAGGCTGGTTTACAAAAGCAAAGTGCAGATTTGCAGGGACTTCAACAACGTCTTGGAACAGAATTCCAAAATGAAACAAATACATTTAATTCTGCTTTACGTGACAGCATTCAGCACTATTTGTCTGCATATAATAAGGATAAAAAATATTCGCTTATTCTCAGCAAGGCAGGTGATAACATACTCTATGCAGACAAGCAATATGATATAACCAATGAAGTCATAGCCGGATTAAACAAAGCTTATAAAGCCACATCCATTAAAAAGTAGATTTTGGCCTTGCATTGTTCTTAGAACATAGACTTAAGGTGTAATTTAAAGATTACATAATTTTATATGTATGTGTTTGTGTAATCAGAAAAAAATAGTACCTTTGCAAATGATATAAATCGGAAGATTGGCAGAGTGACCGAATGCGCTGGACTCGAAATCCGGTATACCCTTATCGGGTATCGGGGGTTTGAATCCCTCATCTTCCGCAAAGCAAGGGTGAATTAACAAATTCATAAGATCACTTTAAGATTTATAATACTCGCAACTTAGGACGCGTCTTAGGTTGCGTTATTTTTTTTGTATCCCCTATAGTTTCTAAAAATAAGATGCCCTGTCATTCTGCTGAAAAAGAATTAAAGGAGAACCAAATTGCAGTTTTGTCAAAGAAGCAGCTGTCTCTATCGGAGTTACGCTAATTGTCGCAAAGCTTGAGGATTTCGGCAACGAGTACCGGAGGAAGCTGCAAATAATAAACTCGCG
>CAVAPC010000009.1:0-90722 GCA_963590505.1 uncultured Alistipes sp. | reverse complement strand
TCTTTTTAGACTGTCCAAGATTTTTGCCTAATCCACACGTTTTTGCAAGTGACCCGAAAAACCTGGCACACATTACAGTGAACCAGGTATCGTAATATTTTCCAGACAAGTGCAAATTATTTCTTCTCGCACTTATCACAAGTCTTAGCTGCATTAGCCACTTTTTCAGCCTTCTTCAATGCCTTCTTCTTTGTCTTGTCAGCCTTCTTTGAGGACTTTTCCTTCTTGCAGCAGCATAGCTTCTCGACGGTAGCAGTTTGTGCGGTAGCAGAAGTCATTGCGTCAACCTTTGCTTTTGCCTTGCAGCATTTTTCTGCATTTGCGCATGCGGTCTTTGCTTTTTCACACTGTACTTTGCTGTCGCACTTCACTTTCTGTTCAGTCTGTGCGCTTACGTTTGTCGCTGTGCAGAGAGCCGCCATTATAGCGACTGCGATAATTGACTTTTTCATTGTTCCTGAATTTTTACGTTAATGTGGCAAACGGGACATAAATCCCTGCCAGTTATAAATATGTTTTGTTCGTTGAATTTCCGCATTGAGCGAAAAGCATTTCATCGTGGCTGCAAATTTAAGGCATTTGACTACAATCTGAAAAATATTTCTGTTATTTTAATATAAACAATCACGAAACGACTCACAAAAAGTATTGACATCCCTTTTATTACAGGCTGTGTCTTGCCGCAAAAGATACGATTCTTGGAAGAAATTACACCTGAAAAGAACTTATTTTTACTGTAAACATTCCTTTTCACACTAATTTTGCGCTGCATTTACAACCGAAGTCTCCTTCTGCCATCATCGGCAAATGTACGTCCTACTATAATATAATAATAGGTGGTGTCAATGTTGGTATACATTACTGACGATATATTCTACATTGATTGCATGGTGTTGTATCAGCAGGTTGGAGAATGTTGGTGATTCTTGCCAGTATTAACAAAAAAATAAGAATAATGAAGAACACGAAAGCAGTAGTTGCCATTATGATGGGATTATGGCTAACGATCCCATCACACACCTTAGCACAACCACAGGCTGACGCATACGCTTATCAGCCTTTCCAGGACAAGCAGACCATGCAAACTGTGAACAGAATCTATCAGCAGATGAGTTGGGAAGAACGAATCGCCCAGTTGTATGGTGTTACGCCTGGCAGATTGACAGACAAAAGCGGGAAACTTTCTCCTGAAAAATGCAAGGAGGTTATACCATACGGCATCGGACACGTATGTCAGTTTGCCTGCGCACTTGACAACGAGCCAGACAAACTCCGTGACTTTGTCGCTGATTTGCAGGCATGGCTGAAGGCCAACACAACGACAGGTGTTCCCGCCATCTGCCACGAGGAGGCAATCGAAGGCTTTGCGGCAAAGGGAGCTACGGTCTTCCCCCAACAGATTGGTATGGGATGCAGCTGGGACATGGACTTGATGGTAGAAAAATCCCGACAGACCCGCATACAAATGAGAAAGATAGGAGCAACAATGGCCCTTTCGCCTATGGTGGATGTTATCCGAACGGCAACCTTCAACCGTTTGGAAGAGGGATATGGCGAAGACAGCTACCTGTCGGGAAGCATGGGCGTAGGCTTTGTGAGAGGTTTGCAGGGACAGGACATGACCAAGGGCGTAGCGGCTTGCAGCAAACACTTCTTGGGATACGGCGGCGGCTCTGAATTGGATGACAAGGAACTTACGGAAGAAATTCTTTTCCCTCATGAGGCAATCAGCCGTATGGCCAACAACAAATGTGTTATGACTGGCTATCACAGTTTTGAAAAAGTGCCTGTCGTGGCAAGTGGCAAGATTATAGGCGACTATCTCCGCAACCGCACTGCGTTCGACGGGATTACGGTTAGCGACTATGGAGCAATAGGACGAGTTTACCGTCAGGGCGACCAGCACGAGAAGGACCTCCGCAGCGGTGCGATGGCCATGAACGCAGGCACCGACCTTGAGTTCAGCAACGGCAAATGCTATCCTTTGTTGATGGAAGCCATGAAAAAGGGACTTGTCAAAGAGAAAAGAGTTGAAGAAGCCGTGAAACGTGCATTGACTCTGAAGGTAAGGCTTGGCATGATTGGCGACAATGCCAAACTCTATGAAACGGGACACTTAACCCTTGACGATGCAGAAGCCCGCAAGGTGGCTTATCAGGCGGCGAGCGAATCGGTTGTGCTTTTGAAAAACAACCTTTTGCTTCCTCTGCCGGAGGGCATCAATATAGCTGTGGTAGGCCCTAATGCAAATTCTTTCTGGAGCTTGGTGGGCGACTATGCCTATCCTTCGATGATGGCCTTTTGGCATGGCAAAAAACAAGACGGCAAGAACCCCAACATGGTGACATTGCTTGAAGGACTGAAAAACAACAAGCCTGCATCTACCACCGTCAGTTATCAGAGAGGCTGTGAATGGGCTTTGCCTGGAGAAGCAACCATCAAGGCGTCGGGTGATGTTGACCCACGCACATCCCGCCTTACGGCAATGATGGTGGAATCAGCAGACAGTACCAATTGGGACGCTGCCATTGATCTGGCAAATAAGAGTGATGTCATAGTTGCAGCGATGGGTGAAAACCCTGCCCTTTGTGGCGAGGCACGCTTAAGGACAGGCATCAAGTTGCCCGGCGACCAAGAGAAATTCATCAAGGCACTCATTGCAACAGGCAAGCCCGTCGTACTGATTATGTTTGGCGGCCGTCCTATGATTATCAATGACATTGCCACTGGTTGTGCAGCTATAATGCACGCCTGGTATCCGGGAGAAGAGGGCGGAAATGCCATTGCTGACATCCTGTACGGAAAGACAAGTCCGTCAGCCAAACTGTCTATCAGCTTCCCCACAGTTGAGACGAACCAACCTATTTGCTACAATTACGGAGCATCGCAGGATTCCTTGGTTGCTTATCCCTTCGGTTTCGGATTGTCTTATACCAAATACAAATACGATGAACTGAAGATAGCGACTCCGACTCTTTCCACGAAAGAAGAGGCCGTTGAGTTCTCTTTCGACGTGCAGAACATAGGCAAAAGAGAAGGCACTGAGATTGTTCAGATTTATCTTTCACCTGTAGACAATCCCAACTTGAAGCCAATCCAGTTGAAGGGTTTCAAGCGCATATCGCTCCAGCCAAACGAAAAGAAGACGGTTCACGGCAAGATTTTCATGGACCAGTTGGCGTATTACAGCAAGAAACTTTGGAACATCGCACCTGGAAAATACCAAATCAAGGTGGGCGCCGCTTCAAACGACATAAGGCTCGTTGAAGAGTTTGAGGTAAAAGGCAAGAATGTCGCCAAGAAATACAGAAAAGATTTGCTCTCTGTCATATATTAGTGATTCCGGCTTGCCCATTCATGTTCGCCCATTTAAACCAACATCAATGGGCAAGCTGAAATTACCGTTTGAATACCGCCCTCACGACGAACCAAAGATGCATGGCCAACGACTCTACGCGCCCGTAATGTCCTGACATTATCCGCAAGCGTTCAAGCAACGACGCTTTGTGATGGCGCGTGGTCGTGCCCTCTTTCAGATAGTCGGCCAACACCATCTTGCAGTCAACCATCGGCAAAGCCTTTTCCTCTGCTTTCTTCATGATGCGGATACACCAGTCGAAATCGGCAGAATAGCGGTACGACGTATCGTAAGGCGTGCTCTTTGCAATGTCGGTGCGGGCATAGAAAGCCTGGTGGCAGACAAGCATGCCGCTTTTGAACGAACGCCATGAAAGCTTCTCAGGTGGCTGAAGACGGCGGTAGGAAATGAAGTGGCGCTCTGCATCGACAATGTCGGTGTTTCCGTAAATCACAGCCGGAAGGCGTTTTTCGTCTGTCACCGCATCAAGTGCAGCACGCTTCACCATTTGCTCTATCGTATCCTTGGCCGGCAGGGAATCCCCGGCATTGAGAAAGCACACATACTGCCCTGTAACCATTTGCAGTCCTTTGTTCATAGCATCGTATATGCCGTTGTCCGGTTCAACAAGCAGCTTCACCTCGTGTGCGTTTCCTGCCATAAGCGAACGTTCCAGATAGTCTTTTGCCAAAGCGGCCGTGTTGTCGGTCGAAACGCCGTCGACAATTATATGTTCTATGGCCGGATAAGTTTGCGACATCACGCTCTGAAGCGTCGGTTCGATAACTGCGGCAGCATTGTAAGTTATGGTGACAATAGAAATTTTCTTCATAATTTATAGCGTTTTAAAGCCATTGCCTGATTGTATGCCTCTATGTATTTCATCGCTACGGCGTGCTGCGAATAATTGGCATTAACCTTTTTCTGTGCCTCCTCGCCCAAAACGTTGCGGTCGGCTTCAAGCATCACCCACTCCATCCCCTTCGTCAGATCGTCAACACTCTTGTATTCTGCCACGTAACCGTTGCGCAGGTGATCTATCATCTCGGGTATTCCGCCAGTATTGAAGCCCACGCAAGGCACTCCGCACGCCATTGCCTCCATTATGGTGTTGGGAAGATTGTCTTCCAGCGAGGGAAGCACAAACATGTCGACCGAGCTGTATACGTTGGCAATCTTGCGCTCGTCGCTGATGTAGCCCAACGGATATGAAGGCAACGGCAGTTGTTCTGCCAACTCCTCTGCTTGCCCGCCAAGAACAGCTATGCCTGCCGTATCTTTCAGTTCGGGATGCTGCTCCACGAGTTTGTTTAAAGCCGGAATAAAGAAGTCCATGCCCTTGCGCTTGTCCGTTACGCGCTGGGAAACGAAGAGAATGAGTTTTTTGTCGAGCGGAAGGCCAGCCGCCAAGCGTGCCGCTTCACGGTCTGTCCGGCAAAACACGCGTGTGTCTATGGGGTTGGGTATGCTGATTATCTTCTGTCCTACTAGCAGTCCGCTTTTCTTGGCTTGCCCCTCCAGCCATTTGCTGCACGTGACGAAGAGTATGCTGGAGTTGCCGTAAGCTGATTTTTTCCGTTTCCACACTCTCGCCGAAAGGTCATTGCGCGAGCCTCCGCCAGGCAGAAGGCAGCAATTGCCGCATCGCTTCTCGAATCCGTGGCAGGAACGGGCGTAATGGCATATGGACGAAGCGGGCCAAAGGTCGTGCATAGTCCACACCACGGGCTTGTGGCTTTCCAGTATTTTGCGTATACCCTTCAATGAGAGCATTCCCTGGTTTATCCAGCTCAGATGGATAACGTCAGCTTCCTTGAATTCACGCGTCGACGTTATGTCGCTGCCTGCATTTGCCATGTCAAGCTGGAACAGATTTGTGCGGTTGAAACGAAGATGGCAATATATCACGAAGCGTTCCCAGAGGAAGTTCCACTTCAACCGCCACGAGCGCTTGAGGGTTGCAACGGTAATACTGTCTGTCTGTTTGTCGCGGACAAGCATCTTTGCCTTCACACCATTGTTGTTCAGGGCCTCCATCAAGCGGTTAGCGGCAACTGCCGCGCCGCCCGTGTTTTCGCTTGTATTTACAATAAGCACTCTCATTGGCGTATATCTTCTTTTAACTGCAAAAATATAGATTTATTGGCTAACGACAAAATGTAGTATCGCAAAAAAGCGCCGAAGACTGCAAGGAAAAAATATCCCCACAGTCTTCGGCATTTCATTATTTTTGCTATGACTTTTTCTTTGGTTTTCCGTATGGCAAAACTGCATGCATGCGCCGTTATGCCTGCGGCAGGCTTCGCTTATGAATACCTGAGAATTTGCCCTGGCCTTACACGCATCTTGCTGCTGATGTGGTTAAGCTTGCATATCTGCTCTATCGTTGTGCCGCGCTTGCGTGCTATGCTTGAGAGTGTTTCTCCCTTGGCAACCTTGTGGTAGCGGATGTCCGCACCTTCTGAGTTGATTCCCATTCCGGTATCTTCCGAGGATGCCGTCTCGTCGTTCTTTCCGCGCAGGCGTGTTGCCACAAGAGACTCTTTGTTGTATGAGTCGCGGCGGAAGAAATAGCTGTCGCCCGTTACGTCCTGGTTGCGGAAGTCGAACATGAGTGCCGGATTAAGCGCCACTCCACACAGACGCGTTTCGAAATGCAAGTGGGAACCTGTGCTTCGCCCAGTGTTTCCGCCCAGACCAATCGGGTCGCCGGCGTGAACCGTGGTGTTTTCCTCTACGAGTTGTTTCGACATGTGGCCGTAAATCGTTTCAAGTCCGTTGTGATGGCGTATAACCACATAGTTGCCGTAGCCTCCAGCCTCGTATCTTACGATGCGCACCTTGCCGTCGAATGCAGCGCGTATGGTGTCGCCGATGTATACTTTAATGTCGAGTCCTTTGTGCATGCGCCCCCAACGGCTTCCGAAGTTGGACGTTACGATGCGGCTTGTTGTGGGCATGCAGAAATGTCTAAGGTTGATATTGAACGAATCTGGCAGTTCCGACGCATGGTGTGCGTAGCGGTTGTTCCAGTCCTTATAGAGTTGTGCCGAAGGAGAGGCTGTCTGTTCCTGTTGTATGAGGTTGCGCAGTGCAAGCGTGTCTACCGCTTTCATTTTTTTGTCTACTGGGGCTTGGCGTGCGAGCAGGTCCTGTGCTGCGCAAGGAACGGTTGCCAAAGCCATGATTGCAGTTATAGCGAGGTGTTTTATAGTTTTCTTTAAATGCATAAGTTTGTCTTTATTTCCTAATGCCGGTGCAAAACCCGTTTGCTATGCATTGTCTTAAGTAATCCAAGGTTAATCATCATGATGTAATTTCACGGGGAAACAAAAACGTTTCCAAACAAAAGCCGTCACGATGATTACAAATACGCTGCAAAGATAGTAAAAATATTTTAATGTAGTATGCCCGTTAACGCTTTTTTAGGCGGCTTTAACAAATTGACATACTGCCATCGCAATTGGCAAGCCGTTGGTTCTTTGCTGTCGGCGGCTTGTTTCCATTCTGAAAGTAACGGTGTTTCGGATGCGGCATAACGTCGTTGCGGATGAAAGCAAGCTTGCTCTTGCACCGCTTTCCCGTCTATTGTGCAACGGCAGCAGTGCGCTTTGGATTATCTGTCAGGAGATTGCCCCCCAGTTGATGTTTGTCTTTCTCAAAGCCGCAAGCCGTTGCCAAAGCATACGGTTCCCGGGCTTGTTGCAATCGGGGTCACCGTCGATTATGGTCTGCGCTTCGTCGCGCGCCATCTGCACTATCTGTCCGTCGCGCGCAATGTCTGCTATTTTAAGGTCGAAGGCCATGCCGCTCTGTTGTGTACCCTCCAGGTCGCCGGGGCCGCGGAGTTTAAGGTCGGCTTCGGCTATCTGGAATCCGTCGTTGGTTTCGCACATTATGTTTATGCGCTTCCTCGTTTCCTGCGTCAGCTGCGGTTTCGTAACGAGGATGCAGTAAGACTGGCTTGCGCCGCGCCCTACGCGCCCTCTCAGCTGGTGAAGCTGCGAGAGTCCGAAGCGCTCTGCGTTGAGAATGACCATGACCGACGCATTCGGAACGTTCACTCCAACTTCTATAACCGTTGTTGCCACCAAAATCTGGGTTTCTCCACTCACGAACTTCTGCATTTCCGCTTCTTTCTCGGCTGCTTTCATTTTTCCGTGAACTTTGCTGAGCCGGAATTCAGGGAAGACTTCCTTCAGAACTTCGAAGCCTTCTTCAAGATTCTGCAAGTCCAGTTTTTCGCTCTCCTTGATCAGCGGAAAAACGACGTATACTTGTCGCCCTTGACATATCTGTTGGCGTATGCCGTTGTAGAGACTTGTTGTCTGGCTGCTGTATTTGTGAATCGTCTGCACTGGCTTTCTTCCCGGCGGAAGCTGGTCTATCACGCTAACGTCGAGGTCACCGTAGATTGTCATGGCTAGAGTGCGCGGAATTGGCGTTGCGGTCATCACGAGCACATGAGGCGGACACTGGCTCTTTCCCCACAGTTTTGCGCGCTGTGCCACGCCGAAGCGATGCTGTTCGTCAACCACTGCAAGGCCGAGCCTGCTGAAAGCCACCGTGTCTTCAATTACGGCATGTGTGCCAACAAGTATGTTCACGCTGCCGTCGACAAGTCCGTCGAGCACCTCCTTGCGGCGTTTTCCCTTCACCACGCCCGTGAGCAGTTCCACCCTTACGGACATGTCGCCCAGGAAGGTGCGTATCGTTTCAAGGTGCTGCTCGGCAAGTATTTCCGTTGGAGCCATGATGCATGCCTGAAAGCCGTTGTCCAGGGCGATGAGCATTGTCATCAGCGCCACGAGAGTCTTTCCGCTTCCGACGTCTCCTTGCAGAAGGCGGTTCATCTGCCGCCCGCTTCCAAGGTCGGCGCGTATTTCCTTCAACACGCGTTTCTGTGCATCTGTCAAGGGAAACGGAAGGTTGTTGTGATAGAAGCCGTTGAAATTGTCGCCGATATGGCGGAACACATACCCGCGGTATTTCTTGCGCTGGTCGGAAGCGAAGCGCAGGATGTTAAGCTGCACGTAGAAAAGTTCCTCGAATTTCAGTCTGAGGCGCGCGTTTGCAAGGTCCTGCGAGTTTTTCGGATAGTGAACGTTGCGCACGGCAGTGTCTCTTGCAACAAGATGCAAGCGGTTGGCGATGAAGGGCGGAAGGGTTTCCGCCATAGGCGACGGCATTCTCTCCAGCGTCGACTTTGTGATTTTCTCTATCGAACGCGACGTAAGTCCGGCTTTCTTCATCCTCTCCGTAGTGATGTAGTATGGTTGCATTCCCATCTGCGAGAGTTGCAGGTCGGAGGCCTTGTCGATGTCGGGATGTGCAAACTGGTATCTTCCGCCATACACCGTCGGTTTGCCGAAAACCACATAGTCCGTATTCACCTTATACTGCTGGGCGGCATATTTCACGCCCGAGAACCACACCAGATCAACCACGCCTGTACCGTCGGAGAAGTGTGCGACAAGCCGTTTCTTGCGTGTTCCGCTTGCAAACTCCTCAAAGCTGAGGATGCGTCCGCATATCTGCACGAACGGCATGTCGCCATGCAGTTCTGCAATGCTGTATACTTTGCTGCGGTCTACGTATTTGTAGGGATAATACTCAAGCAGGTCGGAAATCGTAACGATGCCCAACTCTTTCTGAAGTATGTCCCTTTTCTTCGGTCCCACACCAGGAAGATACTGTATGTCTTGGTCAAGGATGTCTAGCATTTCGGTGTTTTCGTCAGTTCACGCCTTGCCGCTGGCCACCAGGGCTTCGGCTACGGTCAGGTCGAAGGGAGTTGTAATCTTTATGTTCTCTCTGTTTCCCTCCACAAGGGCTATGCGGCGCCCGGAACTCTCCACGACCGACGCGTCGTCGGTGAAGAAACTTGTATAAGGCTGGCGGTAAGCTTCTTTAAGGATGCGCACATCGAATGTCTGCGGCGTCTGCACGAGTTTGTAGTCATCGCGCGAAACGGTTTCCGAGCACCGGGTTTCGCCGTTTGTCAAGCGTCTCAACGTTTCCACAACAGGCACTACGGGCACTGCGGCACCGCTTCGTCTTGCTTCGGCGAAACACCTGGCAATGGTCTCGACAGAGGCAAAGGGGCGCACGCCATCGTGCACGCCGACAACTCCGCATGCGCCATCAGGCACAAGGGCAAGGCCGTTCTTCACTGAATGAAAACGTGTTTCGCCCCCGTCGGCAATGGTGTGCGGTTCGCAGAACGAGTAATCCCCGCAGAGTTTTCGCCAATAATCCTGCTGTGTTTTCGGCAATACAAGTATGACGTTTATGTTGGGATTATATTCAACGAAACGTCTTATGGTATGCATAAGAACGGGCATGCCGCCAACGGGAAGGAACTGCTTTGGAATGTCGCCGCCCATACGCAGTCCTTTCCCGCCGGCAACAATAATAGCGTATTCGTCGGAGCCGTTCATTTCCATGTTGCTTTTCCGGTTATTTCCCCGCCATCAGATGCTTGTACATCATGCCTTCTGCAACCTGGCCTGCGGTTTCTGCCGAAGTGAGCATGGAAAGCAGGGTGTAAGCATAGGGCAACGTTGCCGCAGGCCCTTCGCCAGTTATCACATTGCCGTCAACTGTGCACAGTTCGTGAGTGTATTCCGCTCCGTCAAGGTATTTCTCGAAACCGGGATAACAGGTTGCGCGCTTTCCTTTCACGATGCCAAGGCTTCCGAGGACGAGCGGTGCCGCACATATCGCAGCCACGAGTTTTCCTTTTGAAAACTGCTCCGTCATGGCTTTCCTCACGCCTTCGTGTTCGTTGAGGTTCGTTGCACCTGGCAGACCGCCCGGCAACATAAGAAGGTCGGCGTCAGAGAAATCGGCGTCCTCGAATTTAAGATCGGCTTTCAGTGTCACGCCATGCGACATCTCCACATATTCAGAACCGGTGGTGCTTACCGTCTTCACTTCCACTCCGCCGCGGCGGAACACGTCAACGGGGATAAGAGTCTCTATCTCTTCCGATCCGTTGGCAAGAAACATATAAACTTTCTTCATTTCCTTCTGTTGTTTTCTTATTTCACTTAGTGTTCTCTTGAATACGTCAACGGGAACAATGGTTTCCACGTCTTCCGTTTCGTTTCGTCTGTATCTGTAGAATCGCGCCATACTGACTACGGTTCTTGTTCAAGGCATTTCAGATATGCCTCTATTGCGTTTTTCAGTCCGATGTAAAGGGCGTCGCTTATCAGTGCATGCCCGATGCTCACCTCGTCTGTCCACGGAATCATTTTGTGGTAGAAAGAAAGGTTCTGCAGACTGAGGTCATGCCCTGCGTTAAGCCCCATGTTCAGTTCGCGTGCCGCCTCAGCCGCATCCACAAACGGCTTTATCGCCTCGTAGCGGTCGGCAGCATAGCCTGAAGCGTAAGGCTCGGTGTAGAGTTCCACGCGGTCGGCCCCGCATTCCTTTGCCCCGTTCACCATCTCTGCCGAAGGGTCAACGAAAATGCTGGTGCGTATTCCTGCCTCGCGGAAGCGGCCCACCACATCCGTCAGGAACGCCTTGTTCTGCAGCGTGTCCCAGCCATGGTTGCTTGTCAGCTGTGCATCGCCATCGGGCACAAGCGTCACCTGGGTCGGTTTCACCTCAAGCACGAGGTCGACATACTTGTCTATCGGATTTCCTTCTATATTGAATTCAGTGGTTATGAGGGGCTTTATCTCCCTCACATCGCTGTATCTGATGTGTCGTTCGTCGGGACGCGGATGAACGGTAATGCCCTGCGCACCGAAGAGCTGACAGTCTACTGCCACTTGCTCCACGTCAGGATTGTTACCGCCGCGTGCATTGCGCAACGTTGCAACCTTGTTGATGTTTACACTTAATTTAGTCATGTCAAATCAATTTGTTAATAACACCATATCTGCCTTTGAGCAAAAATGCGTATATTTGCAGACAATTTTATTAGCGCAAAGTTACAAAAACATTTGCAATGGTAGAATAATTACGCTTCATAAAGAAAAAAAACTCTCCAATATGTCGTTGAGGAAACTAAGATTTGCCATTTTCGGCAATATTTACCAAGTGAAGAAATCTACCGGCATTAACATGATTCTATCTTCGCTTCGGAACAGAATGGCTGAGGTGTGGATGGAAAAGGAATACTACGACTTTCTGTCTGACGGAAACGGCATAGACGTGAACGGTATCAGAGTGTTTGAAGGGAACTGCCTTGCGGCTGATTTCGTCATCTCTATGGGCGGCGACGGAACACTGCTGCGCTCGGCATATAGCGTGGGCAACCTTGCCATTCCGATCATAGGAATAAACATGGGGCGCCTGGGATTTCTTGCCACCGTGAGCGTGGAGAATTTCGAAAGCATGCTCAACTGCATTTACAACGAAAGCTACGTTGTGGACAGTCTCGCCATGGTGGAAGCGGAAACAGTGCTCCCCGACGGGACAAAGAAACGGGAATGCGCACTGAACGAAATTGCAGTGCTGAAGCGCGACAACGCATCGATGATTTCCATCCGCGCCAGCATAAACGGAGAATACGTGGTTACATACCATGCCGACGGGCTTATCGTCAGCACGCCAACTGGTTCCACGGCATACTCGCTGTCAAACGGCGGACCGATAATAGTGCCGCACACGGGAACAATGTGCATGACACCCGTAGCTCCGCACAGTCTTAACGTCAGACCCATCGTCATGGCAGACTCTTCAGTTGTCACGCTCCAGGTAGAGAGCCGCAGCCACAACTTTCTGGTAGCAGCCGACGGACGGTCGGCAACGTTCGACGAAGGACAGACTCTTACGATACGCCGCTCACCATACGACATACACATAGTAAAGCCTGCGGGAATGACATACTTTTCAACGTTGCGCAAGAAAATGATGTGGGGCATAGATACGCGCAGCGAAGCGCAAAAGTAACAACTGTACGCTATAATAACACTGCAAAGCGCCCCAAAAGAATTTTCTCCTCGACAAGGGCACAAGCATAAGAATGAAACTCAACAAAATTTTCAACAAACCGGAAAGCCGCTACTCCTCATGGGAAATTCTCAGGTGGCTGTGGAGCGCGTGGCGCGGAAACCGGCTTCAAGCCGCAATGAACGCCGCCATCGGACTGCTCGACGTGTCTCTCAGCCTGACGGCAGTATGGGCCGTGCAGCATGCCATCGACGTGGCGGCACACACAACCGGCGGCTCGCTCTATTGGGCGGTGGGGTTCATGGGAATACTTACGCTTTGCGGTTTTGCCACAAGCATAATAAGCATCTGGGTGAGGAACATTCTTGGCATAAAGGCGCAGAACAAAATGCAGCAGCGCATGCTGAGCCGCATACTGATGTCTGAATGGCACGGAAAGGAAAAGAGACACAGTGGCGACGTGCTTAACAGACTTGAGTCTGACGTGGACAACGTCGTAACATTCCTCACGGAAACGATTCCGAACACGCTCTCGGTGCTGACGCTCTTCGTGGGGTCTTTCTTCTATCTCTTTTCCATGGACACCCTACTGGCAATAACCATTGTCGCAATGCTGCCGGTTTTCATTCTGACAAGCAAGTTCTACGTCAGGCACATGCGCAGATTCACGCGAAAGGTAAGGGACTGCGACAGCATGGTGCAGAGTGTCCTGCAGGAAACGATACAACACCGCATGCTCATCAAAACGCTTGAGCGCAACAAGACAATGGTAGACAAACTGGAGGACGTGCAAAGCGAACTGCGCCATAACGTCATCAAGCGCACAAAGTTCTCGCTGCTCTCCAACTTCATACTGAACTTCGGTTTTTCCTTGGGCTATCTCATCGCATTCCTGTGGAGCGCTATGCGAATGTACCACGGAACACTTACTTTCGGCGGCATGACGGCATTCCTTCAGCTTGTGTCGAAGATACAAGGACCCGCACGCAATCTGACAAAAGTGGTTCCGGCATTCGTCTCTGTGTTCACCGCAGCCGAAAGGCTTATGGAACTTGAAGAAACGCCGCTTGAAGTGCAGAACGCGCCCGTTGACATGGCGGAAGGAAGCAGCGGAGCATCTTCCGCTTCGGCAGTTCAGCACGGAGAGACGGAAGGAACGGCAAGCGTAGGAATAAAGCTGGAGAACGTAAGCTACAGGTATGACGACAGCGAAAGGGACATTCTTCACAACCTTTCGTTCGATTTCAAGCCAAACACATGCACTGCCGTTCTGGGCGAAACGGGCGCAGGAAAGACAACGCTCATACGGCTTATACTTGCATTGATGCGTCCTACGGAAGGAAGGGTAATGATTTACAACAGCAAGAAATGTGTGGACGTGTCGCCCGACACACGCTGCAACATCGTTTACGTTCCGCAAGGCAACACATTGCTAAGCGGAACGATTCGCGACAACCTTCTAATGGGTTGCCCCGAAGCATCGGACAAGGAAATGGAAGAAGCGCTGCACCGAGCATGCGCCGACTTCGTGATGCAACTGCCCGATGGACTTTCCACAAACTGCACCGAGGCGGGAGGCGGACTGAGCGAGGGACAGGCACAACGCATTGCGATAGCGCGCGCTTTGCTCAGACGAGGAAGCGTTATGCTGTTCGACGAGGCAACAAGTGCGCTTGATCCCGAAACGGAACGCACACTGCTGAAGAGTATCCTTAGCGGACACAACCATACCGTCATCTTTATCACCCACCGCCCCGCAATAGTGGAATATTGCGAGCAAACGCTCAAGGTGGAAAGAAACAACGCATAAAACAACGGGAACAAGAAAAAACATATGAAAATAATAAGCAAAACGATTATTGCGGCAACACTGTTTGCCGCCGCATTGACGGCCAACGCGCAGTCTTCGTCAGAGGGTAAAGACCTTGACTCTCTTTATGCGCAGAAAATGCTGAAGGCGGGAACGGAAGCCCCTGACTTCATCTTGCCCATGATTAACAATTACCGTATACAGCTTTCGGAGTATCGCGGAAAATATGTGCTGCTCGATTTCTGGGCGTCATGGTGTCCTGACTGCCGGAAGGACATTCCGGCAGTAAAGAGCCTGTACGAAAAATACGGCAAGAAAGTGGAATTCATCGGCGTTTCTTTCGACAACGACCACGACAAGTGGGCTAAATGCGTGATGGACAACGGCATGAAATGGCGGCAAGTGAGCGAACTCAAACGCATGCGTGAATCGGAAGTGGGAAAACAGTACGGCATACAATGGATTCCGGCAATGACTCTTGTCGGTCCCGACGGTAAGGTGATTCTCTCAACAGTTGTAACAGAACGCATGGAGAAGGCATTGGCCGAAATAAAATAAAGGCCAGGCAAACCGAAAGAACAAGTTGAACAAAGAAAAGAAAAAGGATTTGAAGAATGGCAGAATCAAATTTCGTAGACTACGTAAAGATATACTGCCGCTCAGGAAAGGGCGGCAAAGGCTCGATGCACCTGCGCCACGTTAAATACCAGCCCAACGGAGGGCCTGACGGCGGCGACGGAGGAAAAGGAGGAAGCATCATACTGCGCGGGAACCACAACTACTGGACGCTGCTTCACCTGAAATACCAACGCCACATAAAGGCGGAACATGGAGGGAACGGCGGACGCGACAAATGCCACGGCACAGACGGAAAGGATGTATACGTCGACGTGCCTTGCGGAACAGTGGTTTACGACGCGGAAACGGGGAAATACATCTGCGACGTAATGCACGACGGACAGGAAGTAATGCTCCTTAAAGGCGGACGCGGCGGACTTGGAAACTTCCAGTTCCGCTCTGCCACCAACCAGGCACCGCGTTACGCACAGCCCGGAGAGCCAATGCAGGAAATGACAGTTATAATGGAACTAAAGCTGCTCGCCGACGTTGGTCTGGTGGGATTTCCAAACGCGGGCAAGAGCACACTGTTGTCGGCCGTTTCAAGCGCACGGCCCAAAATAGCCAACTATCCGTTCACCACGCTCGAACCGTCGCTCGGCATAGTGGAATACCGCGACAAGAAATCGTTCGTGATGGCAGACATTCCGGGAATAATCGAAGGAGCAAGCGAAGGAAAAGGACTCGGACTGCGCTTTCTGCGCCATATCGAGCGCAACTCGCTGCTGCTGTTCATGGTTCCGGGTGACACCGACGACATAAAGAAGGAATACGAGATTCTTCTTAACGAACTTACGAACTTCAATCCGGAGATGCTCGACAAACACCGCGTGCTTGCAGTGACGAAATGCGACCTGCTTGACGAAGAACTCATTGAGATGCTGAAGGAAACACTGCCTGCCGACTTGCCGGTGGTGTTCATATCATCCATTACCGGACAGGGCATCAACGAGCTTAAGGATGTGTTGTGGAAAGAACTGAACAGCGAGAGCAACAAACTGACCGAGATCATGGCTGAAGACACGCTGGTTCACCGCGACAAAGACCTTAACACGCTTCCTGACGAGCTGCGTTCCGAGGGCGAGGAAGACATAGATTTCGTAGATGAAGAAGAAGTGGAGGACATTGACGACATCGACGACTTTGAATACGAACTGGAGGACTTGGACAAATGACGCTGCCACAGTTGACACGCTACGACATTGCGCCAGACATCAACGCTTTCAGCACTACGCGACACGGTGGTTTCAGCACAGGCAACTACGGTGAATTCAACATAAACCCCTACTGCGGAGACGAAACGGAGGACGTTTCGGCCAACCGTCGCGCCCTTGCAGAGGCGCTCTGCGTGGAAGAAAAAAACATCGTGCTGCCACACCAGACCCACGGCACTGAGACAAGGATGATTGCAGCCGACTTCTTCTCGCTTCCCGACAACATTCGCAAGATGGTTCTCGAAGGAGTGGATGCCGTTATGACGCAGGAAAGAGGCGTTTGCATAGGCGTTTCAACTGCCGACTGCATGCCTATACTTCTATATGACCCTGAACAAGCTGCAATATGTGCCGTGCATGCAGGATGGCGCGGCACAGCTGCGGGAATAACGGCGAAAGCAATAACGGCAATGCACATGGCATACGATACGAATCCAGCCATGCTGAAAGCCGTCATAGGGCCGGGAATATCACTGGAGGCTTTCGAAGTGGGCGATGAAGTGTATGCAGAATTTGAAAATGCAAAGTTCAACATGCGGCAAGCAAGCAAGCGCATGCCGAGAATAGACAGGGAAACAAATCTCCCGATGCGCAGTGCCGACGGGCTGCCAGAGCTGAAGTGGCACATAGACCTTGCTGAATGCAACCGTCAACTGATGCTTTCATGCGGAATGGAGCAAGACAACATCAAGAACTCCGGCATATGCACGTTCAACAATGCCAACGACTATTTCTCCGCCCGCAGACTGGGAATACAGTCAGGAAGGATATTCACAGGAATAATGCTTCAACAAAAGTAGAAGCAAACAATAATCCCAAGCACCTGCGGTTGCATATTGAAAACCGTCAAGTCGCTTGGGATTTTTTGTTTTTGGCAAACGGAAAATTCCCGCATGCCGCAATATAGTATTTTACAGACTTTCTATAACGCTGCAAATGTCGCTGAAGATGCGGTCAAGCTCTCCGAGACCGTTGATGTGGTGGTGAATGCCTTCTTTCTCATACCAGTCGATAAGAGGTGAAGTCTGGTTGTGGTAAACGTCAAGGCGTTTCTTTATCGTCTCCTCGTTGTCGTCAGAACGTCCGCTCTCCTTGCCGCGCTTAACGAGGCGAGTCATGAGCTCGTCTTCCGGAACATCAAGTTCAATCATGGCAGCAATTTTGTGTCCGCGAGCGTCAAGCATTGTCTTCAGCGCTTCAGCCTGCGGGATTGTACGTGGGAAACCGTCAAAAATAACGCCCTCGTGCTCTTTTCCGAATGTATCATAAACGCTTGCAAGGATGTTTACCATAAGGTCGTCGGGGATAAGCTGTCCCTTGTCGATGTAAGCCTTTGCTGTCTTGCCAAGCTCTGTTTCATTTTTGATTTCGCTGCGAAGCACATCACCTGTAGAGATGTGGCCCAGACCGTATTTTTCAATCATCAAATCGCTCTGTGTACCCTTTCCTGAACCGGGCGCACCGAAAATAACAATATTCTTCATTTGTTTGTTCTATGTATTTTTTTTCTTTTTACCCTTTACAATTTGTTTGCCGTTTCCATTGCTTCTACTGCTATTCCTTCACAACGTAAATGTCGCGCAGGTTGCGTCCAAGACCGTCGTAGTCCAGACCGTAGCCTACAATAAAGTCGTTTGGAATCTCCATGGCCACATACTCTATGTCAAGCTTGCGCTGCAGATTGTCGGGTTTGAGCAACAGTGTGCAGATGTGAATTTCGGCAGGTTTGAATTCCTTCAGATATTCTATCATTTGCTCCATCGTCAGTCCCGTGTCCACGATGTCTTCAACGATAACAACCGTTCGGCCTTCGATGTTTTCGCTTAGTCCCACGAGTTTTTTCACCTTTCCTGTGGATTCAGTTCCCTCATACGAGGACATTTTCACGAAGGATATTTCGCTTTCAATCGAAAGCATGCGCATAAGGTCAGCAGCAAAGATGAATGAACCGTTCAGCACACCGAGCAACAAAGGCCTCTTTCCTTTAAGATCGTTGCTCATTCGGTCTGCTACGGCTTTAACGCGGCGCAAAATTTCTTCTTCCGGAATAACAGTCTCAAAGGTCTTGTCCTTAATGTCTATAGTAGCCATAGTTTCATTTGATTTTGCGCACAAAGTTAATACAATAATTCCGAAAAACGCACAAACCGCTGAAAGTTATTTCGTTTCTGCATATTGCCGTCCTTTAAAGTGCGCTGTATCACAAGTGTCCCCAACTTAATCAAGGAGCGGAAATCTATTCGCATTCTTTCATAAATACTGCGGCAGGCAGACCATAGCCGTTTTCAAGATTAGGCGTCGCCGTTTCGTCCCATCCGAACCTTACGGCAGCTTTCTCGTTTATCGACTTGCACTTTATCACAACCTTGTTTCCTTCGATATGTGCTGACTGTGCGGGAGCAAATCTGCCACGCTTGTCGCGGACATAGAACCAGTTGGGTTCTTTTCCGTCTCTTGTGTGCAGTCCGCCGTCTGCATTTGCAAAGGATATGCTTACAGTGTTGGAGTTCCGGTCCACCGATATGTTTTCCACCATCGGCCCTTCGCAGACAACGTCTTTCCGGTTGTATTTTTTGTTCAGGGCTATACGGGCAAGTCGTTCCCCGACCTTCCATTTGTAGGACGGATGCAGATAGCTTACGTTGTCCGTTAAGTCTGTTGTATAAACCATTGCCGTATTGTCGAGAACAAGGCACGACTGTTGCGCTTTCCAGAATTCCGCCTCAAGATCCCAGGTCAAGGGGAAACGGCGGTAACGCTCAACGGAATACGTATAAGGAGTAATCTGCACATAGTAGAAAGGCAAGCTATCGTCGTTCCATGCCTTGCGCCAGCATTCAACAAGGCTTTTCTGCTTGTCGCTATATATGCTTGTTTCATGCCAAGTAAGGTTTGCTTCCCCCTGATACCACAGGAATCCGCTTATCTGCATCCCTACAAGCGGCTTTATCATGTGGAGATATTTGTCACCCACTGCGCAGCGGTTGAATTTCCACATGTTCCGTTCATCGTTACAGTAAGAGGAATTCTTGTATACCTCTTCCGGAATCCAGCTTTCAATCGGCGAGCCGCCCCACGAGGACGCTATTATTCCTACAGGCACGTTTAGACTGTCGGCAAGATTATGTGCAAAATAATATGCCACGGCTGAGAAATCTTTCAGACTTTCTTTCCCCACGGTCTTCCATCCGTCTGTCGGAACCGTTGTGGTGGAAAGGTCTTTCCTGACGAGCAGCAGTCTGACTAGTTTGTCGCTTGCGTTTTCGTAGTCTTCCTGCATCCGCAAAGAGTCGGCATCAGTTGGCTGGGGCATCTTCTCAGTCATGGAATATTGCATGTTTGACTGTCCCGACGCCAACCACACGTCGCCCACAAGAATATTCTGCAATACTATCTTTCCGCTTTTTGCTGATATCTGCATGTTTCGCGGTTTGCTGCTTGCAGGTTGCTGCTTCATGGCTACGCTCCATCGCCCTGTTGCATCGGCAACGGCCACGCTCCGTTGTCCGGCAAACGCCACTCTCACTTTCTCGCCGCTTTCTGCCGTACCCCAAATATGTATCGGCTTTCCGCGTTGAACTACCATATTGTTACTGAACATCTTGTCCACCGTAATCTTTGCGCCAAGGTTCAACGAAGAAAGCGCTGCAACGGCAACGAGTAGCAGAAGCCGTGATTTCATTTTCATTGTTTCCATTTTTATTTGTTTCTATTGATATATTTAAAAAGGAGAGAAGCACCAATTCCGGTTCTCCTCTCCTCTTTCTTTATATGATGCTGTAACTAATTATTTGTACTGGTCATTCTGCGTGATAACATCCGGGTTCTGACTTACAACCTTCTGCGGGATTGGAAGCAGATAAATAGGATTGCTCACGTGCTTGGAGCAGTTCTGCATCACTGTTGCTGCCGTGCCGAGACGCTGAAGCACGAACCAACGCTGGAACTCCATGCCCAGCTCAACCTGATACTCGTGCTGCAAAGCCAACGTAACGGTGTTGTATTCCGATGGATAGCCAGCCTCGCCGTAACCGGGCAGACCCACGCGGTGGCGCACCTCGTTCAGATATTTAACGTCGCCTGTTGCTTCGGTAAGCATAAGGAGAACGTCGGCATAACGCAGAATCATGAAGTTGTTGCGTGCAAGCTCGCGCAAGTTGTTCACTGGAGCTTCGGTGTCTTTCCACTTTATGCAGTAGCGTGTTGCAACGTGTTCTCCCTTGGCAGTCTCGTAGCCGTCGGCTATTGAAAGGTCGCGGCGCGGGTCGTTTGCCTCGTAAGCGTTCCACAAATCATCAGATACCTGGTTCATTCCAGCGCCCCATGCCGTAACGATACGGTTGTCAAGCGGTGTGAACATAGCCCAGTATTTACTGTAAGGCTGGCCAGAAGAAGTCGTTTCTGCGTATTGGAGTTCAAAGATCGACTCTGTGCCGTTTTTGTGGTTAAGGCTCCACAGGTTTGCGTAGTCCGGTTCAAGAGAGAACTTGCCATATTCCTTCTGAAGATATGTAGCGGCATTGGCTTTGTCTCCCATAGTGAGGTAAACCTTTCCAAGCAGTACATTAGCGGCATCGCTGTTTGCTGCTCCGACGAAACGCTCGCCAGACTTTGCAGGAAGCACGTCGGCAGCATCTTTCAAGTCGGCTATTATCTGCTGGTAAACCTCAGCCTTCGGCGTGCGTGCATAGCCGTAGGATTCGCTTACGCTTACTGGTTTCGTCACAAGAGGCACGTCACCCCAAGCACGTACCATATCGAAATAATACAGGGCCCGCAGGAACTTTGCTTCGGCGATGTACTGGTCTACGTCTTTGATTCCGTCACCTTTTGAAATGATGTTGTTGATTTTGAAGATTGACGAATAGTACTTTTCCCAAAATCCTTCAACAAGGGTGTTTGTTGTCACCATGTTTGTATGGTTGTCGAAAGCGTTGTAGTCAGCCACCGAACCTGCGGTATTGGTGTTATACACGTTGTCCGACATCAGTTCACCGTAGAGAGAAGGCATGCCTTCAGGTCCCCAGATGTCATAAAGTGTGGCGTAAGCTGAAACGAGGGCCGTTTCCATGTCACTCTTTGTCTTGTAGAATCCATTCTCGTTGGCGTTTGATATTGGCGACAAGTCAAGGAAGTCGCTGCACCCCACGGTTGAGAATGCCAACGCAGCGGCTATGAAATATGATAGTTTTTTCATCTTGTTCTTTATTTTGAAACGTTGTTGTTTATCGTTTGAAACATTGTCTTTTCTGTTTCTCTTAGAAACCTATGTTTATACCAAAGGTGCATGTGAACGGATTAGGATAAGCTCCGTAGTCGTAGCCCACGCGGTAACCTGTCTGGAAGGTTGAACCTTCCGGGTCGTAGTTTGAATAGTCGGAGAAGACATAAACGTTTTCCATGTTGACATAGAGCTTGAGAGATGTCATGCCAATGTGTTTCACGAGGTTTCTCGGGAAGTTGTAGCCAAGACGTATGTTCTTGATGCGCACGAACGAACCGTCTTCCACCCACATCGACGATGAGCTTGATTCGATAGTGTTAGGTGTTGTGCGTGGTTTCGGGGTCATTCCGTCGCCAGGCTGAGCGTCGCTAACCCAGAAGTTGCTGCGGCTTGCATAAAGATTGCGTGCACCGTTGTAGAAACCGAGGAAGCGTGCGTTCTGGTTCATTATTTCGTTTCCGTGAGTTCCAGTCAACATGAACGAGAGTTCAATTCCCTTGTAAGAAAGGTTGTTGGTCAATCCCCATGTAAAGTCGGGCTGGTAGTTTCCAAGGATAGTGCGGTCTTTGGCGTCAATCTTGCCATCTCCGTTAACATCGAGCACCTTGGGGTCTCCTGGCTCAGCGCCACTGTATTTCGCTACGCTTGGATCGTTGATTTCCGCAGTGCTGTAAACACCGGTAACCTTGTATCCATAATAGTTTCCGACAGGCTGTCCTACTTCTGTGCGGGATATTGCCGAGTTTGTGTTAACTTCGATAGGAGCGTTGTTGTTGCCGAGTTTGAGCACTTTGTTGCGGTTTGCAGAGATGTTGAAGTCTGTTGTCCACATGAAGTCCTTCGTACGGAAGTTAACAGAGCTGATGTTAAGTTCAAAACCGAGGTTACGCACTGAGCCGACGTTCATCTGCGACTCTGTGAAACCTGTGAGTACAGGCACAGGAACTTTGAGGAGCATGTCGGTTGTCTTTGAATAATAGTAGTCGAATGCTATGTTCAGACGGCTTCCAAAGAGGTTTGCGTCAAGTCCGAAGTCATACTGTCCTGTCTTTTCCCACTTCAGGTCTTTAGAAGGCAGCGTGCTGACATAAAGTCCGTTTGTAAGTTTACCACCAACAGCATACTGTGATGTAGCAAGCAAGCCAATTGCAGCATAGTCGTCTATCTGGTTGTTACCTGTCACACCATAGCTTGCACGAATCTTCAAGTTGTCGAGCCAGCCGCGTGTTGACTTCATGAAGTTTTCCTCCGAGATGCGCCATGCAGCAGACACTGACGGGAAGTAACCCCAACGGTTGTTTGAACCGAAACGAGAGCAACCGTCGGCACGTACAGATGCGCTTGCGAGATATTTGCCCTTGTAAGCATATGTTGCACGAGCGAGATATGAGATAAGCGCCCATTCAGACTTCAGCGTCGAGCCTTTCTGAGTTGTACTTGCATTGAGAGTGTGAACCATATCGTTGGGGAAGCCCGTACCTGTCATTGTGGAGAACGAAGTAACCTGGTCCTGCATTGAATAGCCGACGAGGGCAGTAATGCTGTGGTCTTCGTTTATTGTCTTGATATAGTTGAGTGTGTTTTCCCAAATCCAGTTGTCGACGCGGCGGGTTGCAAACGTACCTGTTGCGTTAACCCATCCTGAGTAGCCCCACTTCTGACCTTCGTTCCAGTAATATTCGTTGTGTGCATCAGATGTGTTCAAGCCGAACTGTGTCTTGAATGTCAGTCCGTCGATAATCTTGTATTCTGCAAATGCGGAAGCAAGTGCATTGGTTGTCTTTGTCTTCTTTGAAGCCTCTTTGGTAAGAGAATACGGATGCCACAGCTGGAAGCCGTATTTCACGAATGTGTTCCATATTGAACTTGGATCTTTGAAACCAAGAGAGCCAGTCTCGACATAGAGCGGGAATATAGGGTCGCTTTGGCATGCAAGGCTGACAACGTCAGACTTTCCTGCAAGGCCCTGTGGAGAATCCGACGTGCGCGTGAGATTCATCTTTACGCCAACGTTCAAGCGGTTGTTTATCTTGTGGTTAATGTTTGCACGAGCCGACAAGCGGTTATAGTCGTTGGTTATAACAACACCTTTCTGATTGAGATAGCCGAGAGAAACCATGAACTGCGTCTTCTCGCTACCGCCAGACACTGAGGCTTGCACGTTATGGCTTATGCCGGTGCGGTAAAGAACGTCCTGCCAATCAGTTCCGTTTCCGATACGGTCCAACCATTCCTGATCAGAGAATTCTGTTGGAATGACATAAGTTGCAGGCTTGCTATTGCGGTTGAGCGACGGATTCTTTGCATAGTCGGTTGCCCACTGGTTTTCGCGGGCAGCTGTTTCGTATCTCATCCACTGCTTGGCGTCCATCATATCGATTTTACGGTTAACGTGCGAGATGCCGAGTTCGTAAGAAACGTCAACCTTCGTTTTTCCAGCCTTACCCTGCTTTGTGGTGATAAGCACAACGCCGTTTGCACCGCGCGAACCGTAGATGGCTGCCGATGCTGCGTCCTTAAGGACTTCAATAGACTCGATATCGTTAGGATTGATGTCGTTCATCGGGTTATGGTTGGAATACTGGAGGCTACCACCGTTTGTACCGTTTCCTGAGTTCGTGTCATCCTCAAGCGGCACACCGTCGATAACGTACAAAGGTGTCGTTCCGGCGTTGATAGACGTAGCGCCACGCACTTTTATCGTAGGTGCCATACCCGGAGCTCCCTGCGACTGGGTAATCTGGACGCCCGAAACCTGGCCTGCCATTGACTGCAAGGCATTGCCGAACGAACGCTCTTTCAGCTTGTCGGCACCTATTGCGCTCACGGCTCCGGTAAGGTCGCGCTTCTTTACAGTACCGTAACCAACGGCAACGACCTCGTCGAGCATTTCCGTATCCTCGCTGAGCGTGATGTTCATAGGGCGTCCGTTAACTTTTGCAGTGCGTGTCTTATAACCGACATAAGTCACTTCCAGCGTTGCGTTATCGTCGGTAGACAGAGAGAAATTGCCGTCAACATCGGTAATAACGCCATTGCTAGTGCCTTTCACCACTACGCTGGCACCGATAATGGGCTGTCCTGTCGGGTCAACCACCTTTCCGGTGACCTTCTGCTGAGCATTTGCAAACACTGAAATCCCGATGAAACAGCACAATAGGCACAGCCTCATCAAGAAACTCTTACTCCACCCCGTCGACAGGGCAGAAAGGTTTTTTTCTTTCTTCATAGACTAACAGTTGTTTTTATTATTAGATTCGTTTCTCTTTAAACTTGCATCTTTTCAAAACGGCCTTCAATCCGTTTCCGTTTAAGGTTCAAACTTTTCATTTCAGGCTCTGTCCGTACCAACGTGCCTGTTCCTCTCAAGCTTTAGCCTCTTGAATTTTATTTGATTCTCTTCAGATTTAAGATAAGATCATCCATCATTACGAATGCGTCGCACTTCCAAGCGACAACATTTCTCACCTTTTCATAATGTTTTCCTAACAGATATTATATTATATCACTACAAAATTAAACTTTTTCTACAAACTAAAAAATTCTTTAAATTCCGGCAAAAACACGAAACGAAGTTCTTTTAGCACTGTTTCTCAACGCCTTACGCCTTCAAACGCTATGCAAACGTTTTCCGTATTTATCATTTTTTGTAGGTGAAATCCCAAAAAACAAGACACAAAAGTATCTGACAGACGCTCAAATCCAAGTGGAAAGAGGTCTGCCAGATACTTGTTTCCGAACTTTCAACAGCAGGACACGACCGGTAATCGGCCTTTGTCTGCCCTTAGGCTGAAATGGACATGAATGTTTATTTCACTATAACCTTGCGCGTTTTTGCATTGCCTTTCATTATGTTCAAGCCTTTTGAAAGACCGTTGGCGCGTGTTCCGTCGGCTTTATATATGGCAGACGGCAAGAAGTTGTCGGCGGCAGAAACGTTTTCCACAGCGTCGGCTGAATCTGCCACAGCTTTGGCAGCCTCGCTCAACCCTCCGTATTCGTTGGCAGCCTGTATGGAATATTCCGCACCTTCGGTGTAGTCGCACGATGTTGCAGTGGTGAAGCCGTCCACCTTGCCGTCTTTCGTTATCACGTAGCAGATGGCGTAAGGCACTGCCGGCCAGGAGATCTTGCCGTTTGCAACTTTCGGCTGCGGCTTTTCGCAAGCCTCGCAAAGCAGTTCGGGCTGCCAGTTGTCGTCGCCGGACATTACGTTCTTCACGGTATACTGTGCCGCTTCCTCGTCGGTAAGGTAGTTCTTCGCCGTGCCGTAAGTGCGTTCGCCGGTTGTCCTGTCTTCAATGTAATATGTGTCGCGGCGGTGAGAGAGGTCAACGGGATTGCCGTTTATGTCAACAGTGTTGTAGTCTGCCCACAGGACAGGCAGTCCGCCCATCGTTTCATACCATCCTGTTGCAGGTATCGTAACTTCCGCCTTAGTGTTTATGAACACCGTCTTGGGATAGTTGTGCCATGGTCTGCCCAGCCAAACGGAAGTCTTTGTAGGGTCGCCGGGCGCAGTTATCACGTTGTTCATAAATACATATCCCCATTTCGTGTCCTTGGGATGGCTCGGAGCAACGATGTATCCGCCGTCTGTGCGCACAATGTTTATCGTATCGCAGTCAAAGTAAACGTTGCCGCTGTTGTATATGAAGTCCACGGCACCTTCGACGAAGGAGTTCTTCACGTAGTGACGATAGTTTGCCTTGCTTGTTGTTATCCACGTGTCCTGGTAACTGTACATGCCAACGTTGTTGAACGCCACGCGGTCGCCCTCCGTGTTCAGGGCAAGTGCCTGCGGTCCTGCCTTTTTCTCGTAGCCGTAGGAATTAACGAAGCTTATGCCCTCGAAGAAGAGGTTGCTGGAATGTGCCACGAACGTAGCTCCTGTGCTTACAGGCAGAGCGTTGTCGCCACCGCTCAAGCGGTTGTCGCTGATGAACACCTTGTCGCGCCCCTGGCCGATGAAATACAGATAGTTTTTTGCTTCGGGCACGTCTACATGCTCTTTGTATGTCCCCTCTTTTATGAAGATGAGCCAAGGCTTCACGCGGTTTGAAGGAGCGGCATCAATGGCAGCCTGCACCGTGGTGTAGTCGCCCGTTCCGTCTTGTGCAACCACGGCGTCATACACGCGAGCGTCGGGCTGTTTGCGTTCCATCGTAGTGAATTCCACGGTTGTGCCACCGAAAGCGTTTCCGCTGCGGTCTAGTATAGCTCCGGCAGGAAGGGTGAACGCATATTGAGTGGAGTATTTCAGTCCGCTGTATTGGTAAACTACGGTCTTTCCGCTTACTGTTGGCAACAGTGTCTCGCCGTTGAGCGTTGCCGACGAGCCTTCGGCTGCAACCACCTTCTCGTTGAACGTGAGTATAACCGAACCTGTGGCCGATGCACCGGTGCTGTTGTTCTGCGGTATTGACGAGAGGAGTTTCGGCGCTTCCTTGTCGTCTTCGGCGTTCTTGTCGGCAAGCACGAATATTTCTGCCACTGCCAAACCGTCGTAGTCGCTAGTCACTCCGACGAGAGGCGACGTGTAGTCGGGCATGAAGCGGACGTTCACGAGCGTCTTTCCGGCGGCCTCTTCCGGAAGAGAGAACTCTTGTGAATCCCACGAGCGGGCGGGAAGATTGAACGTTCCGAATGAAGTATAGTTCGTTCCGTCCACAGAATATTCTGCATTTACCTTGCTATAGGCATTGTAGTCATCGCCGACGGAAGCGGAAAGCTTAAGGTTTGAGTATCCGACAGAGGAGAAACTGATCTCGAAATAGTATCTGTCTGTCAAATTCTTCCACACACGGGCCGCATACTTACCGTTCTGTCCGCCTTTTGCAGCTCCGCATGCAAGCCAACTGATAGTCTTTCCTTCGGCATTGCGCAGAGAAAGAAGTCCGGCGTTGTCGCTTTCTGCCTTGTAGTCGCCTGCACGTTCCTGCGACGGAGTTTCGTCGTAGAGGTCCCAGCCCACGATATAGTCAGCCGCCGAGAAGTTTGCGGCCACGTCCTTCTGTCCGTCCATCTTTATCTCGCGTTCCATCTGTGTAGTGTTGTCCTCCCAGTTCGTGAAGGTCAATATGCGGTTGTTAATGGCAGTAAGCTTCACGTCCGTGCCTTCTTCATAGTGATGCACTCCGTCGACAACGTGTCCTTCGGGCGAGAACTGCACGAGATTTTTGTTTGCGCCGCCCTCCAGTTTCAAATTCAGCGCATACACGTTGTTCTTTGTATATGTTGCCGTGAGGGATGTGTTTGCCTTTATTTCAAACACATAAGGATTGAGGGTAGACACGGTTTCGCCAGCATCGTCCACCCACGCCTGGAAATGGTAACCAAAGTTCTCCGTCGTGCTTACGCTTATCTGCGTGCCTTCGTCGAACTGCGTTCCTGCGGGGTTTACAGTCAGCGTGCCTGCCGTCTTGTCTGCCTGTTCAACGCTTAGAGTATATACCGGCACAGTAACGGGCGTTCCGCCGAGGTCTGTCGTAAGCGTGATACCGCCAAGACCCAAGTCTTTGTTGGCAGCAAGGTTGTAGATATAGAATACGAAGTCCACTTTTTCGCTTACGGTGCCAAGTTCCGCAAGGTCGCATTCCTGCGCCGTCACGCTGTTGCGGTCGGGGTTGAAGCCCTTGAGCAACTGCACACTCTTTTCGCCGCACTTTGCATAGACATCTAGCGTACCGCCGCTCGTGCCGAATTTCTGCGAATTGAAGGCCAGCTTGGTGGGCGTCATGTTAACGCCTTTCTTTGGATTTACAGTAAACGTAACTTTGCAGTCTTCGTCTGCCGCATTGTTTATCTTCTCCGTTGGGCGCATTTTTGAGAGATTGTTCTGCACGCCGTTGAAACCGACCTTCGTGCCTAGCGAGAAGCTCGTCGTTGAGATTGCTTCGGGCACTGACACGGCAGCACCGGTAGTGTTGTCGGCACCACTGTCGAAAGCCCACGACACTGTGGCACCCTTCACATCAAGTTCGTCTGCCGCTTTGGCATAACCGAAACTGAGCCATGCCAACAAGCATGCAGCGAGCGTAAACAAAGTTTTTTGGTTCTTCATTGGATTATTGTTTTTAGATTCAGATTCGTTGGCCGTTGCATCAAACGGGCAACAACCATGCAGCACTTGAACCAGTGCATGCCTATTGTTTTTACTGCCGTTTGAGCGCCGTTAAAATGGGAGTCCGCCACGTTTCACCCGGAGTTCCGAAGAACGGGACTGCGTGCGGACTCCGCTGCTTTCTGAGGATATGCTTTTTTTTATTACTTCACTACCTTTATCGCCTTGCCGTTTGTCACGACGATGTTCACACCGCGTTTCATATCGTTCTGGCGCATGCCGCATATATTATAAAAGGTGGAGGGTTGAGATTCTACGGCGGTCACGGTCTTTACACCCGTTGTACTGTCCACTGCCACGCCGTGCACCATGACATCGCTCACGCAGAGCGTCTTGCCGGTTGCCGCGCCGTTATACCAAGGATAGATGCGTATGCGCAGTGTCTCGCCTTCCTCAACGGAGAGTACGGGCTGTGCGCTAACAGCCATCATGTTGTTGGCAACCATGCTCGACGAGTAATCGGCGATGTTTACAGCATTGGCAAAGTCGTCTTCCTTAGAGTAGTAAATCTTGCAGCGCATGCCATTGCCGCCGCATCCGCACACAAACATTCCTATTGAATCTACGTTGAGCGTCGTTCCCTTTGCGGGCTGAACGGCAAACTCAATCCATCGCGTCGAAACCTCGTCAATCTCGTCTGCGGGCCACTTTTCTCCCGCTATTACGTTGCGCTGAACTTTTCGGTCGGCAGTGAATCCCGTATATTCCGGCCATGTGGTATTTGCGTTAGGATTGGAATACTTTTGCAAAACCATCTCGCTGTAGCTCTCGCCCACAGGGTTGACTGGTCCTGTAACCGTGCACTCGTCGTTCTTTTCCAAGCGCCAATATGCCGTGACGGGCGTGCCGTCGGCAAGCTTTACACACTCTCCAGTAACAGGAATGCTCACTGTCTTGTCGCCGCACGAAACGTCAACGCTCTCGTTTACCGCGCCCGTCTCCTGAAATTCATAGCGCACCTGAACCGTTCCGATAACGTTGCCTTCATGGTAAGCAAGCGATGCCGACTGGGCGAATTCAGTTCCGTCAACCGAAACAGCGAGCCCTTTTGTGGCAGATATGCTTACATTGCCTTCTGTCGGCGTTAGGTCGAAGCCGGAAATCTGCAATTCGCGCGTTGTTGTCTGTCCCTTGTACGCCTTTCCAAGGTCGATTGCCGCCGGATTGACACTCAGGTCGCTCGTAAGGTTTATGTATTCCGTAAGGATTCCCGCCTTCAGCAAAAGCTGGGCAGCCAGTCGGGCGATAAGCGTTGCACCCATGGCTGAGGTGTGTGTAGAGCCGTTGCCGTCGAAAAGGAGTTCATTTGCCTTTGCGTCACCGTAGCTTTCGTAAAGTTCCTTAGTTGCGGTGGTAAGGTCAAGATACGGTACATCCTGTTCTTCGGCAACCATTTTCATCTGATAGGGATAGTCCATGGAATGGTCGCCCTCTGAGACTTTCAGCCCTTTCCTGTATGTCCCGTTCACCAGCTGGTCGAAATTGTCGCCAAGGTCGTGTCGTCCGTTACGGCGTATCGTTGCGCCTGAAAAATACTTGCGGCAAATGGCGCCCATAAGTATGGGAGTGGCACCCAAGGCGCGCGTTTCTTCTATATACTTGCGAAGGTATGCCTTGAATGTTCCCGAGGGCGTTGTGCCGCGATAGTCAAGCGAAGCCGCCGTCGTGGCATCGCCGTTCGCAGTGTAATACGCCTTCAGCGAGTCGCCGTCGCAGCCGTTGTTCTTCTCGTCGTTGTGGGCAAACGAGATTATTACATAGTCGCCGGGCTCTATCTGCTTTTTCACCGACTGCCAGTATGCGCTTTCTTCATAGAAACTCTTGCTGCTGGCTCCGCTCTTTGCGCGGTTGTTCACGGTTATGTCGCCCTTGAAAAACTGCTGGAACATCTGTCCCCACCCTCTTGTCACCGTGGTGCTCTCGTTGTATGTCGCCATCGTCGAGTCGCCAATGGTGTGTATCTTGCGCGCATCGGCGCACAGCGTGGCGCAAGCAGCCAATGCTGCCGCGGCAATAAATCGTAGATTCATGTATATTTCTTTTTAGGTTAGTAATCTTGCCGTTTCGTTTTTCTGCATGCAAAGTTATGGCATGAAAACAGGTAACAGGGTATAAAAATGCGTCAAAAGGGGTGGTTTTTTAGTCAAAAGCCACTGACGGACCGGAAACAGCGCATTATGCAGTGGAGAAAAGCAGGAAAAGTTACACTGGGCTATGACAATAAAACACACCTTCGTTACGTTATAATAAAGGATGCGCGCGGAACGCTCAATGCTGAAACTATCAAAAAAAAAGATGCTATGAGATACTTTTTGAGAAAGGCCTTTTTGATGATTGCGCTAATGTGCCTGTCTTTTCAGGCTAAAGCGCAATACGACTTTATACGTCCGGTGAAAGACTCTATTCCCGACGGCTACAACTTCTGGGTTTATACGCCAACGGAATACTACTACACGCTTGAACAGACTCCGGTTATAATATTCCTGCACGGCCAAAGCCTGTGCGGAAGAGACCTGAACCGCGTGAGACGCTACGGCCCGCTTGATGCCATCGTGAAGGGAAGGCAGGTTGATGCACTGGTCGTTGTACCTCAGAATCCCGGCGGAGCATGGAGCCCCAAGAAGATAAACGACGTGCTGGAATGGACAAAACGCAACTACAAATGCGACTCCACACGCGTCTACGTGATGGGAATGAGCCTCGGCGGATACGGAACGCTTGACTTTACGGCCACTTACCCAGATAAGGTTGCTGCGGCTCTCGCTATGTGCGGAGGATGTTCAATAAAGGATCGCACACCATTGGGGAAGGTTCCGTTATGGATTATACATGGCACTGCTGACAGAGCAGTGCCCATAAGCATGTCGAAATCCGTTGTAAACGATCTTGAGGAAACGGACAACGCATCGCGACTGCGCTACACTTGGCTGCAAGGAGGCAACCACGGCACGCCGGCACGCTTCTTCTATATGCGGAAGACCTACGACTGGCTTTTTTCACACTCTCTGCTTGATCCGGGCAGACCTGTTGAGCGCGAAATAACCCTTGACATGGAAGACATTCCCACTGCCTACCGTGACATGGACTTCAAGAACGCAGACCCGGAGACGGTTTATGAAACGACAATCAAATAGTTAACCCAAACATAATATCATGTCACACACATTCAAGACAAGCATCTGCCTATTCACAATGGCAACTCTATCAATGGCAAACGCACCTCTGCCGGCAACAGCACAAACCGTCGACTACCGCAGCGACGCCCAACGGCGCGTGCCGACCTACTCCATTCCATACCAGATACCTACGGAGAAAAGCATAATCGAAGTGCTGCAAGCAGTGAAAGGATACTACGAAAGAAGTGCCGAGCGCACCATTATAAACGCAAAGACGGGCGAAGTGATTGCCGACACCACCGTAATGTGTCCCGATGCCATGGTGAACAAGGGCTTCGCAACGGAGTGGACCTACACACACGGCGTTGTGCTTTCTGCCTTTGACTACATAGACAACATTCTTGACGACAAGAGTTACTTTGCCAACAATGCGGCTTTCTACGACTATGTGAGCAAGTGGCAACCCTATTTTGCCAAACAAAACATTACCGGTTGGCGTCCTATCACCAACATGTCAGCCTTGGACCACTGCGGCTCAATTGGCGCAGCAATGGTAAAGACTTATCTCAAGACCAAGAACAAGGCATATCTGCCGCTGATTGAGCGTGTGGACAAACACGTGTCGCACGATCAGTGCCGTCTTTCAGACGGAACGCTCTCGCGTCACCGCCCGCAATGGGAATCTGTATGGGCCGACGACATGTATATGAGCGTGCCTTTCCTTATCAACATGTATGTAATGACGGGGAAAAAGGCTTATGCCGATGATGCAGTGCGCCAGATTCTGCAGATGAGCAACCGTCTATTCGTTCCGCAAGAGGGTATATTCGACCATGGATGGAACGCAAACTCTTCAGAATACGACCCGCATTTTTACTGGGGACGCGCCAACGGCTGGGTATTGATGTCTATGGCGGAAGTGCTTGACCGTCTGCCAAAGAACTACAAAGGGCGCAACGAAATTCTGCACCTCTACCGCACGATGGTGCAGAAACTGGCAAACTTGCAGGACGGCAACGGCTTTTGGCATAATCTGCTGGACAAAAACGACACGTTTGAAGAGACTTCCTGCACGGCTATGTTTACCTATGCAATTGCAAAGGGCATAAACGAGGGATGGATAAGCCATGTTTACGGACCTGTGGCAGTTACGGGATGGAACGCAACACGCAGTGCTGTACGTGCCGACGGAGCGGTAGACTGGACTGCCGAAGGTACGACATTTGCCCATGACAACAGCTATTATTATCATCGCGGGCATACTGTTTATGCAACACACGGATATGGAGTGGTTCTCTATGCTGGAGCGGAAATGATAAGACTGTTGCGCAATCCTGAAATTGAGATTGTCGCGCCGAAAGACGGAGCGGTAAATTCCACTATCCACTTCCTGAAACGCAGCGAATGGCCCGACCGCACATCTGTAGAGGACGTGCGCACGCTGGGCGGCAGCGTGGACAGCAAGAAATAAGTCAGTTCAGACACCTTTATATTCAGTTGGACTTTTTCCGACCGAGGCTTTGAAGCAACGGCTGAAATACTTCGGATCGGAAAAACCGCTGCTGTAAGCAACTTCGCTCACAGTCATCTGCGTTGTGGAAAGCAGGCGGCACGCATGCTTTATGCGGGCCTCGCGCAGAAAGTCGAGCGGCGTTACGCCCATAATCTGCTTCATCTTGCGTTGCAAACCAGAACGGCTCACTGCGGCTGCCTCTGCCATGTCGCCAACACCGATACCGGCATCCGATATGTGAAGCTCCACAAACTGCGACACTCTGCGCATCATTGCATCGTCTTCTTCGCTCAGATGAGTTATCTTGGCAGGCGCAGCCTCCACTGTTTCTTCGCCCTTACCGGTGTTTGCCCCCAACAACGCGAGGTAAGCCTCAAGCGCTTCGTGACGCTGGCGGCGTATGCGGCGTATATATATAAAGGTGTAAATTACGCCTCCCAACAGCAGCGCTATCAGCATGGCAAGGAGAACGCGGGCCGTAGTAGTTTCGGTAAACTGCGGTGTAACCACAATGGTAATTTTCCGCACGTTGTCAACCCACACGCCGTCGGCATTTGTAGAGCGAATGTGCAGCACATACGTTCCGGGAGCAAGGTCAAGGAGAGTGACCGAATGGTCGTGTCCGACATCATTCCACGTGCCTTCCTTCCCTCCCTGACGGTCGAGGCGGAAAGCATAGCGCATGTCAGCATCCGGAGAATAGTCGAGAGCCGCAAACATGAGCGTCATACTGCGTTGCGTTTTGCCCAACACAAGAGTGTCGAGAGCGTTTACGGGAATATCGCTGTTCTCGCCCTGTATGTTAACTCCCGTCAAGGCAATATCCGGAACAAAGGTGCTCTTGCGCAGACGTCCGGCCTCAACGGAGAGAACGCCGTCCTGCAGTCCGAGCATCCACCTGCCATCGGGCAATTTCTTAGGCAAAGCCTCTGAGAACCGGCATTCCGTCTGGAAGAAGTTGCGGCCGAACGGAACGCACAAACCGCTTTCCGGATTGAGCAGGACAAACTGGTTGCTGCCCATAACGAGCAGTCTCTTCTTGTCGAACGGAACTATCGAGAGTGCAACATCCGTTGTCATCCCGTTGTCCTTAACATAATGGCGGAATGAGAGACGGGTGGCAAGCAGGTCTTTGTTTTCTATGCGGTTTACGCCACCGCTTTCGGTACTGACATAAATCCTGTTGTCCGCAGTCTCACACACGTTCATCGTGGCACTGCAGCTAAGGGCATCGCTACGGTCGTTCTCCCGCGAGTGAACAATAAAGCGCATCGTTCTGAAATCATTTCCGGGCTTCAGCTTCGCCACGAGCAGTCCTTCCGTTGTGGCAGCCAGCAAGATGTCGCCTTTTGTAATGTGTATCATCCTCACCTTCTGCGCCCTTCCTTTAGGGAATGAGGCAAGTCCGTTGCGGGGCGAAACCACAACGGGATTGGCTGCAAGCGGATTCAGCACGCACATTATGCCGCCGCCGAGCGTAGCCACCCATAGTCTGCCCCAGCGGTCTTCTTTCATGTCGTATATACCGTAGGCGTCCAACCCCGGTATCCTGTCCACTTTGTATTTCATTGCACCGGACTGTTCTCTTAGCCGAAACAGTCCTCCGGGCTTGCAGCCCAGCCACACCGTTGCGCCATCGTTTCCTTTGCCAACGGAATACACTGGATATCCGAATGACGTCTTGTTCTTAGTCAGTGCACCGTCGGGCGAAAGATGCCCTACCAAGGTGCCGTCTGCCTGAAAGACGCTCACTTCGCGCGTTTCCTTCGTTGCAATCCAACAACGTTGATGCGCGTCAACGGATATCGCCTTGACTTCTGCTCCGCCATTGTGCTGTATCTGAACGTTACGCGCGGGGAATGCAAGTTTGTAGACAGCGCAGGAAGATACCACCCACAACTGTCCCTGACGGTCGGGCAAACACAGGTTTGCATTTTCCATCCCGGTTGCAGTCTCGTATTCCGTTTCCTTTCCGCCCGTTTCCTTGTAAGTCAGC
Organism: uncultured Alistipes sp.; assembly: GCA_963590505.1. GTDB lineage: Bacteria > Bacteroidota > Bacteroidia > Bacteroidales > Bacteroidaceae > Prevotella. The sequence continues at coordinate 55,840 of CAVAPC010000009.1, read as the reverse complement.
GTTCCGTTGTGGTAGACTGTCCACAAAACGCCCTGTCTGTCGATATAGCGGTAAGGCTTTCCGTCTTTCACCGAAACGGCGTGACAACGGTTGGACGTTTGCTCGGAAACAGGTTCAAACTTGTACGTTTTCAAATTGAAGCGAAAAAAATTCTCATCGACCTTACATCCGATGTTTCCGTCAGCGTCAAGCCAAATGTTACGTATGCGGTCTGTCGACAAGCATCCGCCTTCTCCCACTCTTCCCTTGAAGGTCTTGAATCCGTAACCGTCAAAGCGGCACAGTCCGTTCCACGTTGAAAGCCATATCATGCCCTGCCTGTCTTGCAGCATTTGGGTTACATGCCACTGGGCAAGTCCGTCGTTTTCATCGTAACGCTGCATACGGCAAAGCGGAATTGCCTCGACAAGCGTGGACAACACCGTCAGAACAAGGATAAGGAACAGGTGTTTTCGCATATTTCAGATATTGGTCAATCACCGCAGACAGCGGCTTCGTTCTGCGAAAATAGGCATTTTATGTCAGCCTCGCAAACAAAGCCGTTGTTTATTTTACGTCAAGTGCATACGCCAATACAAGTAAAAACATCGTAATTATTTGCCTTTGAAAAAAAAACGCTATACCTTTGCAGCCGATTTGGAAACAAGTGAGCTTTGCTGCTTGTGCAAGGGAATCAGGTGTAACGCCTGAGCTGTTCCTGCAGCTGTGACCATATTTGTTCTCCTCACCACTGATGTCACTGAAAGCAAGGGTTCTATGCCTTGCATATTCGGGAAGACGGTGAGAAGAGTGGAAGCCAGAATACCTGCCAGATTCAAGGATTGAGACGATATGCCCCCAGGATAGGGGCCTGTCCAATAGCGAAATAGGAAAAGTTTATGGTGGATAACACAGGAAACATCTGCGCCGGCTTTTGAAAATCAGTCCGGTGTTTTCGACTTGCGCCTCGTTTTTCGGTACAACACACCATATAAAAACGAGAGTGCAAACGAAAACAACGGGCAAGGCAAGAAGCCGACACACAGACTGTCCGCCTGAAATAAATCAAAATATGCATAGAATCTTCAAAACACGCCTTTTAACGGTTGCCATTGCCACAAGCGCATACAGCACAGGCTTGTACGCTCAAAAGGAAGCAAACGGAAAAACCGTCAATACCTTTGACGACAAGACGCTGCAGGAAGTGGTGGTTACTGCCACTGGAACGGGACATCTGCTCAAGGATGTGCCGGTACAAACGGAGGTGATATCAAAAAAAATGATTGAAAGCTACGGAGGCAAATCAATCGAGGACATTCTCAGCGGCCTCACAGCTTCATTCTCATTCAACGAAGGCGACATGGGCAGCCAGACCCAGCTCAACGGACTGGGCAACAGCTATATACTGATTCTTATCGACGGCAAGAGAATCCACGGCGACAACGGTGGAGAAAACGACCTCTCGCTCATCGACCCGCACAACATCGACAGAATTGAAGTGGTGAAAGGTGCACAGTCTGCCCTGTATGGTTCCGACGCCATTGCCGGCGTTATAAACATCATAACAAAGAGGCACGATACGGAAGGACTGCTGCTGGAAAACAACACAAGGTACGGAAGGTTCAACGACATACGACAGCACAACGGCATTGGCTTCAGAATAGGCAAGGTGCAGTCTTACACCGGTTTCCAGCTGCAGCACTGCGATGGATGGCAGAACACGCCTAACGAATATGCCGAGGGAAAAGTGCTCACCGACAGTCACAACAAGACAAGGAACGAGTTCACGAACTGGCAGATAAGCGAAAAGCTCACATACAATCCGTCGAAAGACCTTGAGCTATATGCCGACGGTTCGTTCTACCGCAAAATCATCAACCGACCGACAAACGGGAAATACCCGTCGTGCGATGTCTACACATACGACTTGCTATACAGAAACATGTCGGCGTCGTTGGGCGGCAAATACTTCACGAACCAAGAGAAGAAAGACTACGTGTCGCTTGACGTGGACTGGAACAAACACGCATATTACTACCACTACACCGCACGCACTTACGAAGACGCATACATCGACGGCGAACTGGAGCACGGAGTGCCGTTCTATGCAGGGCAACAACGTCTGCAGAGCGACCAGCAACGCATTATGGCTATAGTGAAAGGCGTTTTCCATCTGCCGTACAGCAACACGCTAAACGTGGGAGCAGAATACAGATACGACTATCTGAATGCTCCGATGAGGACTGCCAACGGCAGCGCAAGCGACAACACTGCATCCATATATGCGCAAGACGAATACAATCCGTTGGCATGGCTGAACATAACCGCAGGGGCACGCCTTGTCGAGAACGGCAAATATGGAGTGCATTTCACTCCAAAGGTGAGTGCTATGGCAAGCCTCGGCGACTTCAGACTGCGGTTTGGATGGAGCCAGGGCTTTAAATCGCCCACAGTAAAGGAACTGTATTACAGGTATCTGCACGTGATGGGATCCACAACATTCTTCAACATGGGCAACACTGACCTGAAGCCACAGACAAGCAACTACCTGAGTGCGAATCTGGAATACAGAACGTCGAAGTTCACTGCATCAGTGACCGGATACTACAACAAGCTCGACAACATGATTGCACTTGTAAACGTGCCTACCGAAATGCTGCCAAAGGATGTAACGACGAACTATCTCGGTGACGGCAGCGGCAAGGTTACCGCCCGAATGTATCAGAACATGGAAGACGCAAAGACATACGGTGTGGACGTAAACCTGTCGTACAACGTATACAAAGATCTCAGCGTCAACGGAAACTACAGTTACCTGGACACAAAGGCACATAAATACAATACAGACCACAGTCACCTGGAAGAAGTGACAATCGACGGAATGGCACATCACAAATGGAACGTTTCTGCCATATACGGTCACAGGTTCAGCAAAAGCTATCGACTTGGCGCAAGTCTCTCAACAAGAGGAAGCAGCAAACGCTATTACGAAAACAACGGAAACGGAAAACATTTCCAGATATGGAGACTGAACACCACACATGACTTCGGCAAAGCGGGTGCGCCCATATCATATAAGGTGGAACTGGGAGTGGACAACATATTCAACTATAAGGACACAACGATGCGTCCGTACCATCTCGGCACCACTAACGGCGGCACAACATGGTATGTGGGATTTGCCGTGAAATTCAACAAAGGAAAGAGAATTAACAATCATAACATTAACAAACAAAACAAAAACGACAATGAAGAAGATTAAAATCTTTATGATGATGCTGCTCGCCGCAATATCATTCGCAGCTTGTAGCGATGATGACAACGACAGCAAACAGAATGTCATCTCGGAGTACTCTGTCAATGACAAGATTGTAGCCGACCAGAAAGCAAAGTCCGGCAAGGACAAGGCTGTGCTGCTCGTGGCTTTCGGTTCTACATGGCAGAATGCCTTCGCCGCTTTCGACAAGACAAAGGAAGCATACGAGGCAGCTTTCCCTGACGCTGACGTTTACGTGAGCTTCTCTTCCGACATCTGCATCAACCGTGCAAGTGCCGGTGAGCACAACGAGAAGCGCGACTACTATGAGCCACGCTACTTGCTCCACGCTATCGGTGCAGCAAAATACAACACAATCTACGTGCAGAGCCTTCAGGTTATTCCTGGAGAGGAATTCTCAAACGTTGTTGCTGCCGTTAAGAAATTTGCAAACAACGGTTATGTAAAGGAGGCACACCTCGACGATGCATATCTGAAGAACGCAAAGATTTACCTCGGCATGCCTCTTCTCTACGACGAGGAAGAAGTAGAAAACGTGGCAAGCATTCTGAACGGTCTTTACAGCAGCGAGGCTGCTGAGGGCGTTGTTGCTTTCATGGGACACGGAAACCCTGACAACTATGATTCCTTCAAGGCAAACGTTCGCTACACACAGTTGGAAACAGCTCTCCAGAAATTCAACAAGAACTACTACGTAGGTACTGTTGATATGGACGGCAACAAGAAGGACGACGTTCTGACTCGCATGAAAGGTAACGGAATCACTACTGGCAAAATCAGTCTCCACGCTCTCATGTCTATCGCCGGCGACCATGCACACAACGACATGGCAGGCGAAGGCGACGACTACTGGGATGCATCAGAGCCTGCAAGCGAAGACAACAGTTGGTTTGAATATTTCAAGCACAACAACTTCACACCGGCAGTGCCTCAGACAAACGGTAACCCGCTCGGACTTCTTGAGCTGACAGGTATCCGTCAGATCTGGATCAACCACACAAAGAATGCAGAACTTCTTGAGGACGCATATCATTCAATGTATCCTGAAGAATAATACGCGGGAAACTCATTTATCCTAAGCATATAATAGGGACACCGGCAAAAACGTTTTCCGGTGTGCCTATTTGTCGTTTTTAAACATATAGTATATGAAGCACATCATTTGTCTCGCTGCATCTTTAACACTATTGGCCTCATGCGCCACAACACTAGACAGCAAGAGACAGCTCATAGCTGACCAACTTTTCCATGACCAAGACTCTGTATTGGCAAATGTTGAAAGATATAGCGACACGATAAAAATAAAATACGCCAAGGGACTGAAGGTAGAATACCGCAATGACGGCATACACGTGACGCTGTCGAACCCCGACCCTGCGGCGACTGCAAGCAAGCCTCAGGAAATAGTGATTAAAAAGCCTTCATCGAGATTTGTATGCACAACGGCGCTACAACTCGGGAACTTTGAAGTGCTAGGACTTGAAGACAAGATTGTAGGCATTAACTCCTTGCGGCACATCTTCTCGCTGAAGATGCTCGACCAGATAGAAAACGGCAAGACTGCTGAAATAGGTAAGGAAGGAAATTTCGACATCGAAACCGTCATGGCGGCTAAACCAGACTACATACTTGTAAGTGCAAGCAAATACGGTGGATTCGAGCAGCTCAAAAGATGCGGGATTCCACTTGTGCCGCACCACGGCTACAAGGAAACCAATCCGCTAGGACAGGCGGAGTGGATAAAGCTCGTGGGGCTGCTCACCGGCGAGACACGACGTGCCAACGCAGTATTCAGCGACATCGAAAACAAATATATCACGCTGAAACAGGAAGTGGAGAAAGAATACAGCACAAGGAAGAAACTTCCCACCGTCATCAGCGGCAGACAATTGCGCGACGGATGGTATATTGTGGGAGGAAAGAGCTATATGGCACAGATTTTCAAGGATGCCGGTGCTGACTACATAATGAAAGGGAACAAGGAGTCAGGCGGTGTGACACTCGACTTCGAAACGGTATACGCAAAAGGCATTCACGCAGACTTCTGGCAGACAGACGGTATGTCCGACGGCAGCTATTCGCTGAAAGACCTTGCTGCCGAGGACAGCCGATACACAACACTCGATGCATACAAAAACAAAAAGGTTATTTTCTGCGACCTCAGCCAAACGCCCTATAGAGAACTTGCCGGTGTGCAGCCGCATTTCCTCCTCGCAGATTTCGTGAAGGCGTTCCATCCGGACCTCCTTCCTCACTACATCCCTAAATATTATCAGATTATAAAATAATCCAAAACAGACAAAATGCACAGACATCTACTACTTCCATTGGCCGTAGTCATGCCGGCCTTGGCAACAGCACAGAAAGAAATTACACGTGAGGCGACACTCAATCCGGTAATCATCACCGGAACCGGAACATACCACAAAGCGGAAAACTCCCCCGTTGAAGTGAAGGTAATATCTGCAAAAGACTTGAAAAGCGCCAACGTGACAAACCTTCAGGAGGCTCTGACAAAGCTCACCACCAACATTACCACACATACCAACGGAATGGGAACATTCGTGAACTGCAACGGAGTTAGCGACGACTACTTGCTGATTCTGGAGAACGGCAAACGCGTGTCGGGCGATGACAGATGGAACAGGATAAGCATTGACAACATCAAGAGAATAGAGATCCTCTCTGGAGCGGCAAGTGCACTATACGGCAGCGACGCCATCGCAGGAGTGATAAACATCATCACCGATGACAGCAATAGCAGTCTTGAAGCATCGTCCACAACAAAGATTATGAGCAAGGGACGGTTTGACCAAGACATAAACGTGGACATAAACAAAGGAAAATTCTCAAGCCACACGAGCTATAACCACAGACAGGCAGACAACTGGCAAGTAAGCAAATACCAGGAGTTCACGGAGGGAGACAAGTCGGTGCTCAAACTCACGGGCAGACCGATGTCGCAGGCTTTCCGTTCAGACAATATCAGCGAAAAACTGGAATGGAGATTCAATGACACGTTTGACGCATACATTAAAGGGAATTTCTACGACTACAAGACTGGGCGCGACCGCAACGCCTCATATTTCACACAGAAGGCGACAACCGACAAAGAGACTGGCGAAAAAACTTACGCATATACGTCAAAGCAGGCATACACCTACGACATACGCCACATATCATATAACATTGGAGCCGGAGCAAGATGGGTACCGAACAAGAACACCCACATTTACTTTGATGTGTACACTGACAACTTCAAATCGAAGTATGACTATTGGCAGACGGCAACGGCCGAAGCATATGACGAAACAAGAAAGAATACGTTGTACTACAACGAAACATTGAAAGGCATCTTCAGACTCAACAACTGGAACAAACTTTCGGCAGGAATGGAATTTGAGCAGGAAAGTCTGAAAAGTGCATCTGACAACATAGAAAAGGAAAGCACCTATACATACAACGTGTTTGCACAAGATGAGATTAGAATTGCGAAGGGATTTGAAGCCGTTGCCGGACTGAGATACACATACAACAAAAACTTCGGAAACAATATTACTCCCAATATTGCGTTATTCTATCACATAGCCGGCTTCAGGGCAAGGGCAAGCTATGCCGAAGGCTACCGCACTCCTACCCTGTCGCAGCTCTATGCCACCGACCAGGCAAAGACATCGTCGCGCTACACCATCAACAATACTTCTCTGAAAGCCGAGAAAAACAGGTTCTGGAATGTGAATCTGGAATATTCAAACAAGTGGATGAGCGTAAGCGCAAGCGGATTCATAAACAACATCCGCAACATGATAAATTACCGCACCATGACAACAGAGGAGATTGAGGCCAGCGAAGCTCTTACAAATCTGTACAATGAGGGATGGACCACCATAAGGCAGCGCGACAACATCGACCGCGCCACTGTAAAAGGTCTGTCGGCAAACTTGAAATTCCTGCTTCCGTGCGGATTTACCATCGCCGGTGGATATACACTCTGCGACTCCAAAGCGAAAACAGAAACACTCGACAAGAAAACGCAGGAATACAAGACAACGGAAACTCCCGTGGACAAAAGCGTGAGGAATGTGGCAAACATTAACGCTTCATGGGGGCACAGCTGGGGAAACTACAGACTAAACGTGAATATAAACGGACACATTCAAGGCCAAAGATATTCAAGCACCTACGGATACGCCCCGAAATACCAGCAGTGGGACATCACAACGAAACATTCGTTCAGTCTGAAGCAGGTATTGGTAGAGCCGGGTATCGGTATAGACAACGTGTTCAACAAGCGTGACACGTCTTACTGGAACTCAAATTACTCTACCATAAATCCAGGACGCTCTGTCTACTTGTGCCTGACACTAAAATTCAAAGATTAAGAAGATATGAGAATATATGTTGCGGGCATCGGTCCAGGCTCTTTTGAAGACATCACACCGGCTGTGATGAATGCGATGAAAGCCAGTGACGTGATAATCGGATACAAATACTATTTCCAGTTTGTCAGACAACACCTCAATGACAATACGGAATGTATTGACACCGGCATGAAGAAAGAACGCCAAAGGGCTGAACTTGCGTTTGAATATGCAGAGAAGGGCAAAACAGTGTGCGTCATATCCAGCGGCGATGCCGGAATATACGGCATGGCACCACTCATCTTCGAGATGAAACGGGAAAGACATTCCGAAGCTGAAATTATAGTCATGCCTGGCATAAGTGCATTCCAAAAGGCTGCGGCTCTGTTAGGCGCACCGACTGGACACGATTTATGCGTAGTCTCAATGAGCGATCTGATGACCCCGTGGCATGTAATAGAGAAACGCATTAAAGCTGCTGCTGAGGCAGATTTCGTAACAGCCGTATATAATCCGAAAAGCAACGGCAGATACTGGCAGCTGCACAGGCTGAAGGAGATATTCATGCAGGAAAGGAAGCCGGACAACATAGTGGGATATGTGCGACAGGCAGGACGAGACGACCAGACAGTCACCGTCACTACACTGGAGAAATTCGATCCCGAGGAAATAGACATGTTCACGGTCGTGATAATCGGCAACAGTCAGTCGTACAACTGGAACGGACATTTCATCACTCCACGCGGATATTACAGGAACGACAGTGCGGACGACAGCGTAAACATGGGACAGAGCATAATGATACGGTCGTTCCTCACGATAAGAAAGGAACTCAACAATCCCGACATTCCGCTATGGAAGCTTTGGCCGATGCTTCACGCTATACACACCACAGCGGATTTCGACATGGAGAAACGCCTGTGGATGGACAACGGGGCGACAGAGACGTTATACCGGAAAGTGAAAGACGGCAGCATAAAGACTATCGTCACGGATGTATCAATGGTAGCGTCAGGAATCCGCAAAGGGGCTCTGCAGCGCCTTGGCATCGAAACTGTATGCTACATCAACGACCCAAGAAGCGCAGAGATGGCGAAGAAGGAGAATATCACCCGTGCACAGGCAGGCATGCGCCTTGCAGCCAAAGAATATCCCGAAGCGCTCTACGCATTCGGCAACGCTCCGACGGCGCTGCTCGAACTGTGCACGCTGATACGCAAGAACATCTGTCGGCCAGCAGGCATCATAGGCGCTCCAGTAGGTTTTGTGCATGTTGAGGAAAGCAAACACGCTGCAAAGACAATGGCCGGCATTCCAAAAATAATCATAGACGGAAGAAAGGGAGGAAGCAATCTTGCCGCCACACTGGTGAACAGCATTCTCACCTTCGACGATGCGGAACAACTAAGACCAGGAAGAGATGTATAAATGCACTGTCATTGGACTGTCGGACGACCGCAACCCATGGTTGCAGCAAGACGCCATGAAAGCTATATCCGGATGCAGAGTCTTTTCGGGGGGCAAAAGACATCACGAAATAGTGAAGGATTTGCTGCCAGAAGGGGCTGTATGGATTGACATCACCGTACCTCTCGAAAATGTTTTCAAACAGTATGAAAAATTCGATGACATCATTGTTTTCGCATCGGGCGACCCTCTGTTTTATGGTTTCGCCAATACCATAAAGCGAAAACTGCCGGACGTACATATCACTGTCTTTCCATCGTTCAACTCCCTACAGACGCTTGCCCACAGACTTGTAATGCCATACCACGACATGAGAGTGGTTTCGCTCACGGGAAGACCCTGGCAGAAGTTCGACGAAGCATTGATAAACGGCGAGGAAATCATCGGCTGCCTCACCGACCGCAACAAGACACCAAATGCCATTTGGGAGAGGATGTACACATACGGCTACGACAATTATATAATGTACGTAGGAGAGAACCTCGGCAACAAGGAGAACGAACGTGTGAGCAAGTTCTCAACAGGCACGACATACGACAATCCTAACTGCATAATTCTTAAAAAGAAAGCTGACATACGCCACGCCTTCGGCATTCCCGACGAGGAGTTCCATCTTCTAAACGGCAGAAAAAAGATGATTACGAAGATGCCGATAAGACTGGCTTCGATAGCTGCGCTCAATCTCGCGGAGAAACATTCGTTTTGGGACATAGGTTTCTGCACGGGCAGCATCAGTATCGAAGCGAAGCTCGCCTTTCCGCATCTTCACGTTACGGCATTCGAAATCAGAGAAGAAGGAAGGGTACTGATGGAACTCAATTCCAAGAAGTTCCATGTTCCTGGCATTGATTATATCATCGGCGATTTCTGCACCATTGACGTCGATGCTCTCGACTTGCCGGAAGCTGTGTTCATCGGCGGTTACGGCGGAAAGATGAAGGAAATGCTCGTAAAGGTAAAGTCTGTGTTGAAGAACGACGGCTGCATAGTTTTCAACTCCGTAAGCGAGGAGAGCAAACGGACATTCATCGAAACGACAACAGGAATGGGAATGAAGCCGGAAATTCTTTACACCATGAAGATTGACGAAAACAACCCCATTACGATAATTAGGGCGATATGATAAAATACGAAACGATAAACGAGGCAGGGAAAAGGCTCGCCGACAAAATAAGAAAAGAGGAGCCAAAATTTGACGGTGAAGCAATAGTCTTCATCGGAGCACTGGGCATTTGCGTGAGAAAGATTCTCCCGAAAGTTTCCGACAAGCACACTGACCCTGCGGTGATTTGCATCGACACAACGGGAAAATACGTCATTCCCGTGTTGAGCGGTCACATCGGCGGTGCCAATGAACTGGCGCGAGACATTGCACGCATCATTGGAGCACAGGATATCATCACAACCCAAAGCGACAACTGCGGACTGTGGACTCTCGACACTCTGCCCAAACGCTTCGGCTGGAGAACCGAAGAAATGCCAAGGGAAGTATCCAACAGAGCAATCGCCTCATTCGTAAACAGGAAACCCACTGCCCTCGTGCTGGAATACGAAGACGATGGAACAAAATATCTCGAAGATTCCATTCCGGAACACGTCGCTCTGTTCCATAGCTATCCTGAATACTTGCTATATAAGAAGGAGCACAACAGAAACGATTTCAATCTGTTGATTATTGTTTCCCCCTACTACAGGAACAGCGACGACACCATCTGCATGCGTTTCTTTCCTCCATGTCTCTGTCTGGGAGTGGGTTGCCAAAAGGAAACACCGGAAATAGCAGCCGAACAGATAGCCAAAGAAGTGGAAAGCCAGGGCTTCGCCTTGCAGAGCGTGCGTTCTATCGGTACTATAATGCTGAAAAAAGACGAGGCGATGCTGCGGCAACTGAACGGCATCATGCCTTGGGCGGAAATGGACATACATGAAGCAAAGAAACTTGCAACAGTGGATGTGCCCAATCCCTCGGAAAAAGTTTTTGAAGTGACAGGATGTTACGGTGTTGCGGAAGCTTCTGCCTTGGCTTCGGGCGTGGACAGCAAACTCGTAGTGGAGAAACAAAAAGGTCACGTAACTGCTGACGGAAGGGATTTTCACTATACTTGGGCATTGTCTGAAGATCATATTGCCGGAAAGGGCAAGGGACACATAGAAATTGTAGGTGCCGGACCGGGAGATCCCGACCTGATAAGCGTAAGAGGAAGGAGGTTTCTTGAAAAAGCCGACCTAATACTCTACGCAGGAAGCCTTGTGCCGAAGGAACTTACGTTCTGCGCCAAGAGCGGAGCGACGGTACGTTCGTCTGCCGGCATGGACTTGGAAGAACAGTTCGAAACGATGAAGGAGTTTTACGACAAGGGAAAACTCGTAGCAAGACTGCACACCGGAGATCCTTGCATCTACGGAGCGATACAGGAGCAAATGGCGTTTTTCGACCGATACGGAATGGACTACCACATAACACCGGGCATCAGCAGTTTTCTAGCCGCGGCGGCTGAGTTGAGAAGCCAGTTCACCATTCCAGAGAAATGTCAGACAATAATACTTACGCGCGGCGAGGGAAGGACGCCAATGCCCGACAAAGAAAAGCTGCATCTGCTGGCACAACATCAGTCAACCATGTGCATATTCCTCAGCGCAAGCATTGTTGATGAGGTGACCAAGGAGCTTCTCGAAGGCGGCTACCCTCCCGAAACTCCCGTTGCGGCCTGCTACAAGCTGACATGGAAGGAACAAAGGATTTACCGCGGACAGCTAAAAGACCTTGCAAAGATTCTGAAGGAAAACAACCTTACGCTGACAACCATGATTGTTGTGGGCGAAGCTATCGACAACAGGCACGGGCTGAGCAAGCTATACGACGGGCATTTTTCGCACATCTTCAGAAAGGCAAGCAAGTAAATAAACGCAGAGAAATGATACTAATATTTGGCGGAACGACAGAAGGCAGGATTGCCGTTGACGTGTGTGAGGACGCCGGGAAGAAATTCTATTACTCCACAAAAGGCAACCGGCAACACATAGAGATGCACAACGGTGTGCGTCTCACGGGAGCCATGTCTGCCGAAGATCTGAAGCATTTCTGCAAAGAAAACCAAATAAGGTGCATAATAAACGCTGCCCACCCGTTTGCCGAAAACCTGCACAAGACTATAAACCAAGTCGGCCTGCCGGTAATCCGCCTACAGAGGGAATTTGCAAAGCCTATAGAGGGTGTCGTCTATTGCTCCGACTATGCCACCGCAATAAAGGAAATGGAAGCGGCCCACATAAAGAGCTTGCTTGCACTAAGCGGTGTCAATACAATTGCCAAACTTGAAGGATATTGGAAACACAATAAAACGACTTTCAGAATTCTGGACAATGAGGAAAGTCTGAAACAATGTATAGCAGACGGCTTTCCCGCTGAAAACGTGATTTTCTTTAACGAGGACAACAGTCTGCCCACCAAAGACGAAGAGAAAAGACTTATGCTCCGGTTGGGGTGTGACGCCATTCTCACGAAAGAGAGCGGTTCGTCAGGAGGATTTGAAGCCAAGGTTTATGCAGCACTGGAGGCTGGAATTAAAGTTTTTGTGGTCAAGCATCCTGCGCTCCCAGAAGATTGGCTTGCCGTAACAGGCAAGCATGGACTGAGAAGAACAATAGAACGTTTGGTTCCAACCTTCTTTGAACTAAAGACCGGCCTCACAACCGGAGCGTGTGCCACGGCTGCAACGAAAGCGGCCCTGCAGTCGCTGCTATGGGACGATGATTCAGAGGAGGTGAGCTTTGCTTTGCCCGACGGAGAAATTCTAACGATTCCCGTAGAGCATACGGCGAAGGGCATCGCCTGCGTCACAAAAGACCATAGCGACGACCCCGACGTGACGAAAGGATGCAGAATAACATCGCGTGTCACGCTACACACGAATACGAGCAACGTGAATCTTGAACGGGAGCAACGGGTGAAATTTCTGCAAGGAAGAGGAGTTGGAACAGTAACCCTCCCCGGACTTGGCATCCCCGTCGGTGAACCGGCCGTGAACCCCACTCCGCGCAGGATGATTGAAAACGAGATTGGCGCTCTGACGGACAAAGACGCCGACGTGACGATAAGCGTGGAAAACGGAGAGGAACTTGCAAAAAGAACATTCAACCCAAGAGTGGGTGTCGTTGACGGCATCAGTATTCTCGGCACTTCGGGCATCGTGCGTCCTTTGTCCAACGAGGCTTTCATAAGCAGCATAAGAAGGGAACTTGAAGTTGCGTGGGCTATCGGCAAACGAGAGATTGGTCTTGTTGCCGGAATGAAAAGCGAAAGGGCTCTCAGGGAAGAAAGGGACATTCGCTGCGTGCACTACGGGAATTTTATAGGCGAGGCTTTGAAAGCCGCTCACGAAACGGGTTTCAGAAAAGCCGTCCTTGCAATAATGATAGGCAAGGCTGTGAAACTGGCTGACGGAAATCTAGACACGCACTCCCACAAAGTGGTCATGAACAAAGCCTTTCTGAAACAGGTGGCACAGAGCCTCAACATTCCAACCACACCAATTGACGGCATAACAATGGCAAGGGAACTGTGGGACATAATGCCAAAGGAATTTTTCAACAGAATAACATCGCTCTGCCGGGAACACTGCATGAAAGTCTTTCCCGAAGGAGTAATAGACATCAGACTGATATGCGACACACCACGACAATGATAATGCTCGTCATGAGCATACTGATTTTTGCCATGCTGAACCTCACTGTTGGTTCGGTGAACATTCCTGCAAATGCCGTGTTCCAGATTCTTAATCCTTTTGCAGACGCTTTGGACAAAAGCGACGTCAGCGACATTTGGACCAACATAGTGATGCAGACGCGTCTGCCGCAAACGCTCACTGCCATTGCCTGCGGAGCAGGGCTGTCGGTGGCAGGACTGGAGATGCAAACGGTGTTCCGCAATCCGCTCGCAGGTCCGTCGGTTTTGGGAATCTCAAGCGCAGCAAGTTTGGGCGTGGCATTTGTTGTCCTTCTTAGCGGAGCCATTTGGGGCGGCACGCTCATCAGATTGGGCTTCATCGGCAACACTGCCGTTACGCTGGCAGCCATCTGCGGAGCAATGCTCGTTATGGGAATTATTGTTTTCCTCTCGCAAAGGGTGGACGGCAACGTGACATTGCTAATAACTGGCGTGCTGATAGGATATATTGCCACTGCAATCATCGGCGTGCTTAAATATTTCTCAAGCGAAGAAGACATAAGGGCTTACGTAATATGGGGATTGGGCTCTTTCTCAAGGGTCACGGGCGGACAGGTATACGTGTTCGTTGGACTAACGGCAATACTTCTTCCCTTCACCATGCTGCTGGCAAAACCGCTCAACATTTTGCTTCTCGGCGAGATGTACGCCAAGAACTTGGGACTTGACGTGAAGCGCGCACGCATGCTTGCAATAACGTCTGCCGGTATACTCACTGCCATCGTCACGGCATACTGCGGACCGATAATGTTTCTCGGTCTTGCAGTACCCCACATATGCAGGGGGCTCTTCAACACGAACGACCACTGGATATTGCTTCCTGCCACAATGTTGTGCGGGGCAGCATTGGCATTGCTCTGCAACATCATTGCCCGTATGCCGGGATTCGAAGGTGCACTGCCAATCAACTCGGTAACGTCGCTCATAGGAGCGCCAATAGCGTTGTCAATCCTTCTAAAACGAAAAAAGACGATATAAGATGAAACCTTTCCTCATAGGAGCCGCAACATCGAACAGCGGCAAGACAACGTTCACCATGGGACTGCTCCGGGCATTGGCAAACAGGAAACTCATCGTACAGCCCTTTAAGTGCGGCCCTGACTATATCGACACAATGTTCCACAGACTGGCGTCCGGAAGGGAGAGCATAAATTTGGACACGTTCATGGCTTCGGAAAATCATGCGAAAGAACTCTTCCACAGATATGGAGCAGACGCTGACGTGTCGGTTGTGGAAGGCGTGATGGGACTTTTCGACGGGTTCGACAAAAGCAGCGGCAGCAGTGCCGAGATGGCGATGCTCCTCGACATACCCGTGGTTTTGGTGGTGAACGCAAAGTCTATGGCATACAGCGTTGCCCCACTGATATTCGGTTTCGCGAACTTCGACAAGCGGCTGAAAATCGGAGGCGTGGTGTTCAACAACGTAGCATCATCCAATCATTTCGAGTTCCTCAAGACTGCATGCGCCGATGCAGGCGTGGAGTGTTTGGGATACATGGCAAGAAATCCGGAGCTCAACATTCCCGGCAGGCACCTGGGACTGACTGTCGGCGACAGGGAAAGCATGGAAAGGACAATAAACATCGCTGCGGCGGAAATAGAGAAGAATGTGGACATAAACAAAATTCTTGCGTTATGAAAATACTGGTTGCCAATGACGCGGCTTTCAACTTCATATACAAAGCCAACATCGACTCACTCCGTGAAACGGGAGAAGTGAGTTTCTTTTCGCCTCTTCACGACAAGGAATTGCCCACATGCGACCTTCTCTATCTGCCCGGAGGCTACCCTGAACTTCACTTGAAGGAGATAGCAGAAAACATCCGCATGACCGAAAGGATAAGGGATTTTGCAGAAAACGGAGGCAAGCTGTTCGCTGAATGTGGAGGCTTCATGTATCTTTGCAACGACATCGACGGAACGCCAATGTGCGGGGTGCTTCCGTTCAAGGCAACAATGGCTAACGCCCGCCTTCATCTGGGTTATAGGCAGATGGAATGGAACAACGGCGTCATGCGGACTTTGCGCGGACATGAGTTCCATTACTCCGATGTGATAGACTCTCCACACGAAGACATACAAAAGATCTGTTGCCAATACACGGCAAAAGGAAAGAAAGCTAATACCGCCATATACCGTTACAAGAACGTAATTGCCGGCTACACCCATTGGTATTGGGCAGAATACGGTTTTCCGTTCTGATTGTATTTTAGCCTATATGCCAGTATTTCAGGCATGCGCCAAACTATCTTTTCCTGCTTTTGTGACAGTTGGAAACTCCATTATGAAGCGTCAACAATGCATTGCCATTTGCATCACTGAAACTTTTCCAAGACAAACGCTTAAACACCATTATTATTTTCCCCCACAAAATATTTTATCACAGAAAATTTCTTATTTTTGTAGTTTGATTGTAGCTACTATAGAAAGAGAAATGTAGTTATGAAACTGTTTTACGAGTGATTGGCGTCCACTGGGTATATGCCGAATGAGGCAATGGAGAATTTTATTGTCTAACAATTAAAAAGAAAAGTGTATGCAATATCCTTTAATTTCCGAATACATAGAATCAATCCGCTCTGCAGAGGACAATTTTGCGTCCTTAACTAATCTTAGACCGATTCTTGATGAGTCGGGAACCCCTGTGATGAGTAGCGGTAACTTTGCCGTAGTGTTCAAAATGACTGATGGCAAGAAAAACTATGCTATCAAGTGTTTCACCAAGGAACAAGAAGGTCGTGAAGAAGCATACAAGCTGATATGCCAATATCTGCATAACGTATCTTCACCATACATGGTTCATACTGAATATATGGAGAAAGAATTGTTTGTAGATACCAATCAGTCCGATGAAAAGGAATTCCCTTTGCTGGTAATGGATTGGGTAGAAGGCATGAGTTTGGATTGTTATATGAAAGTCATCCAAGCAGACCAGGAAAAACGAATACGACTGGCAAACGAGTTTCGTGAACTTACGTTCTGGCTCATGGGGCAGGAATTCGCTCATGGTGACTTAAAGCCAGACAATATTATTGTGACAGATAGTGGTCATCTTGTACTTGTTGACTACGATGGTATGTTTGTGCCCTCAATGCGTGGACAGAACGCACGCGAATTGGGTACACCACTCTATCGGTTCAAAGGCCGTAGACAAACAGACTTTGACGAGTTTACTGACGATTATGCCTGTGTGTTCCTCATGCTCGTGCTGATGGTCAATAGTATCGAGCCTGTTGATTTCAATGATTTCACATCGCCAGATGTGAAAAATATCCTGCATTATTTTTCTTCCTACTTGGAACATTCTCTGGTATCTCCATACATAGCGGCATTTCTACTCGTGGCCTCCAGTGGAAGATTAGAACGCCAAATGCTCTATCCTCTTTTGTCTTATCGTTCTGGCAACACAAGGGGCCTCCCAATACAACCAACAAACGTTTTAAATGATGAGTACCTATCTTTAATAGAGAAATGGCATTTTTACAAGAGTAATGGAAAGTGGATTGCCAATGCTATCCTAGGAAGAAACAACAACATAAACGTTTCTTCTTTATTTGATCATGGCATGAAAGTTGATGAGGAATCTCGAGAATTAATAAAATTGTACGGATTGTCTGATTGTTATTCATTTTTTATAAATAAGCAAGCCATAGAAATCTCAAAAAAAAATACTGTTAGAATTGTCCAAAGTGCATACCCTTTTATGATAAGTGCAATTGGTTGGGATTTTTGTTGTGATAGGAAATGGAAACCCAAATTTATATGGTCACCCAGTCCAGAAGAGTGTAAAGGAATAGAAAAAGCAGAGATTGTTTCGTCGCAATATGGACTAAGCGTTTGTCTTCATGGGAGATATAATGAAGATAGTTATTTTCCATTAAGCCCCAAAAGTTCCTTAAAGGTTGGCGATAGTATAAATTTAAGCAAGATGAAAGTAATACGCCTTTGCCGCTATGGGGATGAAGATATTTTACACTTGCTGGAGAAATAATGTTAAAGGAGTAGCTACTCAAAAATAGTATCTGTTATCTTGACAGGTTTTATATACGCACGGTGAATGCTGTATAGATCGCTAATAAAAATTTATAATTCAAGTAACTAATAAAAAATGAACAAAATAATCAAAGGGTTAAATCTTTATGTCAATGGGAAAGAGGCTAGTGAAGAAGAACTAAATAGCCTTAACAACTTCATATGTCATCTAAAGTCAAGCAGGAAAGTATGCTTCATCTATCGTGGTGAAAACAATTTATCCAATCACTACAATACATCATTGGGCAACATTTCCTTGTTGTCTCAAGAAATATTTCTTTTAGGAGAAAAAGGGAGATCGTTTTTTGGAAGCCCTAAGTTATATGACAACGTTTTCCAATTTCTATGGGATAAATTTAATGGAAAAGTCTGCGAACTCAAATTTGAAAATTCTAATACTTTAGAACAAGTTTCAACATTTCTAAAGGAGAATCCTTCTATTAAAAATTATTTCTCTGATAACACGAACCGAGATAGTTTTGTCAATTTGTCAGAATTACCATATAAAGAAAAGGGGGCAATCGCCGACTACTATTTAGCAATACTCCATACAATAGGAAAATCAGGACTTCCGAAAAGTCATTTCCTTTCAACCTCCAAGAAAAGGGATGTCGCAGTATTCTTTGCCAACAACGAAGAAAGTATAATCCTTTATGGGTGGGTTCCACGAAAAGGATTAAAAAAGAACATCATCAAAGGTATAGATTTAGAGAAAAAATGTAAGATAATTGAGCAGCATGGTTTACCTACCTGCAAATCATCTGTGTATCCAGACCAAAAGGAAATATGTTTAAAATGCGGCTTATTACCCCATTTCATAATAGGATTTCAGCACCAGAATAAGTTCTACATAAATCCAGCAACATTGAACACTTGGAATGACAATATTTTATATGAAGGTATGCATATAGACCAAACCAAATTCAATGAATTTTTTAATGCCAGCAATTATTCTTCATCATTTATGTTTATTGATGGCACATACTATATAATACCCAATAATGATGTTAGAAACATTTTTAATCAATGATAGTAATAGAATCTAAACGAAAGAAACCGGAGAACATTCTGAGGATTTACCCCGACGCAATAATAGCCGATGTAACCAGCCAAGCCAAAGATGGTTTGGTTCGGCTCAGCCCTTTTTATCCACACGGAGATATTCCCGTTCCATTCAGCGAAGGCTACACCGCAGCTTGCGTGGAAGGAATATGGCAAGGGCTGAAAGTGTTTGAAAACGAAGACGTGGATCTCGGTATGTTCCGCAACGACACGATGAAGAACGTCAAGCGGACTGTGCGTAAACACGGAAAAGTACTTGGACACCGAAAGGGAGTGAATGGAACCGAGATACTGAGTTATGTAGAGGCCAAACATCAGATATACATCCCCTCCTATCTTTGGGTGCTGGAGAACAAGGTCGGTAATATCATCGAGCGATTACGCAAGGCCAGTAAAACAAAGGCCATTGTACTGCTCGACTACAACACTTGTTGTGATGTGGATAGCGAGACGAAGCCACTCTCCCATGCCTATCTTATAAAGGCATACGCAGAAGGACTTTATCCATACGGAACGAATCGTCCTAACACAGACTACAAAATCGAAGAACTGACGTTGTTCGATTGAGAGATGAATCCGTAGAACTCTGAATATGTATGACTTGTCGCACATATTCTGAACCATCGAAAATCTATTAAAAATCAGAATAATATGGAACTGAAAGTTAATTATCGAGAATACCAAGAGATACTTGAACGTCATTGTATCAAGAAACTCTATCATTTTACTGACCGTGACAACTTGGAGTCTATTATCCGTAATGGAGGATTATACTCTTGGGCTGACTGCCAGAGTAAATCCATCGACGTAAAGAAGCCAGGTGGTAGCGATATGTCACATCAGCTTGATCTACGTGACGGCTTGGAAAACTATGCTCGTGTAAGTTTCGTGACGCAACACCCCATGATGTATGTTGCCATGAACGACGGGCGTATCTCTAATCCTGTGATACTCGAAATTGACCCACAAGTTATTTGGTGGAAAGGCACAAGATATGCCGACCGCAATGCAACGAAAACAGGTGCCAACATAGGCGAAGATGTGAGCGACTTCGAAGCTATTCACTTCAATGCCATCAAAGCAAGAAAACACTTCGACCTCGATACAGATGAACAACCGTTCTTCCAAGCAGAAGTGTTGGTGAAGAACCACATTCCTCTGAAATATATCACAAACATCGGCAATTTCGGTATCCCGATACCCAACCAACCGCAAGCTATCCAAAGCAAGACTCCTTATACAGCACAGATTACCCGCAGCACTCCTACTGCTTTCATCTTTATGGTTGACCACTCTGTGAGCATGAGGAAGAAGACTGTTCTGTTTGGCGAGGAAATGACTATGGCGGAAGCCGCCGCCCGTATTGTCAATCAGCAAATCAACGAACTTGTATTGCGATGCATCAAGTCTAATGAAGTACGCCATTACTATGACATTGCCGTGATTGGTTATGGTAAAGAAGCCTATAGTGGATGGAACGGAGACTTGGAAGAAAGAAAATTCGTTTCGCCCGAAGAACTGCGCAACAACCCTTTCAAGAAAATCGTTGTCAGAGAAGAAAAGCGGACACGCAAAGGTACCATGGTGAAAGAGGTGGAAAAGGTGCAGTGGATGGAAGCACGTCATGATGGAAGTTGGACACACGTACACAAAGCTTTTGACATGGCACATGGTTTGTTGGAAGAGTGGATGAGCGAACATCATGACAAGGATTGCTATCCACCCACCATCATCAACATTACTGACGGAGAATTCAATGGCGCAACAAAAGACCATGTGCTGCAGCAGGCCAATGAATTAAAGTCGATGTTCACCAACGATGGTAATGTTATCTTGTTCAATATTCATTTCACATCAAGCAAGTCGGCAGACGAAGTGGTTTGCCCCATCAACAAGAGCGAGCTAAAAGGCAACACTTACGCAGAGACGCTGTTCGATATGTCGAGCCTGTTACCCCTCAGATATAATGATGACATTTCCCGAAACCTGAATGATAACCGACAGGGACGGCATGTAGCTATGGGAGTCAATGCGGATGCCACGTCACTTATCAAGCTTATGGACATCGGCACCCCGACAAACATAAACAGGTAACGGTATGAAGACAAACGGTATATCTATAGGAAAATTTGAGCGGGGATGCATTAATGAAGATGCAGTAGTAGTTGGCAACAATTTCATTGCCGTGTCTGATGGTGCTGGTGGCGGCGGCCTCTTTGCCGAGCGATGGTCACGATATTTGTTAGCCTATCTGCCCCATAAACCCATTGGAAGTGCAAATGAACTTGACGAATGGATTGGCGAAATATGGGAGCAGTTCTACAATGACTGTGAAGAAGACGCCAAATTGCTTGGCAGTATGTCACTGGAGAAATTCTATGATGAAGGTTCCTTTGCCACGCTTGTTGCTGCATGGCAAGTTGATGCGAATACCTGTGAATGGATAAGTTTCGGCGATAGCGTAGCGTTCCATTATAACTATACGACCAAACGCCTTGAACATAGTTTTGGCAGACTTGGTGATTTTGATGAACCGCCATACCTCATCAACTGCAAGGACGAATTGAACAAGGAAGGATTCCACAAAGGCTCATTTTGTACAAATGATAGCTCTGTCGTATTTGCAGCAAGTGATGCCTTGTCTCATTATATCATGATGATGTATGAAATTTCCAGAAAAGAGACGTTTATGAAAGAGATAGATGAAGCCATCAGTCATCACTCCAAGAATGAGAATTACATCAGGATTGCCTTGGGCATGAAAAAGATTGATTTCGAGAAGGATGTTATTGGCAAACTTAGCAAATGCGTAGCTCACAAGTGCATTTTTTCAAGGAATATCCGAAAATTGGAAAGGCAAGGACTTATTGCCCATGATGACTATTCCTTCGCTCTAATGACTTCAAAATAAGATTTAGTTATGCAATATCCACTATTGTCAGAATATAGAGAGTCCATTCTCAACGCCGAAGACAACTTCGACAAGTTGTCCTACCTCCGCCCGGTACTGGATGCCAATGGTGAACCTGTGATGAGTAGCGGCAACTTTGCCGTTGTGTTCAAAATGACTGATGGCAAGAAAGACTATGCGGTCAAGTGTTTTACCAAGGAGCAAGAAGGACGCGCCGATGCGTATCAGCTGATAGCTGAGGAATTGGAAAGTGTCAACTCACTCTATATCACCTCCATAAAATATTTAGAGAAAGAATTGTTTGTTGATTGCAGTTGTGCTGATAACGAATTTCCTGTTCTTCTTATGGATTGGATTGCGGGTGAATCTATGGAGAGATACATTGCAGACAACTACCAAGACAGTTATGCCATGTCAATGCTTTGCTACCGCTTCTGCAAGATGGCGGCATGGCTTCGTTCTCAACAGTTTGCTCATGGTGACCTGAAACCGGACAATATAATAATTCGCCCTAACGGAGAACTGACATTGGTCGATTACGATGGCATGTTTGTTCCAGCGATGAAAGGGCAGAAATCACCCACTGTTGGCACAAAGAATTTTTCGCATCCTTTGCGTACTGTCGATGATTTTGACGAGACGATTGATGACTTGGCGTTGGCAAGTATCGCATTGGCGTTGAAAGCTATCTCTTTGAAACCGTCATTATATTCTGAATATTGTGTGGCGGATAGATTGTTGTTCTCCTCAGAGGATTATCTTGATATGGGTAAGAGCAAAGTTCTTACAGAATTGCAAAGTCTCTTGACAGACAACGAAGTCGCCAAGTTGCTCTCATTGTTCCTCCTCGCTATTTCATCGAAAGACCTTTCCAAGTCATCCTTTAGATTGTTTAATGTAGCCAAGCCTAAGGAAGTCTTGGTTATAAGCACTAAGGTTACTAAAGAAGAATTGGACAATGCCATAGTGGATGAATATGGGGTGAAATACAGCAAAGATGGAAAGAAACTACTGAAAGCGCCATATCTAAAAGGGGCATATATTATAGAAAAAGGAACACAAGTTGTAAGTGATGAAGCGTTTTCTTATCTCGGTTCCTTGACATCAATAGAAATACCCGATAGCGTTATAAAAATTGGGGATAGTGCATTTTCTGAATGTTCTTCCTTGACATCAATAGAAATACCCAATGGTGTAACACGTATTGGACGTGGTTCATTTATGGATTGCTCTTCTTTGAATTCAATAAAAATACCCGATAGTGTGATAAGTATTGGAAATCTTGCATTTTCATGGTGTAAATCCTTGTTCTCAATAGAAATCCCAGATAGTGTGATAAGTATTGGAAATGGGGCATTTGCGAATTGTTCTTCCCTGAAATCAATAGATATACCCGATAGTGTGATAAGTATTGGATATGGGGCATTTGTGAATTGTTCTTCCCTGAAATCAATAGATATACCCGATAGTGTGACAACTATGGAGGGGAATCCTTTTGCATGTTGGCAAGGTTCGTTAAAAATACATTCTCCTAATTTTTGTTTTGAAAATGATCTGTTGATTGATAAAAAATGTAATGTGTTAATAGCATGTCATTCCAACAGTGCCGTTTGCTCTATTCCCGATGGTGTTGTTTGTATTGGGCGAGGTGCATTTGGTTGCTGTTCTTCTTTGAGATCAATAGATATACCCGATAGTGTTACAAGCATTGAAAATGAAGCGTTTTGTATATGTTCTTCCTTAGAGACAATAGAAATTCCAAATAGCGTAACAAAAATTGGAAATAGTGCATTTTCTAGGTGTTCTTCCTTGAAATCAATAAAAATTCCTGATAGTGTGATAAGTATTGGAGACAATGTTTTTAGTGAATGCCAATCCTTGAAATCAATAGAAATTCCCAATAGCATAACAAGTATTGGAGAACGTGCGTTTATTTTTTGTAAATCTTTGAAATCAATAGAAATTCCAGATAGCGTTACAAGCATTGGAGATTATGCATTTAGAGGCTGCGATTCCATCAGTTCTGAGAAGAAAAAGGAAATACTTGAACGGTTTGGCAATAATGTGTTCTAATATTTCAGTAATCTCTCTAAATATTTAAAGAAAATCAAACAATACCGTGATGGATTTCTGAAACAAACCAGTATATCCCATATCATAACAAAACATGAACGCTTTGGTATATGGATGAGGTAAACAATTACAAAAGACCGACAACAGACAGAAAGAACATGAACAAAAATATTAAACTGCATCCCGTGATGCTCGTGGGGACAGGTAGCGACGTGGGGAAAAGCGTGCTCGCAACGGCGTTGTGCAGGATTTTCCTGCAAGAAGGGTTCTCCCCTGCCCCGTTCAAGGCGCAGAACATGGCACTCAACTCTTATGCCACGCCGGACGGACTGGAGATAGGACGCGCACAGGCGGTACAGGCGGAGGCGGCTAAGATTCCTTGCTGCACAGACATGAATCCGCTACTGCTGAAACCAAATTCTGAGCACACAACTCAGGTGGTGCTTAACGGCAAACCCATCGGCAACCGCTCAGCATACGAATATTTCAGGAAAGAAGGCAGGGAAGAACTGCGCACCGCCGTAAACGAGGCTTTCGACCGTCTCGCGTGGAAATTCAATCCCATTGTAATGGAGGGTGCAGGAAGCGTATCGGAAATAAATCTGCGTGACTCCGACATCGTAAACATGCCAATGGCGCGACACGCCGACGCCGACGTGATACTCGTGGCTGATATAGACCGCGGCGGTGTCTTCGCCTCGTGCTACGGCAGCATTATGCTTCAGACTCCAGAAGACAAGCAGCGCATAAAGGGTATCATAATAAACAAGTTTCGCGGCGACATCCGTCTCTTCGAAGAGGGAAGAAAAATGATTGAAGACCTCTGCCACGTGCCTGTGTTCGGTGTCGTGCCGATGTTCAACGACATCGTGATAGAGGAGGAGGACAGTGTGGAGCTTGAACACAAGATTCATTCCGCTGCCGCCGGAAAAGTGAACGTTGCCGTAGTGTTGCTGCGACATATATCCAATTTCACCGACTTCAATGTGCTTGAGCGCGACGAGAGGGTGAACCTGTTTTATACGAATAACACAGCCGACATCGAGAAAGCTGACATCATCATATTGCCTGGCACAAAAGCCACAATGGACGACCTGTATGAACTTCGGCGCAACGGCGTGGCACAGGCTGTTATCCGCGCCCACAGAAACGGGAAAACGGTGGTGGGAATTTGCGGAGGATACCAGATGCTTGGACAAATGGTATGCGACCCGCACGGTGTGGAAGGCAGCATTCCGCAACTGCCTGGACTTGGTCTTCTCGGCACGACAACGGAGATGCTTGACGAGAAGATAACAAAACAGGTGGAGTTCACGTTCAACAATGAACCGTGCAAAGGCTATGAGATTCATCAGGGTATTACCACCTACTGTAACGGCAGCGGAAAAGACGGAGCAAAAGCAGACGACATTGTTTTCGGCAAACACTGTATCGGCACATACTTCCACGGTTTTCTCGACAACCAACCGGTGATAGAATATCTCATCGCACCATATAAAAAAGGTATAAAGGAAAAACAGAACGAAACGGTGGAGGAGTTCAAAGACAGGCAGTATGACCTGCTCGCCGACCATGTGAGAAAGCATGTTGACATAGAACAACTTCTAAAAATTATGAGGGCATGATACAAGGGCACGGAGACGACATATATAAATACGGCAACGTGGAAATAAATTTCTCCACAAACATATTCAACCATTTCGACCATTCACAACTCTTCAAGGCTCTCGCCGCAAAGTTGCCAGCAATAACGAGTTATCCGGAACCGGAGCCAAAGACACTAGAAAGGACCATTGCTGACAAGCTCGGTATCGGAAGCATAAATGTGATGGCAACCAACGGAGCAACAGAAGCAATCTATCTTATTGCCCAATGTTTCAAGGATAGGATTCAGCATATTGTGCAACCCACTTTCTCTGAATATGCAGATGCCTGCAAAATACACGGATGCAAAACAAAAGACATTATAGCGATAAACGCCGACGACAAATTCGGAAGCAATGACACTGTATGGCTATGCAGCCCCAACAACCCTACAGGACAGGTGTATGAACATGACTATCTGACCGACATAATAAAGAACAATCCCGACACATTGTTCATTGTGGACCAAAGCTATTCGGCATATACACACAAAAAAACATTGCAATGTGAAGAAGCAACAAGTCTTGGAAACGTGTTGATTCTTTACTCCATGACAAAAGACTTCGGAATACCGGGACTGCGCCTGGGATACGCCATAGGAAACGGCACGTTGATTTCCAGGGTAAAGCGTTACAGAATGCCGTGGTCTGTAAACAGTCTTGCCGTTGAAGCAGGTCTTTACCTTATGGAACATTGTGACTACTACCGCATTGACGCACCCACCATGTGCAGGGAACGGCAAAGGGTAGCTGAACAAATAGAAGAACTCAGGATAAAGACTTTCCCCTCCGACAGCAACATTCTGCTCTGCGAGCTGCCGTCGGGCTGCGCCTCAACACTAAAGGAACATCTCATTTCCCGATACGGCATACTGATACGCGACGCAAGCAATTTTCATAGTCTATCACAGAAACATTTCCGCATTGCCGTGCAGACAAGTGCGGAAAACGACAAACTAATCAACGCTTTAAAAGAATGGACGAAACAGCAATATTTATAAGCGGCAATCTTCCACTGCTGAGTTTGGTTATCGGTTGGTTGCTCGATTTGATTTTCGGCGACCCAGTGTCACTCCCCCACCCCATAGTATATATGGGAAAATGGATTGCCGCGGGGGAACGACGCTTGAACAAGGGAAGACACAGGAAAGCGAAAGGAGCGGCATTCGCAGTGTTCAGCATTGCCGCAATCTTCGTCGTTGTTCTCTTGGGGGTAGCATTGCTCAACGACATTACGACAAGAAACGGGAAACCAAGCCTACCAGTCGCGGTATTGTCGTTAGTTGTCCAGTCTGTTCTCGTTTTCTATTGCCTTGCAGGAAAGACATTGCGCCGCGAAGTGCGACTGGTTTTTGAAGCATTGCAGTGTGGACTTGACGAAGGCCGAAAACAAGTGGGGCGTATCGTAGGGCGCGACACACAGTCGTTGTCGCGACAGGAAGTAGCCACAGCATCACTCGAGACCCTTGCCGAGAATCTGTCTGACGGTGTCATTGCACCGCTTTTCTGGTTTTGTCTTTTGGGACTGCCCAGCATGCTTGCATACAAGATGGTGAACACGCTCGATTCCATGATAGGATACCAGAACGAGAGATACAAAGACTTCGGTTGTTGGGCTGCACATATCGACGATATAGCCAATTACATTCCCGCACGACTGACGGCATTTCTTGTTGTCGTCAGCGGTTGGATTCATGTACGCTTTTACAAAGTTCTTCCTCACCGCAGCCTTGCATATTACACAAAGCAGACATTGCATTATTCCCGTTTCCACGCTTCGCCCAACAGCGGATGGCCCGAAGCGGCACTGTCTGCATTGCTCGACTGCCGTTTCGGAGGACCGCACGACTATTTCGGAGAGCTTTTCTATAAGCCGTACATCGGAACAAACCAACGCGAACTAACATTTGGCGACATGCGATTAAGCATCCGTACCTGTTTTATCACCGAAACATTGTCAGTTCTAGTTGTCTGCGCCATATTGACATTTTGTCTTAAGCCTCTGTGAACCATTTCACTTCAATGCCACTTTTTATTGGCTCTCCCGGCAACCGAAGCCAGTGCTTATCCACTCTGGCCATAAATGCTAAAGTGCGATTTTCTTTCCGTTAACCAGATATATGCCAGATGGAAGACCGCTGACAGACGTTCCTATGTAGCGTCCGTCTATGGTATACACACGCAATGCCTTGTGGTTGCTGTCGGCATCAACGTCGTGAATACCGTTAGTGGCAGATTTAGCAACGCTGATACAGTCAGTACGCAAGCGCATCTTGTCGTCGGTATAGAACTCCAGGCGCAGTTCGTCGCCAGGATGCAACGACACGGACGTTGACTTGTGGTCTATCATGTTGCTGCCATCACTCTGTGAAAGCCATGTGTCTTTCTGCTCCTCGTTAACATACAAAGCAAATGAGCCCTTGTACTTGGTCTTCGACTGCCAATCAAAATATGTTGTGGTTATGTCGAAGTCAGCTTCTTCTCCGTTCCACACTACACTCATGCTTCCAGGACCGGCCTCGCCCACCACAGCAAAGTCACCGGAGTAGGAACGGCTGGAAGAACCTTTCTCAAGATAGGCATAACCGTTGAGCACAGATTTTTCCATCTCTGTCTTTCCCTCGGATATTTCAGTCTTGTCGGAAGCAAAGGTCCATGTTTCGCCTGTCGTCACCGTTCCGTCTGCCGCCACAGCATCAACACGCCATGTGTATTGTTCGCCGTATTTCAGTGCACCGGGGGAGAACATTGTTGACGTTGTCTCGCCCACGAAATTCTCGTCGGACACGGAAGAACCTTCGGCAAAGTAAACCTTGTACGACTGTGCGCGGTATGCCGGACGCCACTGCAACCGTGCAGGCGTAAGAGGCCTTTTGTCAATCAATGCTTCGCGCAGTTTGACATGTTGCTCTCCGTTGTCCGGAGTTGGAGTGTGCGCTGTCTGTGCAGCCGTGCCGAAGTGGAAAGTACTGCTGGTGTATGTCTTTTCGGGGGTCGTCACTACGGCATACCAAACATAGTGCGTAGACGGCTTGAGTTCCGTATCGGTTGCGCTGTATGCCACAAAGGTTTGCGGCGATGCGCCCTCTTCTGCAATGTAATAATCATATCTTTCCGCTCCACTTATTGCTCCGCACTGCAGTTTCATATCCTGCGTCACGCCTTTTGCTCCGTTGCCCGGAAAGGGAATGATGTCGTGTTCAATGTCATTGGCAAGTCCCATGCTAGCCGAAAGGCTTTCCATGTCTGAAGCACCGTTGAGAGATGATGAATAGTCATAATAGCGTTCTATGTCAAAGCCCACGCCCGTATCCTTCGTATTGCCGCTCACGTTGTCGAACTTGTTGCCGCGGCTCAGCACATCGGCGTAGGATGCCTCATACGAGTTTGAAGTATACATTTGGTTCAGCGGTGAATTGGTATTGCTGAAAAGCGTGTTCTCCACCACAACCTTTGCCTGGGTGTGATAACCAACGCAGTAGCTTGAATTTTTTGTATAATAGTTGTTGAACACATGACCAAGCCCATAGCCAAAACGGGGGTTACGCTGTGTTGTGTTGTCAAACCAACAGTGGTGATATGTAGCGCGTTCACGTCCGTTGTCTTCAAAGTGGTTTGTTCCGGAATTACAGATTGAAACCTTGTCGTGGTTGCTGAACTTTGTCCACGACACACTGAGATAACTTGAACCAATGGTGAAGTCAAGCAGTCCGTCGGCAGAACTTGAAAAATCGCAGTGGTCCACCCACACGTGGTGCGTGTTGCGGAAGGCAAGGGCATCGGGATTGCAGTTCGTTATCTTAAGGTTACGCAGTATGATGTTCTGCTGTCCGTTGGCATCGAAGCCTACTTTGTTCAGCGTTACACCGTTGCCTGCACCTATTATCGTCTTGTTGCTGCCAAGCGAGATATAGTCTTTCACACCGGCTGAGCCTTCACCTATATTTCCATTACCGGTAATATCGTTTTCTATTATAATTACGTAAGGCGTAGCTCCTTTGGCATATTGGGCAAGCTGCTCGCGCGTTGTCACTCTAACCACCTCAGCCTGAGCACCGCCTGTTGTGCCGTTCAGGCGAAGGTCTGCATAGTTGGCAAATCCCACCAGTCCGCATTTATTGTCGTTCACCTGTGCCGTTGCGCTGAGTACGCCAAAGAAAGAGAGTATAAATGTAAAGTTCTTAATTCCGTTCATTGTAAATTGTGTTATCATATTTACTGCAAAAATACCGATTATCCCTTTAACCTTGAAATCAATCCCTTCCTTTTGAATGAAAGCAAACAATAAACGGCAGATAATCCACCTGTCTACAATACAGAACAAGCCAAACTGTCAACAACAATAATGCCTCTAAAAAAAATTGGTACAACTCGTCGAGCTACACCAATTCATATGTTTTTGTCTTTTTACAGTATCTTCCTCAATTCACTTCCTCGAAATCCACGTATTCGCCTTCTTCCTGAGTGAAAATCTTCCTGTTGATCTCGTCTTCCGTGCGGCGATCTTCTATAACGTCGCCGTTCGGTGCGGTGTGGGCAGTGCGCTGGTATCCCTGTCCCCCGTTGCTTCCTCCCGCATTACTGTTGCCATAGGTGTTGCCGTATTGCGGTCCTCTTCCGTTAAACTGGCGGAACGTGTTTGCTGCGTCGTGCACTTTGCGGTAAATACCGTAAAGATTTATTCCTACCTTTATTATATAATATAGGAATATGGCTAATAAGATGAGTAACACTCCTGTCATATTGGTTTTCTGCTAATGGTTAATGCCTGTTCACTAAACGGAAAACTTCCGTATTGGGTCTCTTGTTTCATCAAGTGCAAATATAATGCCATCAGACATTGCCAGTGTTATCTATCGGCTTGCGCTTTGCTGTGAGATTGACATATACGGACAAAATGACATACCACGCTATTATTATGGCGAAAGCAGAGAGGCGGAATATATAAAGCAGCGGTATACACGAAATCACAAAGATGTACTTCACCTCGTTTCCTTTCCATCCCCAATGTTTGAACTTCAGTGCGAACATTGGCAATTCAGCCACAAGCAGCCAGCTGCTCACAAGCACCATAATCATAACGGCCAATATATTGAGCGGAGAGGCTTCCAGAATGTCGCTGCCGCCCACTATGAGCGAACCCCAGAACAGGGCGTTTGCCGGTGTAGGCAATCCGATGAACGATGTCGTCTGACGCGTATCGAGATTGAATTTCGCCAGGCGGAGTGCCGAAAACGCTGCCATCACATAGGCAAAGAACGGCAGAACCGCTCTCAACGGTTCGAGCATTGTGGGATAATCCATCACGCCCATCTGCGCAAAGACCATGGTTGAAGGTGCGACACCGAATGTCACGTCGTCGGCCAGCGAGTCAAGTTCCTTGCCTATGGGTGACGATACGCCGAGCAGTCTGGCGCTCATGCCGTCGAAGAAGTCGAAAACCGCTCCGATTATAATCCATGTCAGTGCCAGTTCCGGGCGCCCGCTGAAAGCAAATGCCGTGGCAATGCAGCCCGACACAAGGTTGCAGCACGTTATGGTATTGGGGATATTTCTTGTAATGAAGTTTGCCATTGTTTTTGTATTAAGTTGAACGTATAGAAAAAACCATAGAGTTATGATGCGAAAGGAAGTTGTTTTGCCGTCATAAGTCTATGGTTTGCGATTCATAATCCACTTGTTTTCATTTCAGTCTGGCTATGACTGTCTTGTCGCCTGTCGTTGCCTGCCCCATCTTTACGCACACTTCGGTGCCCAAAGGCAGGAAGACGTCAACTCTTGAGCCGAACTTGATGAATCCCATGTGCTCGTCGATGTAACAGTCTTCGTCCGGCTTTGCATACGTAACGATGCGCCGTGCCACAGCCCCTGCAATCTGCCGGCAGAGTATTTCCTGCCCGTCGTCGGCTTCCAGCATAACGTCGGCATGTTCGTTTTCCTCGCTGGCTTTAGGAAGCCACGCCTTATGGTAATTTCCGTTCTTGTGGTGGACGAACTTCACCTTGCCGTCAACGGGGAACCAGTTTGCATGAACGTTGAACAGACTCATGAATATGCTTATCATAAGGCGGCGGTCATGGAAATATGTGTTCTCCTCCACTTCTTCAATCACTACCACCCTTCCGTCTGCCGGAGCCACTACAATCTTGTCCGTCTCGCCTTCAAAGAATCTCTTTGGACAGCGAAAGAAATTGAGCACTATGGCGTAAAGTATGCCGAATACGGCGACAAAGCTCCAAAAGGCGACCTTGCAGTCAACATAGAGCCACAGGATAGCTGCCACGGCGGCTATAAGCACGAAGCCATAGAGAAGCGTGTCGGTGCCCTCTCTGTGTATCCTTACGCTCTTAAGTTTCTTGATTCTTTTGCCCATAGTATTGTTGCTTGATGATAAAAATGCATGGCAGACGGCGATATTTGCCCGCCAAAATTCAAAGCATCTGCAAAGATACCGTATTTTTGCCACTTACCCAAATTTTACTTTCCATCTTTTGCCGTTTCACGAATAAAGCGTAACTTTGAGCCTGTTTTACGCCGTTTAATCTTAAAATCTGCTGCAAAACAATGCAAGACTTCATTCATCTTCACGTACATACGTACTACAGCATTCTCGACGGACAGTCGAGCATACAGAAACTGGTTGACAAAGCCATTGCCAACGGCATGCGCGGAATGGCTATCACCGACCATGGCAACATGTTCGGAGTGAAAGAGCTGTTCAACTACTGCAACAAGGTTAACGGAAAGCAGCGCGACGAGGGGAAGCCTGAGTTCAAACCGATTTTCGGATGCGAGATGTATGTGGCAAGACGAAAGAAGGAAGACAAGAAAGACCCTAAGGTTGACAAGAGCGGATACCACCTCATCGTGCTTGCAAAGAACTACAATGGTTACAAGAATCTCATAAAACTCGTGTCGAGGGCATGGGTCGACGGTTTCTATTTGCGCCCGCGTACCGACAGGGAGGACCTTGAACGGTATCACGAAGACCTTATCGTATGTTCTGCCTGCATTGCAGGAGAAGTGCCGGCAAAGATTCTAAAGGACGACATCGAAGGCGCAAGGGAAGCGATAGAATGGTATCAGCGTGTGTTCGGCAGCGACTACTATCTTGAAATACAGCGGCACGAAGTGAAAGACCCTAACTTGCGCGCGAACCGCGAAACGTTCCCGCTGCAGCAAAAAGCCAACCGCGTAATCCTACGGCTTGCCAAAGAATATGGAATAAAAGTGGTTTGCACCAACGACGCACACTTTGTCGACAAGGACAATGCCGAGGCGCACGACCATCTGCTCTGCCTTGCAACGCAAAGCGAACTGGATGATCCCAAACGCATGCTGTATTCAAAGCAGGAATGGTTCAAGACACGCGAGGAGATGAACGAGGTTTTCGCCGATGTGCCGGAGTCTTTGTCGAACACGATAGAGATTCTCGACAAGGTTGAAACCTACTCCATCGACCATGCCCCCATCATGCCATTCTTCCCGATACCGGCAGAATTCGGAACCGAGGAAGACACACGGCGCAACATAACGCCCGAACAGCTATATGACGAGTTCACTTCCGACGAAAACGGGGAGAACCCGCTGCCAAAAGACGAGGCAGACAAAAAGATAAAGAAACTGGGAGGCATAGAAAAGCTGTACCGCATAAAATTCGAAGCCGACTATCTTGCAAAGCTGGCATACGACGGTGCAAAGGTGAGATACGGCGATCCGCTGCCGGACGACGTGAAAGAACGCGTGAAGTTTGAGCTGCACATAATGAAAACCATGGGTTTTCCGGGCTACTTCCTTATCGTTCAGGATTTCATCAACTCGGCACGCAACGAGCTTGGCGTCATGGTCGGACCGGGACGTGGTTCTGCTGCCGGATCTGTAGTAGCTTACTGTCTTGGCATAACGAAGATCGACCCGATGAAATACGACCTCCTTTTCGAGCGTTTCCTTAACCCGGACCGTATTTCATTGCCTGATATCGATACGGACTTCGACGACGACGGACGAGGAAAAGTGCTCGAATGGGTTGAAGACAAATACGGACACGACAAAGTTGCACACATTATCACTTACGGCACAATGGCAACGAAAAATGCCCTAAAGGACGTCGCGCGCGTTGAAAAAGTCCCTCTCCCAGTTATCAACTCCATCTGCAAGCAGATTCCCGACAAGCTAAGCGACGAAAAGGGAAACGCAGTTAAGATGAACCTTCCCAATGCGATAAAGTACGTTAAGGAACTTCAAGAGGCAGCTGTATCGCCCGAAGAGAACCTCAGAAACACAATAACATACGCCAAGATGCTGGAGGGAACAGTGCGCGGAACCGGTATCCACGCCTGCGGAACCATCATCTGCCGCGATGCCATAAGCGACTGGGTGCCCGTGTCTACTGCCGAAGACAAGGCCGATCCCGGCCACAAGCTCCTGTGCACGCAGTACGACGGACACGTGATTGAAGAGACCGGCCTTATAAAGATGGACTTTCTAGGGCTGAAGACACTCTCAATCCTTAAAGAGGCGGTGGAGAACATACGCCTTCATACAGGAGAGGAAATTGACCTTGACACCATTCCTATCGACGACGAAGCCACTTACCGCCTGTACAGCGAAGGACGAACCATCGGAACGTTCCAGTTTGAGTCCGCCGGCATGCAGAAATACCTGAAAGAGCTCAAGCCCACAACGTTCGAGGATATCATCGCCATGAACGCGCTCTACAGACCAGGGCCAATGGACTACATTCCAGACTTCATCGCAAGAAAAAACGGCAAGCAGAAGATTACGTACGACATTCCCTGCATGGAGAAATACCTGAAAGACACCTACGGCATAACTGTCTATCAGGAACAAGTAATGCTCCTTTCGCGCCAGCTCGCCGACTTCACCCGCGGTCAGAGCGACGCATTGAGAAAAGCAATGGGTAAGAAGAAGAAGGACATCGTAGACAAAATGAAGCCGATGTTCATAGAGGGCGGAAAGAAAAACGGACACGATCCCCAAATACTTGACAAGATATGGGGAGACTGGGAGAAATTCGCCAGCTACGCCTTCAACAAGAGCCACGCCACGTGCTATTCGTGGGTGGCATACCAGACTGCCTACCTAAAGGCACATTACCCAGCAGAATACATGGCTGCCAACATGAGCCGAAACCTGGCAAACATTACGGAAGTTACGAAGCTTATGGACGAGTGCAAGTCGATGGGCATAAAGACGCTTGGGCCGGACGTAAACGAAAGCCGCAACAAGTTCAGCGTGAACAAAGACGGGGCAATACGTTTCGGACTTGCAGCCATCAAGAATATGGGAACGTCCGGCGCAGAAAGCCTCATCAACGAAAGGGAGAAGAACGGGCCTTACAAAGACATCTTCGACGTGGCGCAACGCGTAGACCTAAGGTCATGCAACAGGAAGTGCTTCGAGAGCATGGCTTTGAGCGGTGGATTCGACTGCTTCGGAATAGAGCGCGAACGCTATTTTGCGAAGAACGAGAAAGACGAGCCGTTCTTTGACACTCTGATTCGCTACGGACAGAAATACCAGTCGTCAATGAGCGAAATGAAGAACAGTCTTTTCGGCGGACTTGAACAAGTGGGAATAGCCACGCCAAGCATACCTCAATGCGAGCATTGGAGCAACATTGAAAAGATGAACCGTGAACGCGACCTTGTCGGCGTGTACATATCGGGGCACCCGCTTGATTCCTATATGATCATACTCGACAATTTCTGCAACACGAAATGCACAGAACTCTCAGACAAGGAAGCTCTGAAGGAGAAGGGCGGGATGGTATTTGGCGGCATTGTAACAAAAGTGCGCAAGACTATGACAAGAAACGGGAAACCGTGCGGCTTCGTAACTATCGAAGACTACTCTGGCTCCGGCGAATTGGCGTTCTTTGGAAATGAATGGACCTCAAAAGAGAACATGTTCAAGGAAGGTTCCCCCATATTTGTAAAGGCAGCAATGAGGGCAAGAAGCTACAACGCAAACATTTTAGACATTGTAATAAACGACATTGAATATCTTGAAGACGTTGTCAAAAATGACGACCTTATCAAGAAGTTCACAGTTTCCGTTGACGCACAAAAGGTTTCTGACGAAATGGCAGCTGACCTTAAAGCCATTCTCGACAAGCAGCAGGGGAAGTGCCCCGTATACGTGCAGCTGAACAACCTTGACGACAAGCGCAGCATCAGCATGCGGTGCAAGAATTACAAAATCAATGTGTCGAAAGAACTGATCACATTCATAAAAGAATGCCCTGCCATGGAATACACTATAAACTAAGATGCAAGAAAGAAAGAGACAACCACCCAGGACGATTTGGGAGAAATAATCTTAAATGGAACATGCATCTCATAAAAAAGGATTACCTTTGCACCAAACAACAAATAACGATTAACAAAAAAATGGAAGTAACAATAACAACCGAGAACTTTGAGAGTTTGAAGAATGGCGAACTGCCATTGGTAGTTGACTTTTGGGCAACATGGTGTGGTCCGTGCCGTGCCATCGCACCGTCTGTGGCTGAACTCGCACAGGAATACGACGGAAAAATTGTTGTGGGCAAGTGCGACGTTGAAGAGAACGACGACATCGCAATGGAATTCGGCATCCGCAACATCCCGACACTGCTGTTTATAAAGAACGGCGAAGTGGTTGACCGTCTCGTTGGCGGACAGTCAAAGTCGGCAATACAAAAGAAATTCGACGCTCTTCTGTAAGACTTTGACAGAAGTGCGATGCATTAAAAGAAAACACAAACGGGCAAAGTTTCATATCAGAAGCTTTGCCCGTTTTGTCATACCTTCGATGTAAATACAAGGAAGTTCAGACAATTATCGTTTTCGCCTGAAAAAATCCTGCATCAGCCTTCGACATTCTTCTTCCAGCACGCCGCCAGTAACCGTTGCCTTAGGATGAAGAACATCGGGAGCATACTTACGATATCCGCGCTTCTCGTCTGCCGCGCCATACACGATTCGACGGATTTGCGACCATCCTAACGCTCCGGCACACATGGGGCAAGGTTCAACCGTAACATAGAGCGTACAGTCAGAAAGATACTTTCCTCCGAGCGTGTTCGCGGCTGATGTTATGGCCTGCATCTCTGCATGGGCTGTTACATCAGTCAATGTTTCCGTCATGTTGTGAGCCCGCGAGATTATCTGGCCTCTGCATACTACAACTGCCCCAACGGGAATCTCGCCTTTTTGAAACGCCCTTTCTGCCTCGACCAGCGCCTTGCGCATAAAGGACTCGTCTTGCTTCAACAAATCTGCGTCCATCAACCGTTTTTTAAAGGATATTCCATTTCTTCTATTCTCCGACAGTTACAGTGCGCGAGCCGTCGGCTTCCTCAGTTATCTCCACGCGCACAGCATCTTCAGGAAGCAATTCCTCAATGAGTTCGGGCCACTCAATGAAGCAGACTCCGCCTCCGTAGAAATAATCCTCATAGCCCATGTCGTACACTTCCTCAAGTTTCTTTATCCGATAGAAGTCGAAATGATATATAGGATAGTCTACTGCGTTTGACTGATACTCGTTGACTATGGCGAAGGTAGGCGAAGTTACGGTGTCTTCAACTCCCATCGCTTCACAAACAGCCTTGATGAATGTTGTCTTGCCCGCTCCCATCTTTCCGTAGAAGGCAAACACTCGGCCATCGCCCATTAGACTTATAAACTGCTGGGCGGCATCTGCCAGTCCGGCAGTGCCGTTTATCTTTATCTCCTGTTTCATCTTTTCTTTTTCTTTAATGTAACCAAAGGTATCAGCATTTCCTCCATGGAAATACCGCCGTGCTGGAACGTATCCTTGTAGTAGGAAACGTAATAGTTGTAGTTGTTTGGATAAGCGAAGAAGGTATCTCCCGTTGCAAACACGTAAGACGTGCTGAGATTTGGCGAAGGAAGCTGTGCTTTGTGCGGTTCCTTAATCGCAAAGACCTCTTTGTTGTTGTAGTTTAGGTTTTTGCCGAGTTTGTATCTCAGGTTGGTGTTGGTATTTCTGTCGCCAACAATTTTTAAAGGACGCGAAGCCCGAATGCTTCCGTGGTCTGTTGTCAGCACAACGGTGTAGTCACTGTCGGCTAACCTACGGAAAAGTTCCGACAAGGCAGTGTGACGGAACCAGCTCAAAGTGATACTGCGGTAAGCCGACTCGTTGTTTGCCAGTTCGCGCACCATCTTCGATTCTGTTCGCGCATGGCTCAGCATGTCAATGAAGTTGATTACGACAACGTTCAGGTCATTGTCGTGCAGTTGTTTGAACTGTTGCAAAAGTTTGTCAGCCCCAACCGAATCGTTCACCTTGTGATACGAGAAGCGCGTGCCGCTCCTGCGGTAGCGGTCCAGCTGGGTTTTTATCAGCGGTGCCTCGTTAAGGTTTTTGCCTTCCTCCTCATCCTCGTCAACCCACAGTTCCGGAAACATCTTTGCTATTTGGTCTGGCATCAGTCCGCTGAAGATAGCGTTTCGAGCATATTGTGTTGCTGTGGGGAGGATGCTCATATAAAGCGATTCGTCGATGTCGAACATGTCGCCCACCTCTCTCGACAACACACGCCACTGGTCGTAACGGAAATTGTCAACCACCACAACGAACACCTTTTCGCCTGCGTCAAGCAAAGGGAACACCTTGCGGCAGAAAATGTTGTTGCTCATAAGCGGACGCGAGGGCGACTGCTGGTTGGCGGGATTAACCCAGTCCATGTAGTTGTTCCTCACGAATTTTGCGAAGGCACTGTTTGCTTCGCTCTTCTGCATCATAAGCATCTCGGTCATATTGCTGTCTGCACTGCTCAGTTCTATCTCCCAATGCACAAGCAACCTGTAGACTTCCATCCAGTCATCAGCAGTCTTGCAACTGTCTATCTTGGCCGATA
Source organism: uncultured Alistipes sp. (assembly GCA_963590505.1). Lineage (GTDB taxonomy): Bacteria > Bacteroidota > Bacteroidia > Bacteroidales > Bacteroidaceae > Prevotella. The sequence goes on along the minus strand of CAVAPC010000009.1, from coordinate 17,414 downwards.
TATCCATGAAGTTCTGCCGATAGCCAGTCTGAGTAACCTCAGTGACAATCTCCTTGCGGTGGATATTCTTCTTCAGCGAGAGTAGAATCTGGCTCGGGTTAACGGGCTTTATCAAATAGTCGGCAATCTTTGAACCGATGGCCTGGTTCATTATGTCTTCCTCTTCACTCTTTGTCACCATCACCACAGGCGTGGCAGGAAGTATATCCTTTATCTTCTGCAAAGTTTCCAAGCCGCTAAGTCCTGGCATCATCTCGTCAAGAAGAACGAGGTCAAAGCTGTGACGCCTGCATTCGTCGATGGCATCCGTTCCGTTACTAACCGTAACGACCTCGTACCCCTTCTTCTCAAGGAATATTATGTGGGCGTGAAGCAATTCTATTTCGTCATCCACCCATAAAAGAAGTCCGTTGCTCATATTCCGTTTTTAGAATCCGTCAAGTTCATAATAGTCGTCCTCCAAGTTGAAGTCCTGTTGCTTCTGTTTGTTGTTGCTTGGAGTAATATCGTAGTTCTCGCCTTCAATGTCATCGTTGAAGTGAATGCCGTTGTCGTCAGGCTTGGGCGTTTCGACCTTTTTCACTTCCGTTTTTGGCGTTTCAGCCTTTGGAGCCTCAACCTTAGGAGTATCCGTTTTTTTCTGCGTTGCCTTGACTTCAGTTTTTCCAGGTGCCTTTGATTCAGGCATCGCCTGTTGTTTTGTTGTTTCAGGCTCTGAAGCAGGTACAGTCAGCAGTCCGTCGTCTTTCTTTTCGGCTGCGGGTTCCTGCTCTTGCGGCAGAGTGAACATGTTGTCAAGCTCGTCCTGCGGTTGCTGCTTGATGGCAGGCTGTTGCGGAGCAGCGTCGAAGGTTTCTGCGGAAGCTGGATTTTCTTCCTGTCTCTGTTCAACATTGAAGCTGTTGTCGTCCGCTGGAACTGTTATGCCGTTCGTCGGTTCACCATCGTCGGTTGTTGTCGGAACTCCGATCTGCATGAATGTGTCGTCGTCAATAACACCTCCGTTAACAAGCTTGTCCGGTTCTGCATTTTCCGGCTCGCTGACTTTCTCGTATTCCACTGTCTCCGGCTCGGTAAGCAGTCTCACCGTGCTTATTCTGAGCGGTATGAAATGTTTTTCGTAGAACTTGTCATAGTCGTTATAGCTGAACTTTGTGCCAAGCAGCTCTTTGTTTGTATTGCTTATAATAATTGTTCTGCATTTTGCTGTAAGCCGTCTTATATTCTTGTTGGAGTAAAGCTGACGCGCATACTGCAAAGCCTCATCATAGTTCTTGAAGCCACCAACCACCATGCGCTCCAGTCCGTCCACTTCTTCCGTCATAATCTCGAAGTTTCTCACGAGGAAATTTGAGAAATTGTATTTCGCCAGCTCGTAAAGCAACTGGTTCTCGTTGACAGAGTCAGTCTTGTATGCGATAATGAACGAGAAGTCAACATTGCGTTCAGCGGTGAATTTCTTTGCCTGTATGGAGTCACTGTCTGCCATCACCACAGAACGCCGTGCCCAAACATCGCTGATGTCGAATTTTCCGCCGTGAAGTTTTCTTCCAGCCTTCACGCCGTTGATAATCATTCCCGCCAGATTGCTTACTTCGCTCTTTGGATATTTGTCAACTACAGTCTGCATTTCGTCGACACACCCTTTTGCGTCGCCGCTGTTAAGCTTCGCCATTCCGCTGAAGAAGATGAACTTGTCGCGGTTTGCACCCAAGGGGAAACGGCGTGCCGAAGCGGCAACGTTTGCTTTCACCTCGTTCAGCCGGTCTTGCTTGAAGGCATCGTATGTGGACGCATAAAGAGAATCTTCGATATGAACTCCAAAACGGGAATTTTCCTCGAAGTCCGGATCAGAAAGAAGCGTGGTCCATTCGCTGTCAGGGAAGCCGTTTTTCAGTTTGGCCAGCCAGGAAGCCGCCACATCACGTTTGTTCATTCTGCTGTACAGAAGGAACAAGTGGTAGTATGCATTGTCCATCCGTTCATACGACGGGTAGTCGTCAGCCAGTCGGCGCAGAGCTTTCTCGCTGAGCGGGAGGTTGTCGAGTTTGTCCTTGAAGATAACGCCGGAGTTGTAAAGGCCGTCCATTATTATCTTGTCGCTTGCCTCCACCTGTTCTTGTGTGAAAGGAATCTGGGCAAGGTAGTATTCACGTTTGTGCGGGTCGTTCTGCGCACTGTCGGCTATCTGTTTCAACGAATCCTCCGTTTCGGCAAGTGTTGCCAGCGAGTCTCTCATCTCGTCGGTCATCTCCTCAACGCCTTGCGTCTGCGCCACAACGGTTTTGTTTGTGCGCTGCCAGTCGTCCACGTTTTCGCGCTTTCCCCACAGTCTTTCAAACGAAGCCTTTCCCTGACTCACCGTCAACGGGTTGTAGAAATACCATGTTCCGTTGGTTTGCGTGTTCGTTGCATTGTTGTTGTCGGTTCTGTTGTTTGCCGTTCCGCTGTTTGCCGACTGCTGTTTCTGTGCCTCTGCCTCCAGTTGGGCGTCACGCTCTTCCTTCTCTTTCTTCTTCAGGGCTTCAATCACGCGGTCTATTGCTGCGTTGCGCTCTTTCTCAGGCATCTTTGCCAAAGCCTGAAGAGAATCCTGAAGGTGTACCGATTCGGTGTGCGGCACGAGTTCGTCGAGTATCTTTGAGCGGTTTGACAACTGTTCATAGTCCTTCCTGTCTTTGTCAAGCAGTCCTATCGCCTCGCCATAGCAGCGCTTTGCATCGCTGAAATTCTCTTTCGTCCAGTAGATGTCGCCCAAAGTGAGCAGCAAGACACCTTTTTCTATACCGTTTCGTGTAGACTTTTTGTTGCCTTTCTCATATGCGTCGATGGCTTTCAGCGTATCTTTCTGTGTCATGTAAATGTTTCCGATGGCATAATACACCTGGTCAAGATAGTCTTTGTTGTTGTCGTTATGTGCCATTCGCCTCAGCTTTCCCACCATCTGCTTCCATTTTCCACCGGCCATAACTTCAGTCATGGCAATTCGTGCGTTGAATTCAAGTTCATACGGCGGGTTTTGCGCAATAACCTTCCTGTAAGCCTTGTAAGCTTCAAGTCTGTTGCCCACGGCAGTCTGCAACTGTCCCATAAGATACCACTCGCGGGCGCGCTGCTTGCGGCGTCCTTCATGCCGTATCACCTTTCGAAGATACGGTATCGCTTCTGTGTAGCGTCCGGATTTAATGTAATAGTCGGCATAGGTGTAGTCCCAATCCTTCTTTGCTCTCCAGCTTATCGAATCGCGTCGCATCTTCGTTATAACGTCTTCAGCGTCATACAGCCAGTCTTGCTCGGTGTAGCATCTTGCCAACCAAGCTCTCGCCTTTCCGTATATTGCCGGTTGTGTGGCATAGAGACGGCTCATGTATGAAAATGTAGAGGCTGCTTCGTCGAAAGCACCCTTCATAAACTGCGAGCGTCCCATCAAAAGCCATGCGTTCCACAGGAAGGGATTATATTCGCGGCGGTTCAGCCATTCTATGTCCTTGGCCGTTTTCTTACGCGACTTGTTCCATTCGGGACGTTTCTTTATGCTGTGCAGTTTTATTGCCTTTTGGCATTTTTCAATAGCGCGGTCGTAGTTTCCTTTGCCAAGTTCGCGACTGTTCTTGTTGCCCACGGTGTAGAGCGGCAACATCTCCGTGAAGTTGTCCTTGTTGCCGTTTTCCTTTTCCAGCGAAGCATCGATATATGCCAGTGTGCCGTTATAATACGTGTTGTAACGGGCGTTGAACGAATGCCACCAACGGCTTGTCGACGTGTTTTTCTGCGTCGAACATGCTATCACCGTCATGGCTGCAATAAAAGCCATAACGGCGGCTGAAAATTTGTTTCTGTCTGCTTTCACTCTGACTTAACGTTGAAAAGCGCGTTTTATTGTACGTTTTCAGTATAATAGGGTTGCAGTGCAGGTTTCCCGCCTATTCTTCTGATATGCAGAAGCCTGCCTTCTTGATGTCATCCCAAAAGCGGGGATATGACTTGGTTACCACTTGCGGATTGTTCACCAGCAGCTTGCGTGTCTTTATAGCTGCCGGTGCAAACGCCATGGCCATGCGGTGATCTTCGTATGTGTCGATAGCCGCTGCCATGTCAGGCTCACAGCGTTCTCCGTTCCACACAAGTTCAGAGCCGTTGCCGTCGTCTATCACGTATCCGAGTTTGCGCATCTCTCGTTTGAGAGCCTCGATGCGGTCGGTTTCCTTTATGCGCAGCGATGCAAGACCCGTGAAATGGAACGGAATATTCATCATTGCACATGTAACGACGAATGTCTGCACAAGATCGGGCTGGTTTATGAAATCGTAGTCAAGACGTGCCGACACTAGTCCAGTCTTCCTAAGCGTAACAGTTGTGGGCACACCGCGCTTTCTGCTGCCGAAAACAGTCTTTACGCCAAGCATGCTGAACAGGTATTTCACCACGGAGTCTCCCTGAAGCGAGCCGTCGGTAAGTCCGCCGAGCCTTACTTCCGCTTCCGGATCGCGGCACAAGGCAATCGTTTCATACCAGTATGAAGCGGCGCTCCAGTCGCTCTCTATAAAATATTCCGTCGGTTTGTAAGGTTGTGGCTTCACTTCAATCATATCCGTGTCGGTCCATTCTGCATCGGCACCGAAATCGCGCATAGTGCAAAGCGTGAGGTCCACATAGGGGCGCGAGATTATATCGCCGTCAAGCTTCAGGTTCAATCCTTTCTTAAGTTTCGGGCCAATCATCAGCAGGGCGGATATAAACTGCGAGCTAACGTTGCCCTGAATGTCAAGCCATCCTCCGTCGAGTTCACGCCCTTTGATGCGCAATGGCGGAAAGCCTTCTTTTTCCTCATAAGCTATGTCGGCGCCAAGTCGGCGCAGTGCGTCAACAAGGATATGTATGGGACGCTGCTTCATTCTTGGCGTCCCTGTCATCACATGTTCCCCCGGAATGGTGGAAAACATTGCCGTAAGGAATCTCATTGCCGTGCCTGCCGCCTTTATGTCAACCACGTCAGGTTTGTCTTTAAGGGCCTTTACTATAACCTCCGTGTCGTCGCAGTCTGACAGGTTACCTGGAAGTTTTTCCGTTCCGGCAAGAGCCGATATTACAAGTGCCCTGTTGCTAATACTTTTCGATGCGGGGAGGTTTATAAGAACACCAAGTTTGTCTGGTGGAGTTATATTGTATGTCATGTTATTGTTGTTGTTTGCCATGCCGCCCTTGGCTAGTAGGCTTCCTTGTCGCCCTGTATTACATTTACTACAGTGCGGTACATTATATAAAGGTCAAGTCCGAGCGACCAATGCTCAATATACCATATGTCGCCTTCTATGCGTCCTTCCATCTGCGACAGCTCACGTGTTTCCCCACGGAAGCCCGTAACTTGGCTCCAACCCGTTATTCCGGGTTTCACATAGTGGCGTATCATATACTTGTCTATGAGTTCAGAATATTCCTTCGTGTGCTTTATCATGTGCGGACGCGGGCCTACCACGCTCATGTCGCCCTTCAACACGTTCCAGAACTGCGGCAATTCGTCGATATTCGTCTTGCGCATAATGTTGCCCCACTTCGTCTTTCGCGGGTCGTCCTTTGTGGCCTGTAGCTTGTCGGCATCGGCGTTTACCTTCATGCTTCTGAATTTGTAGCAATAGAACTCTTCCCCGTTCAAGCCGTTCCTCTTCTGGCGGAAGAATACGGGGCCGGGCATCGTTATCTTCGTTACGATGGCCACCACTATATATATAATGGGAAAAAGCGTGCACAGGAACAGTCCCGAGACGCATATGTCGAACGCCCGTTTCAGCAGTCTGTTTTCCGGGCGTGACAGCGGCTCGCGGTAAAGGCTGAGGTACGGCACGTTGCCAAGCATGTTGAAATAGACCCTTCGGTGAAGATAGTTCGACACGTTAGGCACGCTGTAGAAATGTATCAGATGCTTGTCGCAATAGCGCATTATCCTCAGAATTTCTTCTGCGCGGTCTGACGAGAGGCAGCAGAAAAGTTCATGCACCTCGTTGTTGCCTTTAAGATAATCCGTCAGTTGGGCAGGCGTTCCGAGATAAGCGCATTCTTTTGGGAAATTGGAATTTGGTTTGTCGTCGAAATAGCCTAACACTCTGTAGCCCAGCGATGAGATGGAACGCATCTCGCGGTAAAGGGCGAGATTGTTTTCCTTGCTTCCCAGAAAAACCACATTGGTTATGTTTCTCTTCATGCGGCTATACTTCATTACCGCCCAGCGCACAAACAGGCGGAACACGGAAACGGTGGTGATAAGCGTCAGCAGGAAGAGTGGAATAACCTTGTAGTACATGGAATGGAAATGTCCCAACTTGATGATGGGCAGCGAGATGAGCGCAAAGACGAGCACGTTTCGCGTGACGAGCGTTACTATCTGGAAACGTTTCACGTTGCGTATATACACGATTACGCCTCCGTTTATGATGCATGCGCTGTATATCACGCCCACGAGGAACGCCGTGTGTATCTGGTATTCGTCCCAATAGAATCCCAGCACCTTTGTTATGAAAAACCAGTATGTGAGCATTGCCATCAAGAAGTCGCCCAAAAGAGTTGCCGCGACCACCAGTCCGTTGCTGTGTGTCGTGCCCAACCGTTGGCTTGTCTTAAGCCCGCCCATATTAACTTGCGCCCAATACATATTTAGCAAATTGTTTTGTCTATTCCATGGTATTCCGGGCTACCTTTCCGGCACCCGTTTCTGATTCCGTTTCTCAGTCAACAGCTATGCTCTGCCTGTACCATTCATACAGGCGGTGCACACCTTCTTCTATTTCCACAGTGTGGTGCCATCCCAAAGAGTGCAGCTTTGTAACGTCGGTAAGCTTGCGCATTGTGCCGTCGGGTTTGGAACTGTCCCAAAGCACACTTCCGTTGAAGCCCAGTTCGGCAACTATCATCTCTGCCACATGCTTTATCGACACTTCCTTTCCCGTGCCCACGTTGATGTGGCAGTTGCGAATCTCTCCCAAAGCAGGCAAAGCTCCGCCGCGTCCCTCGCTGTTGTTGCGGTCCACGGCCCCGTCTGTCTTTGCGCCATAGAACACTGACGAATATTTCTCTATTCCGATTATGTCCTTAAAGTCCACGTTCAGCAGCACATGCACGCTTGCATCGGCCATGTCTTCGCTCCAAAGGAACTCGCGCAACGGGCTGCCAGTTCCCCACAACGTTACCTTGTTGTCCTCTATGCCGTAGAACTCCAGCGCTTTCAATATTCGTTCTTCCGAGTTTGAGCCGTCAACGTTTCCTTCGCCAATGACAGCGCGCAGTTTGTCAGTTGGATTTACCGGCCTTTTATCCATGTCGCGGCGTATTCCAGCCCAGTTTCCTTCATGAATAAGCTTTGCCAGATAAATCTTGCGCATCATGGCCGGCATTACGTGACTGTTCTCAAGATGGAAATTGTCGTTCGGTCCGTAAAGGTTGGTGGGCATAACGGCAATATAATTGGTTCCATACTGCAAATTGTAGCTTTCGCACATTTTCAGTCCAGCTATCTTGGCTATGGCATACTCTTCGTTCGTGTATTCAAGTGGCGACGTAAGGAGTGCGTCTTCGCGCATCGGCTGTGGGGCGTTCTTTGGATATATGCACGTTGAACCGAGAAAGAGCAGTTTCTTCACTCCATGTGAATAGGCGTTGCCTATAACGTTGCACTGCATCTTCATGTTCTGCATGATGAAGTCTGCACGATAGAGCGAGTTTGCCATTATCCCGCCCACGAAAGCGGCTGCCAACACAACGGCATCGGGGCGTTCTTCGTCGAAGAACCTCTCTACTGCAGTCTGGTCAGTAAGGTCAAGTTCATTGTGGGAGCGTCCGACAAGATTGTGATAGCCCCTTTTCTCCAAATTGTTCCATATTGCGGAGCCTACCAGTCCGCGGTGGCCCGCAACGTATATTTTGCTGTCTTTTGCAAGAGTCATTTTTGTATTTGTTTTAAACGAAGGGAGCGGCATGCCCTTTTTCCTTACTTAACGATACCTTTTTCAAGATACTCTGCCAAATTCATCTTCACCTTTTCGCCGGCACGCTCCACTGCCACTTTTGCCATGTCGGCGTCAACCATAATCTTCACCAGTTGCTCGAAAGACGTTTTCCCGGGATTCCATCCCAGTTCAGTCTTTGCCTTCGTCGGGTCTCCCCAAAGGTTTACCACGTCGGTGGGGCGATAGAAATCCTTCGACACTTCAACAAGCACCTTTCCCGTGCTCTTGTCTATACCCTTTTCGTTCTCTCCTTCTCCCTGGAACTCCAGTTCTATGCCAACATGCTTGAAAGCGAGATAGCAGAAATCGCGCACCGAGTGCTGCACGCCCGTTGCTATGACAAAGTCTTCGGGCTTGTCGTTCTGCAGTATAAGCCACATACATTCAACATAGTCCTTCGCATATCCCCAGTCGCGCAGCGACGAGAGGTTGCCGAGGTACAGTTTGTCTTGCTTTCCCTGCGCGATGCGTGCGGCAGCAAGCGTAATCTTGCGCGTGACGAAGGTTTCTCCGCGGCGCTCGCTTTCGTGGTTGAACAGTATGCCCGAGCAACAGAACATTCCGTAAGCTTCCCTGTATTCCTTCACAATCCAATAGCCGTAGAGTTTGGCCACGGCATAGGGTGAATAAGGGTGGAAAGGAGTTTTCTCGTTCTGCGGAACCTCTTCCACCTTACCGTACAGCTCTGACGTTGACGCCTGGTATATGCGGCAAGTGGAGGCCAGTCCGCACTGGCGCACAGCTTCGAGCACACGCAGAACGCCCGTCGCGTCAACATCGGCAGTAAACTCCGGAGAGTCGAAACTCACCTGAACGTGGCTCTGCGCCGCAAGATTGTAAATTTCCGTAGGGCGCACCTTACCCACAACCTGTATAAGACTCATCGAGTCGCCCATATCCGCATAATGCAGATGAAAGTGCGGCTGCCCCTCAAGGTGGGCGATACGCTCACGGAAGTCAACCGAAGAGCGTCTTATCGTACCATGCACTTCATATCCTTTGCTTAGCAGGAATTCCGCCAGGAACGAGCCGTCTTGACCCGTTATGCCTGTAATAAGGGCTGTTTTCTTCATATTTTCCAATTGCAATTAGTTTCTTCTTCAAAGCTCGCCGCAGCAACGCAAACCGCGTTCTGCCTGTATCTTTCTAGCCTTGCGTTTTAATGTGGTTATTTCAATGTTTGAATACAAAAATTCTTCTCTTACCGGGAACAATACCCATAGGCATGCAAATTTAAGAAATTAAATCCATTATGACAATTTTTCCGCCAATGTTTTGGTTTTATGGGGAAAAAGACTGACTTTTGTACACACGTGCATTCAGAGATGCCCTTAAAACAATCCGGCTTCACGCTGATACGGGCGCAGAAGCGCCACTGTGAACGCTGCGGCCGCAAAACCATTCACGACGAAAGAAACATGAAAGCAATCTTACCCGTACTGGCTGCCGCCGCGCTTGCGGCCTCATCCTGTTCAGACAACCCCATGGAACGGGCCACGAACCTGCTTGAACAGGCCGCCACGGCAGAACAGAAAGGAGAACACGACAAGGCGCTCAACCTGATAGACTCGCTGCGGCGCACTTACCCCAAAGCCATAGCTCAGCGCGAAAAAGCGCTGAAGATTTACCGAGCCGCCACAGAAGCAAAGTTCCAGGCAAAGGTGAAGATTCACGACGAACTGGTGAAGGCTTTCGACGAGGAGCTTGCCGAAAAGCAAAAGGAAGTGGACAAACGCCGGGAAGCGGGCACCGCAACAGAAGCGGACTATGCCGAACTGACAACGATACGCATGATACGCGATTCAGTAAAAGCGCGCTTCGATGCAGAATGTGCCGTGATTAGGAAAATAAGGCAGGATGCAGGCGAAAAGAAATAACATCGACACGCAAAAAACGATGTTTCGACTGAACTGAAACGAAGTTCAAAACAAAACCGAAGCAACGGTGCTAACGGTTTATTCCCAGTGCGGAACAAATGCTTTTCGCAAAAAACGCATTGCTCTTGCACTGAAACATTACATGCTTCACCGTACAGAACATTCAATATTCAAACGACAGGGGACATACCCCCCCTAAAACAATTTTTTAACACAACAGATTTATGACACACGGCCACGAAGTCCTTCACATGATGGAAGGCAACAGCTACAATACGAAACAGGAACTCGTAAAAGCAATCATAGAGAAATTCGGAGAGGAAGAACGCTTCTACACCTGCAGCGCAGAAGATCTGACTGCGGAGCAACTGGTCGATTTCCTTGAAGAACGCGGAAAATTCATGCCTGCAAAGGATGAAGACAATTTTACTGTTGACATAACAAAAGTTTGCGACCACTGACAAATGAAGAAGAAACGGTCATACCTTTTTATTGTCACGCTGATACTGGCCTTGACCGCCGCATCTTCATGCATGTGTGCACGTAATGTAAATATGAACAAGCAAGAAAACGCCAACGCGACCGCGAACACAGGCGAAGACCTGAAAGCCTTGCGAAACCAGATAGACTCGCTTGACAACGAACTGATTGACGTTCTGGCAAAGCGGATGAAGGTCTGTATGGATGTAGGCATTTACAAAAAAGAGCACGGCGTTTCCATAGTTCAGTCTGACCGGTTCAAGGAAATATTGGAGAGCCGAAGCAAGGAAGCTAAGGAGAAAGGTCTTGACGAGAACTTCGTAAAACAGATAATGATTCTTGTGCATGACGAATCCGTAAGACTTCAGAAAGCGATTCTCGAAAAGTGAATCAGCACCCCATAGCAGTGGAAAAGGCATACAAAATCCGGGAACAATATTCTTGGCCAACCTTATATGGCGTGAATAGCGTTCCCGGTTTTCATAAAACCAATGTTCAGACAGCAAGAAGTGTTATGGCTTGAACTCAATTGCCTTGCCTGCGCCCTTGTGTTGCGGGGCGAACTTTATGTCCAGTATCTTTGCTATTGTCGCAGCAATCTGATTGTTGTAATATTCTCCCGACGTTAGAACGCCCTTGGCAGGAATGCCCTTGCCGAACGCCATAAGCCATGTCTGACCGGAATTGGCGGTAAGCGGGCCGTGGTCGCGCCAGGCGTTTATGTTCGTGTCACCGCGCCCGTGGTCGCAAGTCACTATGATTGTAGTCTGGTCTTTGTAGAACGGATCGCTTTGCACAAGCGTCCACAAGTCTTTCAAGAAGGCATCCGTGTTGTGCGCCGCGTCAAGATAAAGACGGTAATTGCCTGCATGCGCCCATTCGTCGGTATCGCCGTAACCGATGAACACAAGCTTTGGATGACGTGTGCGCATGGCTTCCATCGCATACTCGTGAGTAAGGAAATCAAACCGCTCTGAACCCCAGTACTTCGGGCACAGTTCCTGAATCTTGTCGAGGTATTTCTCCCTCTCCGTGGGTTCTTTCGACATGGCATGACGGTAATTGGCATTAACTTCCAGCCCACTCCTCTTCTCGTTGAATATCTCGATGAATCGGGCCCAACTGCCGAAGCACAAAACCTTGCCCTTGTATTCAGGCGTATTGTTTGCCACTTCAAAAACCGTCATGTTGGGATTCGGAACAGCATCATTGCTGTGGATGTTTTCATCGTCGGCATGGCCGCACAGGTCTTCGTTGTATCCCGGATATGAGAACCACATCTTGTTGGTGACATCCATTTTGCATCCCAGGTTACGGTCGCCTATTATCGTTCCGTTCTTGGCTATATAGTTCCATGTGAAAGGCATGAGTTCCTCGCGTCGCTGCTGCGGAGTTTTTCCGTTCCAGTAACTTGCCTTCATCATCTTCACGTCGCCGAACTGTTTTGCATTTACAAGCACACTGTCTGCACCGCCGAACAATTCCTGCCAACGGTATCCGTCAACCGTGACCAACACCACTTTCTGTTCCGACTTCACTGCGTTGGAATTAAGTGCAAGGGCAGCCAAAAATGACAATAGTATCTTTTTCATCGTTTTTCTCCTGTTTGTTGTTTTTACTTCAGCCACCAGGGCTTTGCCGTTATCTTGTCGTTGTTTTCGCCGAACTGGCTTTTTACTGCATCTTCAACGTTCTGCGTGTTGTATTTGTTCTCAGTGTCGGGATACATCCAGCGATAAGGAACTGGATTGTTGGCCAAATGCGCGAAATCTGGGTATCCTGTGCGCAAATGTTCAAAGAAAGGCGACCATCCGCCTTGGAAGAAACTTACGCAATACTTCTGATAAACAATTCTTTCGAGCTTCTGTTCTGCTGTCATCTGGTCGTTCCATTTCACGTTGTCACCTTGAAGATATTTTTCTGCGGCTTCGTCTGTCACATACTGTGCATAATCTCCGGAGTATGTGCAGTACCACGCAAACGAGGCTTTCACTCCGTTCTCGTAAAACTGCCTTGCATCTCCCTGAATCCAGCCTCTCACTGCGGCTTCTGCCAATATCTGCTGAAGTTCGGCATAGCCTAAAAGTATTGTCGGCTCACCTGTGGCATTTGTACGATAGCGTGAATTTATCTGCGAAATCCTTCCTGCGCCGACCAAGTTCTTGTTCTCTCCGTAAGGAACGGTAGGGTCGCCGCCTGCGTAGGCAGTAAAGTCAGTTATTGCCTTGCCTGCCGAAGCAGCCTCGTTGGTGGGAAGTGCGTAAAGGAACAAACGCGGATCTTTTCTGAGCGCCATGCCGTCGATAAAAGTCTTGTCCATATAGAAACCAGACCACTGTGCGTTAAACTGCGGATAGCGGTTGCCTTCCTGGTCAATGTATGACAGTTGGCCATTTTCCGAGTTTGAACTTATCAAAGGAAGCTGTGAAACTTGTCTGAATTCTTGCACCACGTCATGATTACCCACTTTGGTCTTGTGAGAAAGGGTCAAAAGGACTTTCAGCCGGAAGCTGTTTACCAATTTCTGCCACTTTGCAGAACTTCCGCTGTAAACTATGTCTCCATCGATTGTTTCTGCCTTGCTTGCAGCTTTGGCCAGCTCATCGTTTGCCGTTGACAGTTCGTCAAGTATTCCGGCAAACACCGTTTCCTGAGTGTCATACTTCGGAGTGAACGCACCGTCGCTTTCTCCTTTCAGCGTTTCCGAATAAGGAATATCACCGAACTTCAGCGTCAGGTTATAGAAATAATAGGCACGGAAGAAATGATAAAGTCCGTCGTAGATTGTCTCGCCCGTTCTGTCGGCCTCTTCCTTCATCTTCGTAACTTGCAGAAGTTCGTTGTCGTAAGTACTGAAGCTGCCGCGGTTCCATTCAAAGAACTGTTCTGAATTGTGGCCGTCAGTCTGAACAACCATCTTGTCTGCATACATTCCGTCTGTGCTTCGTTTGAATGCACTCTGGCATATGTTGGGAAGAATAAGTTTAGGGGAAACCTCCGTCGGATCGTTTGGATTGTCGTTTATCTCATCAAAACTGCTGCACGAACAGCACAGTGTGCCAGCAATAGCCAACGACATGAATATTTTAGCTTTCATCTTGTTATTCTCTTTTACTTGTTAGAATTTTACGTTTACGCCGAATCCGATATATCTGGCCGTTGGATCGGCAGCTCCAGTATCGCTGCTTGTATCGCCACTGACGTCCGGGTCTACATAAGGGACCTTTGCCCAAAGGAACGGGTTATTGCAGAAGAGCGTAGCAGTGAGGCCCTTTACCACTGAGCCTTGAGGCAACAGGTTATGGAAGTCATAGCTCAAGCTTATCTGTCTTACCTTCAAATAAGTTCTGCTGAAAGTGTTGGCAAAGAATTTGTCCATTTTGTCGGTTACCGTTGCACGGTACGGATAATTCTGACACCACGACTGCCAATCGACTGCATTGGTGAACTTCTCGTATTTGCGGGTATCCGACACAACGTTGCCGTGCACATCGTAAGTTACTTCACCGCTCACTACACGCACTGCATTCGGAACATAAACCGGTTTCCCCGTGGCATATTCCTCATCGCGGTACATAACAGAGTTGGGATGCTTTCCTCCCCACCACATCTTCGGGCTAAGATTGGAATACATCAAGCCACCAATGGCTGCATTCAGTTCTATTCCCAATGTAAAGTCGTTAAAACGGAATGTGTTCTGCATGCCCAAGCGCACGTTTGGCTCGTAATGGCCTACTTTGCGGACGTATGGATCTTTCTGTGGCTGGCCGTTGGCATCCACGATTACACGTCCTTCCGGATCTCGCTGCCATACTGTTGCATAATAAGCATCCGCCCTGTCGCCTTTCTTGAGGTTTCCGAAATATTCTTCGCCACCGTATATGGAACTCAACTTCCTGACACTGTGACTGGCATTAAGGTTGAAGCTCCATTTGAACTTCTTGCCTTCAATCGCCTTTACCCCAACAATTGCTTCAATTCCGTTTGTCGTATATGTATTGCCGTTGATTTTTCGCGAGTCGAAGCCCGAAGCCTGCGATATCGCCATGTCGAGTATCTGGTTCGTATCCGAAGAACGGTAATAACTGAAGTCCAATGATATGCGTTTCATAAAGGATGTAGAGAAACCAATCTCAAACTGGCTCGTCTTCTGCGGCTTGATGTTTGCGTTCACCAACGCGGAAGGATAACTTACAACTGTATTGCTGCCCCAAGAAGTTTCCTTAGTATAGACTTGCAGTATCTGGTATGGATCCAAGTCGCTTGATACTGTTGCCCAGGAACCCAAGACCTTGAAATAGTCAACAAACTGAGGCATCTTCACATAATCGGAAATTACTGAGCTTATTGCCACAGAAGGATAGAAATAAGAGTTGTTTCCCGTTGCTATAGTTGACGACCAGTCGTTACGGCCCGTAAAAGTAAGGTAAGCGTATTTTGACAAATCGAGGTTTACCGACCCGTAGACACTCTTTATTTCCTTCTCACTGCGTGATCCCCACAGAGAATTGTCTGAACTGTAGGTAAGAATGGAACCGGTAGAGTTCTTTAATGAATATATGCCGGGGACATTCAATCCGTCTGTAGATGCATAATCATTCCTGTACTTACGATAAAAAACACTTCCTCCTGCATTCACAGTCAGATTGATGTCGCTCAGGAAGCTCTTTGTATAAGTTGCCAAAACATCTGCGTCTACATTGTCCTGACTTACATTCCATACTTTATACGCCCCCTCTCTGGAATCGCCGTAATTAAGGTACGACTTCGGTATCTTGTTCTCTGTCAAGTTTCTTTTAGAGCGCAAAGAAACTCGCCCCATAACGCTTAGCTCTGGCAATATCTGATAATTCAAACGCAACTGGCCTGTAGTAACGTTACGACGCTCCGAATGTGTAGCCTGAGTAAGTGCAAAATACGGGTTGTTGTACCATGCGTAGTTATAGTTTGCCTGCTTGTAGCCTTCCATTCCAGTAACCCACTGGTGTTTTTTCAGTTCACGTATGTCTATGTCGTCGCCCATCCATTCTACAATGGAATACATGAAATTGGAGGGATGATAGCCATAGTCCGGATAATTGGGCGCAACAACAACATTGTAGTTCAGCATGGCATCCAAAGTTAACCTGTCTGAAATGTTGAACGTAGAGTTGAAGTTCAAACCGCCAGTGTGCAAAGAAGTTGAAGGTGCCTGCCCTTTCTGATAAGCATATTGTCCAAGCACATAGACTTTGGCGCGTTTTCCCCTGTAAGACAAAGACAACGTGTTGTTGGTAATTATGCCTGTTTCAAGGAATTCCTTAAGGTTGTCATGCGATGTCAGGGGCATCGCAACACGTTCGTAACGGCTTTGGTCGTCGTATTTTGTTCCTTTCACACTTCCCCACCACGGTATTTCTTCACCGGTGACCTTGTCGCGGATAGGACTGTTCCATTGTGCAGCCATGTTGCCAACGTCAAGTTTAGGTCCCCACTCCATATCATCGTCAGATTTGCCGCCGCCTTCGCCGTCCCAGAAAGCGTATTGTCCATTGGAACCGCTACCGTACTGATGCTGTGTCTCCGGATAAGCGATGAATCCGGCGCTCATCATGTCTTTAGTAGAGAAGTTTATCTCTATGCCTTCCTTTTCTGCCTGCTTCGTGGAAATCATTATGGCACCGTTTTTACCTCTGGCTCCGTACAATGCAGATGCAGCCGTACCCTTCAGCACATTGATACTGGCGATATTCTCACTGGAAACATCAAACATGTCGGATTCGATTGGCACACCATCGAGAACTATCAATGGAGTGTGACCACGAAGAGAAAACGACGGCGTTTCAAACATGCTGGAAGGAACAGAAACTGTAAGACCGGCAACTTGTCCTTGCAAAGAAGATCCAACGTTCATGTTACCCTGAGCTGTCAAGTCTTTGCCGGATACCTGTTGTGTCGTATATCCAAGTTTCTTCTTTTCCTGTTTAATACCTATTGCAGTTACAACTACTTCATCAATGTCCTGAACGTCCGCATCCAATGCTACATTCATATTGTTCTTGGTGACCTTCACGGTCTTGGTCTTGTCGCCAATATAAGTAAATTCAAGCATGGAGTTCTTGCTTGCCTGAATTGAATAGTTTCCATCTAGGTCGGTAACCACAGCAGCATCGGTTCCCTGCACTCTTACCGTGGCTCCAGCAACAGGACCCATCTTGTCCGTCACCTTTCCCGTAACTTTCATTGACTGCGCATAAAGTGATGCATTCATACACACCAGGCAAGCCAACACTGATAACTTCTTCATAATCTATTTACCTTTAATAATTATTGCAGTTCTACCTTTGAAAACAAAGCAACAAGTTGCTTGTAGTCCTTTTTGTTGTTTCGCAACGCTTTTTCAAAAGACTTGCTATCGTCGGAATAAAATGCAGATATTGCTACATTCAGCACTTTGTTCATTTTGCTTGTTGCCTCTGTCCTCGAAATCTTGTTTTCTTTTATTTCGTCTTCCAATCCTTTCGACACTTTTCTTACTGCGTTGAAAAGTTCACCTTTTTTAATTACTATTCTCGTAGTCGGATCACCAGGAACAACAGGTATACGCTTGACACAAAGTCCCTGCAACTGATTATAAAGGAATGTCGTTTCCTTTGCAAATTCAACATTGCCCGTAATCTGCTCCAACTGCTGATCTGTGGGTTGTGCCACGCTTAACATGAATTTCCAAGTCGGGACATCATTGTTTGTCTTGTCTGTTCCTGTAACACTTTCATTCTCTGCAAATGTTGCCATACATGACAATAGCAACATTACCAATAAAAACTTGAACCTTTTCATATTCGACATTTTTAAACTCCTTAACTTTTTGCCGCAAAAGTATACGGTTCGGATTACAAGGAAAGTTCAAAGAATATACAATCATGTTACGCAACAATTTCTTAACAAGTCATAAGTTTTCAAATGACAGTCCCCCAAGAGAGAGCTGCATGCAGAGCCATATCTATACGTTATTGCTATACGTTACTCAAGTTTCGGATTTAGAATTTAAGCGGTTTGTGCATACGCTTTTAATGCTGCC